>NZ_CP042239.1:3740000-4040000 GCF_007833215.1 Sphingomonas suaedae
CCGGGGTGAACAAGGCGACCAGGCGCCTGTTCGCCGCAGTCGATACGCCCGAAAAGATGGTCGCGCTGGGCGAGGATGGGCTGAAGGAACACATCAACACGATCGGCCTGTTCAACAGCAAGGCGAAGAACGTCATCGCCCTGAGCGAGACGCTGATCGCCGAGCATGGCAGCCAGGTACCCGAGGATCGCGATGCGCTGGAGAAGCTCCCCGGCGTCGGACGCAAGACCGCGAACGTCGTGATGAACGTTGCGTTCGGGCATGAGACCTTCGCGGTCGACACGCATCTGTTCCGCGTCGGCAACCGCACCGGCCTTGCACGCGGCAAGACCCCGCTGGCGGTCGAGAAAAAGCTGGAGGCAAGCGTGCCGCAGCCGTTTCGCCTTCACGCCCATCACTGGCTGATCCTGCACGGCCGCTATATCTGCAAGGCGCGCACCCCCGAATGCTGGCGCTGCCCCGTTATGGACCTGTGCGCCTACAAGCCAAAAACGCCCGCGCCCAGGGCCGGGAAAACAGCGATCATTTAGGCTGGCGTTTAGGCTGGCGTCGCGCATCGCGCTTTGCTAGGCGCGTTCACCACGCACCCGTAGCTCAGCTGGATAGAGCGCTGCCCTCCGAAGGCAGAGGCCACAGGTTCGAATCCTGTCGGGTGCGCCAGTCCTCAACGCCGTCCCGAGCGCCGCAATGACGACGCGCCCCCTCGTGTCGGCTCAGACGTTCTCGAGCACCAGATGCCCGACCGCGGTATTGGAAGCGGGAACGTGGTAGAAACGGTGCCGCTCGACCGCGCCCTCGCCCAGCGCGCCGCGCATGATGAGCCAGGTGATCAGTTCGATTCCCTCGCTGCCCGCCTCGCGCAGATAGTCGAGATGGGTGATCCCGCGCAGCGATTGCGGATCGCCAACCATGCGGTCGAGAAAGTCAGTGTCGAACGCGCGGTTGATGAGGCCCGCGCGCGGTCCCTGGATCTGGTGGCTCATCCCGCCCGTGCCCCAAACCTGAACCCGCAGATCCTGCGGGAAGCTGGCAACGGCGCGGGCCAGCGCTTCGCCGAGCCGCCAGCACCGGTCGCCAGAGGGCGGCGGGAATTGCGTGACGTTGACCATGATCGGCACCACGCGCACCGGCCAGCGGTCCACCGCGCCGAACATCAGCGACAGCGGCACGGTCAGGCCGTGATCGACATCCATCGCGTTGATGAGGGTCATGTCGAATTCGTCGAGAATCAGGCTCTGCGCGATATGCGCCGACAGTTCCGCATGTCCTTCGACGACCGGCACGGGGCGCGGCCCCCAGCCTTCGTCGGCAGGGGTGTAGGCGTCGGCGCACCCGATCGCAAAGGTCGGCACGACGTCGAGCATCAGGCTGGTCGCGTGATCGTTGAACACCAGAATGACGACCTCGGGTGCCGCCTCGGCCATCCAGGCGCGGCTGGGCGCGTAGCCATCGAAAATCGGTGCCCAATAGGGTTCCGCCGTCTTGCCATTGTCCAGTGCCGCGCCGATTGCGGGTACGTGGCTGGTGGTGACGCCTGCGGTAATCCGGGCCATCTTACCAGCCTCCCTTGATCGAACGATTGCCCTGCGGTGTGCGCCCGCCCGCGATCATCATCGCGGTATAGTCCGCGACGTCGAGGTCGGTCATGGTGCTGACCGCCTGTGCGACGCTGATGCCGTCGGTGCTGGCGATCTTGACGAGGAAATAGATGTTTCCGCCCAGCGCGATCATGCGGTTGTAATCGCGCGCCAGCACCGCATCGCGCTGCTCTGCTGTCATCGCAAAGGTCGCGAGCCAGCCTGCTTCGTCCGCGCGGAAGCGCTGGCGGTTTTCCTCCTTCATCAGCGACATGCAGAACCGGTGGAGGTGATAGGCACGCCGGGCGCTGTCGGCGGTGAAGATGGTGGTGCCCGGAATGTCGTGCAGATCGGCAAGATCGTAGGGGAGGTCGGGCATCGCTTATGCCTTGAAAATGACGGTGCGTGCGCCGTTGAGCAGTACGCGATCGTCGAGATGATAATGAACCGCGGTCGCCAGCACGCGGCGTTCGATGTCGCGGCCCTTGCGCACCAGATCGTCGGGGATGTCGGCGTGCGAGATCGCCTCGACATCCTGATGGATGATCGGACCTTCATCGAGGTCGGCGGTCACATAATGCGCGGTCGCGCCGATCATTTTCACCCCGCGCCGATAGGCTTGATGATAGGGTTTTGCGCCTTTGAAGCCGGGCAGGAAGCTGTGGTGGATGTTGATGCACCGGCCCGAGAGGAATGCGGCGAGATCGTCGGACAGGATCTGCATATAGCGCGCCAGCACGACGAGTTCGGCGCCGGTCTGTGTGACGATCGCCTTGATCGCTGCCTCCTGCTCGGGCTTGGTGTCCGGGGTGATCGGGAGATGGTGATAGGGAATATCGCCGATCATCGACGTCGCCAGCGCGGCGCGCGGATGGTTGGAGACAATGCCCACGACGTCCATCTTCAACTCGCCAATGCGGCGGCGATAGAGAAGGTCGCCCAGGCAATGATCGAACTTCGACACCATCAGCAGCACGCGGGTCGGGCGCGAATTGACCCGGAACTTCCACTCCATGGCCCAATTTGCGGCAAGCTCGGCAAAGCGACCCTCGATCGCGGCGACATCAGCCGCCGGGGCGTCGAACACGGTGCGCATGAAGAAGCCGCCGGTGATCGCGTCATTATATTGCTGCGATTCGACGATGTTGCACTCCGACTGGGTGAGGAACCCTGCCACTGCGGCGACGATGCCCTGCCGGTCGGTGCAGTGGAGCGTGATGGTGCAGGTCTCGGTCATGCGCTCGGGTCCAGTCCTGTCGCCCGCGCATAGCCGTCGATCCAGTCGAGCGTGCGCGCGAGCCCGCCAAAGGGGTAGAAATGCAGCCGCACCGGTCCATGGTCTGGCGTCAACCCGGCCTCCAGGGTGGCGACGAGCCGGTCCGGCCCGGCCGTGCCGATCAGATTGCCGAGCGACAGGCCATATTTGCGCAGCACCGCGGTCGATGCACCGATCCCGCACAGCGCGGCATAGCGCATCAGTGTCTTGATCCCGGCTGGCCCGGGAACACCGAGCCGCACCGGCGCGTCGATCCCGCGGCGGCGCAGTTCGCCGAGCCAGCGGACCACCGCGTCGGCGTCGAAGCCGAATTGCGTGACGATCAGCGGCGCCATGCCGCGCCGTTCGATCTCATGGCATTTGCCGTCGAGCACCGCGAAACACTCGGCCTCGGTCATGTTGGGGTGCCCCTCGGGATGCCCGCCGACGCCGATCGCGCGGATGCCGCTGCGCTCGAACGCGCCGGTCGCGATCAGCGACGCGCTGTCCGCGAACGGCCCGGCTGGAGTGGACGGGTCGCCCGCGACGACGAAGCAACGCTGCACCCCGGCCTGTTCGACCGCGGCGCCCAGATATGCCTCGAACGCATCGCGCGATTCGATCCGCCGCGCCGAAAAATGCGGCATCGGCTCAAACCCCAGCGCGCGGATCGTCTGGGCAGCACGCACCCGTGCGTCGAGGCTTTCGCCGGGCAGATAGGCGATGGCGATCGGTGTCGCCGCGGGGATACGCGAGGCGACGGCGCGCAGGGCGTCGGCATCCTTGGCGGTGATCTCGAGCGAATAGCCGTCGATCGCCGAGGTGGCGGGGCGCGACCAGTTGGGATGGATGAGGGGAGGGGGCACCGGGGTCCTCGTCCTGAGTGGAGCATCGCCCGGCGACGCGTCCGGACATTTCCAGTCTAGCGTGGGGACTCAAATTCGCATAGACGAATAATTCATGTATGTGGATTGAGGCGAGCTTGCGCGAAGACCTGCTGATCCTGCCAGGATTGATGTGCGACGCGGGCATGTTTGCGGCGACGCTCGCGGCGTTGCCGCAGGCGCGCGCGATCGACGACCATTATGGCGGTGCGGACGCTATCGGGGTGATGGCGGAGCATGTCTTGGCCTCAGCGCCGGACTGCTTCGCACTGATCGGACATTCGATGGGCGCGCGCGTCGCACTGGAGGTGATCGCGCGCGCACCCGATCGCGTCACCCGGCTGATGATCGCCGACACCGGCGTGCATGGCGTGCGTGAGGGCGAAGCTGAAAGCCGCTATGCGCTGCGCGACCTCGGTCGCCGCGAGGGGTTCGACCGGCTTGTCGATGCCTGGCTACCGCCGATGGTCGGGGAAGGCGCGCGCGCCGATGCGGCGCTGATGGCGGCGCTGCGGGCAATGTGCCTGCGCGCTGGGCAAGCGGTGTTCGAGGCGCAGACTGAGGCGCTGTTGCACCGCCCCGACACCGACGCCGTGCTACAGGCAGTCGCCTGTCCCGTGACCGTGGTGGTCGGTGACGAGGATCAATGGTCCAGCGTCGCCCAGCACGAAGCGATCGCGGCGCGGATCGCAGGCGCCGTGCTCCATGTCATTCCCGGGGCCGGGCATATGGCACCCGCCGAGAAGCCCGAAGCCTTCAACGCCCTGATCCGGGAATGGCTGGATGTCCCTGCCATCCCTTCCACGACCTGACCTTAGGAGAGGCACGACCATGACCGACAAGACGCTTCAGCAACTGCTCGACGAACAGGGCAATATCGTCGACTTCCTGCGCAACCAGCAGGTCGGCCCCAATGCCTATCCCGGCGTTCCGGCGGAATATTCCAACTGGCGCGACGAGCAATTGTCCTGGGCGAACACGGCGGTGCTGTTCAACCAGAGCTTCCACATGGTCGACCTCCTCGTCACCGGGCCGGACGCGTTCGAGATGCTGCACTATCTCGCGCCCAACAGCTTCAAGGGCTTCGTCCCCAACCGCGCCAAGCAGTTCGCGCCAGTCACCCCCGATGGCTATGTGATCGGCGACGTGATCCTGTTCTACCTTGAGGAGAACACATTCGAGCTGGTCGGCCGCGCGCCGTCGATCGAGTGGGTCGAATATCACGCTTCATCGGGCAAATGGGACGTGAAGGTCGAGCGCGACGAACGCACCGCCGCGCGGCCCGACAAGGACAGTCGCCGCAACTATCGCTTCCAGCTGCAGGGCCCGAACGCGATGAAGGTGCTCGAAAAGGCAATGGGAACGACCCCGCCCGAGCTCAAATTCTTCCACATGGCCCCGGTTCAGATCGCCGGGGTCGAAGTGCGCGCGCTGCGCCACGGCATGGTCGGCCAGCCGGGCTATGAGCTGTTCGGCCCGTGGAAGGATTATGACACGGTCCGCAACGCACTGATCGAAGCCGGCAAGGACTTTGGCCTGACGCTGTGCGGTGGGCGGACCTATGCGTCGAACACGCTCGAATCCGGCTGGATCCCCTCACCACTGCCGGCGATCTACACCGGCGAAGCGCTGGCCGAGTATCGCGCCTGGCTGTCGGCCAAATCCTATGAGGCGGGCGCGTCGGTCGGCGGCAGCTTTGTGTCGGAGCGGATCGAGGATTATTACCTGACGCCGTGGGACCTCGGTTACGGCCACATGGTTAAGTTCGACCATGATTTTATCGGCCGCGAGGCGCTCGAGCGGATGAAGGACCAGCCGCACCGCCGCAAGGTGACGCTGGCGCTCAATACGCAGGATATGGTGCGGGTAATGAGCTCGATGCTGCAAAAGGGCGATCGCGCCAAGTTCCTCGATTTCCCCAGCGCGGTCTATGCGATGCACCCCTATGACGCAGTGCTCAAGGATGGCCGCCCGGTCGGCATCTCGACCTGGATCGGCTACACCGCCAATGAAGGCCGCTTCCTGACGCTGGCGATGGTCGATGCCGATGTTGCCGAGCCCGGCACCGAAGTGACCTTCGTGTGGGGCGAGCCCGATGGCGGCACGCGCAAGCCGACGGTGGAGCGGCATGTGCAGGTCGAGATCAAGGCGACCGTCGCGCCCGCACCCTATTCGGAAGTCGCGCGGGATTCCTATGCCGAGGGCTGGCGCACGCGCGGGTGACGGGACGCAAATTCCTCCCCTGAGCTCGCTCAGGGGAGGAATGGTTGCTCGTCCCGCTACGCCCCTGCGTCGATTGCGGCGCAGGCGGCGGTCAGGCGGTCCATGATCTGCGCGCGCGCATCAGGCGTCTGGCGCAGCTTCGGCAGCGCCACCGCCAACGCGCCGACCGCGACGCCGCCGATCCATACAGGCCGCGCGATGCCGCAGACGCCGAGCGTATATTCCTCATCGGTAAAGGCGAAGCCGGTGTCGCGCACCGCTGCGATCTGGTCGCGCAACGTCGCTTCGTCGGAAACGGTGCGCGGGGTGAACAGCGGGCGGGGCGCTTCGGCGAAATAGCGCGCGAACATGGTATCGCCGAAGGTCGACAGGATCGCCTTGCCCGCCGCCATACAATGCAGCGGCGCGCGCGCGCCGACGCTGACCGCATAACGCAACGCCTGTTCGGCCGTCTCCGTCACCCGCGCTTCGATCTCCCAGTCGATCGCGGTGAAGAAAGAACTGGTCTCGTTGACCGCCCGGCGCAGTGCGCGGACATGCGGGGCGATACGGTCCTCCACCGAGATGGCGCTGGCGGGCAGCCGCAGCCGATCCAGTCCTGTCCCGGCACTGTAGCGGCGACCCTCGCGGCGCAGATAGTTGCGCTCGCACAGGGTGGCGAGCAGGTAGGAAAGGCTGCTGACCGGGATTTGCAGCGCGGCGGCAATGTCCTGCGCGGCGACGCCGCCGGGGTTGCCGACGACATATTCGATGATGTCGAGCGTCCGCATCGCGGATTTGACCGTGGGTTGCGAAGATTTGGTCATCGGGATTCCGCTGTTCAGAAAGTCAGACTATCCCGGCGTTCGGCAAACCGCCATCCGGCGTCGGTGGGGAACAGCGCCGCGTCATGGGATTCGCTCTTGTCGCGGGGGCGCAGCAGCGGCGTGCGTTCATCGCCGCGCGGGAGACCGCCCATATGCGTTGTCGCGATCATCACCGACTCCCTGATTGAGAAGCCCGTGATGCGCATCGCTTCATGGATGCGCAAGATTCATATTCGCGAATTAACTAGCGGAGCTGCGGATCAGGTCGATCAGCCAGCGCAGCCCCGGATCGTTGCTGCGCGTTACATGATATTGCGCCATTTCCACGAGCGGCGGGATCGGTAGCGGCGGGGCGACTGCGACGAGCGGAAAGTTGCGTGCCATTTGTGCCGCCAGCCGCCCCTGGATCAGCGCAAGCCAGTCGGTGTCCTGCAACAGCCAAGGCAGCATCCCGAAATTGGGGGCAATCATCGCGATGCGGCGCTGGATTCCCATCCGGTCGAGATAGGCGTCGCCGAAACTGGGCAGCCGCTCGTCGCCGATCGCGACATGGACATGGTCATAGTCCAGCATCGCTGCCAGTGTCGGCGCGCCGTTCAGCGCCGGATGTCCCGCGCGGCCGACAAGGGCGTAGGCATCCTCGAACAGCCGTTCCGACGGCAGTTCGGGCGTCACATATTCCTGCAGCGTGATCAGCAGGTCGATCCCGCCGCTTTCGAGCAGCTCGATCCGGCGCGGGCTGGGCAGCAGCAACTCGATCCGCACGCCCGGCGCGGTCGTGGCGAGGCGGGTGATGATCGGGAACAGGATCGAGGTCGCGATATAGTCCGACGTCATGATCCGGAAGGTGCGGTTGGTCGTCGCGGGATCGAAATGGCGCGAGGTCGCGATCACCCCCTCCATCGTCTCCAGTGCCTGGCGCACCTGCGGCAGCAGCGTTTCGGCAAAGGGAGTCGGATACATCCGCTTGTTGCGCGCGATCAGCAACTCGTCGCCGAAATAACTGCGCAACCGGGCGAGCGCGTTGCTCATCGCCGGCTGGCTGAGGTTGAGGCGCTCCGCCGCACGCGACACGCTGCGGTCGCTCATCAGCGCTTCGAACGCGACGATCAGGTTGAGGTCCAGTCCCTTGAAGCGCATCGCCGATCCATCATTCAGATCAATCAAAATGGATCAGAACTATAAGTTTTTCAATGCTCCCGGTTGGCGGTAGGTCAGGCGCAATCAATTTCGGAGCAGGATGTATGAGCAGGGTAAGCGAAATCCGCTATGTCGGATATGCCGTCACGGCGCTTGAGGAAGAGCGCGCCTTCTACGCCGATGTCTGGGGGCTGGAGCCGGTTCCGTCGGATGACGACATGGTCTATTTCAAGGCGCAGGGGCATGACGAGCATCATGTCGTCCGGCTGCGCGCAGCGGACTCCAAGCGGATCGACGTGATCGCGCTGGCGGCGGACAGCCGCGCCGATGTCGACGCGCTCCATGCGAAGGTGCAGGCGGCAAGGTGCCAGATCATCCACGCCCCGCGCGACCTGACGGCGCCCGGCGGCGGCTATGGCTTTCGCTTCTTCTCGCCCGACGGTCTGCCGTTCGAGATTTCGAGCGATGTCGCGCGTGGATCGAGCCGCGAGATGCAGCGCTGGGACGGCGTGCCGCAGAAGATCAGTCACATCGTGCTGCACTCGCCCGATCATCAGGCGATGGTGAAATTCTTCGTGGATGTGCTCGGCTTCCGTGTCAGCGACTGGCTGGGCGATTTCATGTGCTTCCTGCGCTGCAACAGCGCGCATCACCGCATCGCGATCCTGCCCGGGCCGGCGTGCCTCAACCATGTCGCCTATGACATGCTGACGGTGGACGACATGATGCGCGGGATCAGCCGGCTGCGGAAGAAGGGCACCGACATCCGTTGGGGTCCGGGGCGGCACACGGCGGGCAACAATACCTTCAGCTATTTCACCACGCCGAGCGGCTTTGCCGTCGAATATACCTCGGAGCTGGAGGAGGTCGATTTCGACAATCATGTCGACCAGGTGCACGTCCCCGGTCCGCAAGTGATGGACCAGTGGGGCGTCGGTGTCGGCGGCCCGCAGACCATGCCGCATCCCGAGCCCGATGCGGGCCTGTTCCAGGCGGCGGAGGCCTGAACCATGGCATTGTTCGAATATTTCCCGAATTACATCTGGAACCTGTCGGTCGCGATCGCGCTGGAGAGCGGTGGGCGGATCGGCGAGATCGTCGACATGTGCCAGCCGATCAAGGACGCCGCCGCATCGGGATCGGACGCGGGCACGCCGCAGTTCATGGCCAAATGGGTCGAGATGGGCGACAAGCTGATCGGCCTCGCGGACGAGGACGAGGCCGCCGGGCGCGGCTTCTCCGCCTCCGACAAGCTCGAACGTGCTTCGCTCTACCTGCTGGTGGCCGAGCGGATGCAGGGCCATGGTCACCCCGGCCGCGCCGAGACCTATGCCCGCGCGCTCGACGCCTTCGCGCGCTCGACCCGGCTGGGATCGATCAACCGCGAGCGCGTCGAAATCCCGCTGGCCACCGGCACCATGCCCGCACTCTACACCCGCGCCGAAGGGCCGGGACCGCATCCGGTGGTGGTTTATTGCAACGGCCTCGATAGCTGCAAGGAGCTGCTCTACTGGTCGCGCCTGCCCGAGGCGCTGGCGAAGCGCGGCATCTCGACCCTGTGCGTCGACCAGCCGGGCACCGGCGAGGCGCTGCGCCTGCAGAACTTGCCCGTCGATCCGCACAGCGAGACCTGGGCGAGCAAGGCGGTCGACTGGCTGGAAACCCAGAGCGATGTCGATCCCAAGCGGATCGGCATGACCGGCATCTCGCTCGGCGGTCATTTCGCCCCGCGTGCAGTCGCCTACGAACCCCGCTTCTCCAGCGGCGCGTGCTGGGGCGCCAACCATAATTGGGCCGAGGTGCAGCAGAAGCGGCTGAAGCGCGAAGGCGAGAATCCCGTTCCGCATTATTGGGCGCACGTCATCTGGGCGTTTGGTGCCAAGGACATGGACGACTTCCTCGCCAAGGCACAGGAGATGAACCTCAACGGCCATATGGGCGGGGTGAAGGTTCCCTTCCTCGTCACCCATGGCGCGAAGGACCGGCAGATCAGCGTCGATTATGCGCAGGATTGCTACGACCAGCTGATCAACTCGCCGCGTCGTGAGCTCAAGCTGTTCACCGACCGCGAGGGCGGGGTCGAGCATGTCGGCGCGGACAATATGAGCTTTGGTCGCGACTATATCGCCGACTGGTTCGCCGACACGCTCGGCGGGAAGCTGTCCTGATGCGCCTCGCAACGCTGCGGCGCGGCGGGCGCGACGGGACGCTGGTAGCGGTCAGCCGCGACGGCGCGCGGGTTGCGCCAGTCGCGGGCTATGCGAGGCTTCAGGTCGCGCTCGACGATTGGGATGCGGCACAGGGCGCGCTGACCG
This sequence comes from Sphingomonas suaedae, assembly GCF_007833215.1. Classification (NCBI taxonomy): domain Bacteria; kingdom Pseudomonadati; phylum Pseudomonadota; class Alphaproteobacteria; order Sphingomonadales; family Sphingomonadaceae; genus Sphingomonas; species Sphingomonas suaedae. The sequence continues at coordinate 3,750,201 of NZ_CP042239.1, forward strand.
CCGCGGCGCAGGCAGCGGAGAGCGGCGAGGCGGTCCAGCCGGACGACTTCGCCGCCCCGCTCCCGCGCGCGTGGCAATGGCTCGACGGATCGGCCTTCGCCAATCACGGCGCGCTGATGCAGCTCGCTTTCGGCCACGCGCCGATCGAGACCGACCTGCCGCTGATGTATCAGGGGATGAGCCACGCATTCATCGCCCCGACCGCCGACGTGCCGCTGCCCAGCGAAGCCGATGGGATCGATTTCGAGGGCGAGTTCGGCGTCATCACCGGCGATGTGCCGATGGGGTGTTCGGCCGATGAGGCGCTGGCCCATGTCCGGCTGGTGGTGCTGATCAACGACTGGTCGCTGCGCGCGATTGCGATCCCCGAGATGAAGACCGGCTTTGGCTGGGTGCAGGCCAAGCCGGCCTGCAGCGTCGCACCGTTCGCGGTGACGCCCGATGCGCTTGGCGATGCCTGGCGCGACGGGCGCGTCCATCTGCCGCTGACGGTCGAGGTCGATGGGAAGTGGTTCGGCAGCCCCAATGGCGCGGCAATGGGCTATGGCTTTCACGAGTTGATCGCCCATGCCGCACGCACCCGGTCGCTGCCCGCCGGCACCATCATCGGTTCGGGCACGGTGTCGAATGCGGAACATGAAACGGTCGGATCGACCTGCCTGTCCGAACGCCGCGCGATCGAGATGATCGCCCATGGCGCGCCCAAGACGCCGTTCCTGTCCTTCGGCAGCCGCGTCGCGATGCGGGCAGGGGAGGGTGCGTCGCCCTTCGGCGCGATCGATCAGCTTGTGGTGAAGGGTTAACTCCCGTCCGAGATCAGCGTCCCGCCATCGACCACGATGGTCTGGCCGGTGGTGAAGCCGCCCGCATCGCTGGCGAGGTAGAGCGCGGTCGCTGCAACCTCGTCCGGCGATCCGGCGCGGCGCAACGGGGTCATGCCCAGCCGTCGCGCGGCGCGCTCCGGGCTCGACAGGATCGCGCCCGCCCAGTCGGTTTCGATCAGTCCCGGCGCGATCGCATTGGCGCGCACCCCGGACGGCCCCCATTCGACCGCAAGGTTGCGCGCCAGCTGTGCCAGCGCCGCCTTGGTCATTCCATAATGGCCCAGCATCGCATTGCCGCGCAGCCCGGCGATGCTCGACAGCAGCACGATGCTGCCCCGGCCGCGCGCCGCCATCGCCGGGGCGATATGGCCCGTCAGGCGGAGCGGGTGGAGCAGATTGATCGCATAGAGCCGCTCGCGTTCCGCCTCGTCCATCGTGTGCAGCGGCGACGCCTGTCCCGCGATCCCGGCATTGCAGACGAGGATGTCGACGCCGCCCGCCTGCGTCTCAGCCTGTTCCGCGAGGCGCGCGATCGCCGCCGCATCGCCGACATCGGTCGGGATCGAAATGCCGCCCAGCTCTTCGGCCAGCGCATCGCACGCCGCCACATCGATGTCGGCCAGGACCAGCCGCGCCCCGGCTCCCGCAAACAAGTGCGCTATCGCCAGCCCGATCCCGCGCACCGGCCCGGTGATCAGCGCGGTGCGCCCGTCGAGGCGGAAGGCAGCGAGGGGGTCAGAGGTCGGCAAGCACCGCCTCGACCAGCTCCGCCAGGCTGACATCATGCCGGAAGCCAAGCGTATCGGCGCGCGGGGTGGCCAGGTCGGGATAGCTGCCGAACATTGCGCGCGTCGCCGGAATCTCCTCGAACCGGATGCCCGAGACATCGCCATGGCGCGCCAGTTCAGCAACCAGATCGCCGATGGTCACGCGCAGCGCGGGAAGCGTCACCGCGTCTTGCGCCGTCCGTTCGCCGAGCGCTGCGACAATCAGATTGGTCGCGCAGCAGCGGACCGACATCAGCCAGCTGGTGGCGTCCGCCGCCACCGGCACACGCAGCGGCGTCCCGGCCAGTGCCGAGTGAAAAATGTCGCTGAGAAACGCCGAGCCGAACCCGCCCGCCGCTGCAGGGCGCGCGACGATGCCGGGCAGGCGCAGCGCAAGGCCGCTCACCGCGCCGCGCCGTACCGCGTCGGCAAAGGCCAGCTCGACCATGCGCTTGTGCGTGCCATAAACGCTGGCCGGGGTCGGCACCGTGGCATCATCCATCTGGTCGGGCAGCGCGCCGCCGAACACCGCGATCGACCCGGCGATCACCAACCGCCGACCCCGCATCGCCTCGATCAACGCGAGCGGCACGCCGAGATTGATCGCGCGCGACGTTGCGGGTTCGCGCTCTGTTGCGCCGCCAGGCAGCGCGGCAAGGTGCAGCACCGCGTCGATGCGTGGCGCCGTCAGCGCTGCGATTATTGCCGGGTCGGACAGATCGCCTTCAAGCGTTTCGTGCGCATCGAACCCCGCCAGCTCCCGATCCGCCAGCAGCAAATCGACCCCCGGTTGCTGCGCCTCAATGTGGCGCACGACCGCCCGGCCGACGAACCCCGCCGCGCCGGTGATCGCCAGCAACATTACCGCTTCAGTTCCGGCGCGAATTCGCCGTCGATCAGGATGAAGGCGATGCGGCAATTGGCGTCCGACCGGTTCGACCAGCCATGGTTGGTGCCGCGCTGGATCACGATGTCGCCCGCGCGCACGGTCGTCTCGCCCTCGTCCATGATCAGGACCAGCTCGCCCTCCAGCACGATGCCATAGTCGATCGTCTCGGTGCGGTGCATCAGCGCATGGCGGCTACCCGTGCCAGAATGCGCCGACGCGTCACCCGCGCCGACCTCGGCGAAATGCGCCTGCGCCTCTTCGGGCGACATGGTGCGGATCTCGTCGCTCTCGGGCGGGATGTCGAGCACGCGGATGCGCGTGCCGCCCTTGGGCGGAGCGAGCTTGATGCCGTCCTCATGCGGCTCGCCCGATGCAGCGTCGAGCAGTGCCGGGGTTTGCTGCGTATTCCAGATCTCGTGGAACAGCGGACCCGACGGCCCGCCAATCTGCTGGACGCGCGGGGCGGCGCCATCCTCCTGGATGATCGCGCGGCCGCTGGCGTCATGGCCGGTGACGACGCGGCGGACTGGCTTGGTCATGTTCATGCTCCTTGAGGTACAGGGTGGCGGCGCAGCAGCGCGATGCCCGCGCCGATTGATGCCGCCGCTGCGTAGAAAAGGAAGACGCCCGACAGGCCGCCGAGCACGCCCGACAGCGCGACTGCGACAATGGGGGCAACAAACTGCGCGAGGAAGAACGACCCGGTCCACACACCCGTCCCGCGCCCGCGCGTCTCGGGCGGCAGGCGACGCAGCACCCAGGCGAGCATCGTCGGGAGCATCAGGCCATTGCCGATCGAGATCACCACCGCACAGGCGGCGGTCAGCGCAAAGCTCGTCGACAGCGCGATCCCGACATAGCCCAGCGCAACCAGCGGCAGCCCGATCGACAGTAGGATCTCGCCCGACCAGCCCTTGAGCCGCCCGAACAGCATCGATCCGGCCATCACGCCGAGATTGGCCGCGGCGCCCGCCAGACCGATGGTGGCGGGGGAGGTAATACCCGTAGCTTCGATCACCGGCCCGAGCTGGACGATCAGCGTGTAGAACAGCATCCCGACGCCAAAGGTGATCGCGACCAGCATCGCGATACCCTGCGCCTTGCCCGCAGCTGCGGGCGCGCTCGCGGCAGTCTTGGTCGGCTCGAACAGGATCAGCGTGGCGGCAAGCGCCACGGGGAGCGCCAGCAGATAGAGCCAGAACGGCCCGCGCGACCCCAAAGCCTCGCCCAGCGCGCCGCCCGCCGCGATCAGCACGATCGCGCTGACGCTCGCCGTCGCGATCTGGATCGACACCCAGCGCTCGCGCCGCTCGCCGGTGAAATAGTCGCCCACCAGCGCCGTCGCGACGGTCATGATGATCGCCTCGGTCACCCCCAGCGCGATGCGCGCGGCAAGGATCAGGCGGAGATCGTCGAGCAGCAGCGGCAACAGGCCGAACCCGGCATAGCCGACCAATGCGGCAATCAGCAGCCGCTTGCGCCCCAGTCTGTCCGACAGCCAGCCTGCGACCGGCGAAAACAGCGCCACGCACAGCGCAGGGATGGTCAGCGCCATCGGCACCAGCACCGCCGCGCCCGGTACCCCCGAAAATTCGCGCAGCAACAACGGCAGCACCGGGACCAGTGCGATGATCGCCATGGTCGGCATCACCGCGGTGAGCATCAGGATCACGCCATGGCGGGTCGTCGCGTGCTGGGTCATGTCATTTCCCTCAGATCGGTTCCGCGACGACCTGGAACATCTCGTGGGTCGCCTTGGCATTATCGACCGGTGGGCCCTTGCCGATCTGGCCCATGCAGATCGCCAGGCTGGAGCGGACGATATAGGCGCAGCGGTCGAAGCGGCGGTTGCGATAAGCGGTCAGCGCGGTCTCGACATTGTCGTGCTGCGTCAGTTCCTCGGCCAGCACCAGGCTGTCCTCGATCGCCATTCCCGCGCCCTGACCCAGATGCGGGGTGGTGGCGTGCACGGCGTCGCCGAGCAGCGCGATCCGCCCGCGATGCCAGTCCCCCTCGGCCAGCATTCCTTCGAGCGGGCGATAGACCACGCCATCGTCATCGGTGACCAGTGCCGACAGCTCGCGGATATAGGGCGCGCAATTCGCCATCTTCGACCGCATCACCGCGGCCAATCCTTCGCGTGGATAACGCGGATTGTCGGGCTCGGGCGTCGTCACATAGATGTACATGAGATCTTCGGAGATGGGCACCAGCCCAACCCCGGTCGGCCCGTTATAGGCTTGCAGCGCGTCGAGATCGGCCGGGCGCGGCAGGTTGTAGCGCCACACGGCCTGTCCGGTGAACTGCGGCCCGGGGAGCTCCGGGAACAGCATCGCACGCGTCTGAGAATAGACGCCGTCCGCACCGATCACGAGGTCGAAACGCGCGCTCTCGCCATTGGACAGGGTAACATCGACGCCGTCGCCATCATCGTTCAGCTGTGTCGCGGTCACACCCAGCAGCACCTTGGCCCCGCTGGCGATCGTGCGGTCGCCCAGAATCTTGTGCAGCGCCGGGCGGGCAATCCCCATATTCGCCGGATAGCCATCGACCAGTCGCGGGGTCGGCACGCGCGCGACCTTCTGCCCGGTGGGCGTGAAAATCTCGACCGCGTCAAAGCCGACGCCGGACGCGACATATTCGTCGATCAGCCCAAGCTGCGCCATTGCGCGGATCACGTTCGACTGCTGGATGATGCCGACGCCATAGACCGACCAGTCGGGATCGCGCTCGATCACCGTGACGGTAAAGCCCTTGGCGCGCAGCGCGATGGCGGCGGTCAGGCCGCCAATGCCGCCGCCGATGACGAGAATAGTGCCGGAATTCATGTCTGCTCTCTCAGAAACGGTCGAGATCGTTGGCGAGGGTGATCGGCCCGGCAAAGCGCGCGCGGACCTGGGCGATATAGCCCTGGGTGCGGACCGGATCGGGCGTTCCGCCCGCAAAGTGGGTGATGACCACCGCCTTCACCCCGGCGCGCGCGGCAAGGTCGCCGACCGCTTCGGGGGTGAGGTGATGGGTCGACAGATGCTGTTCCAGCTTCTGCTTGGCCGGGGCCGGCATGTTCGGCGAATTGCGCGCGACCGCCGCCATCGTCGCGGCCATGTCGATCATCTCGCTGACCAGCAGGTCCGCGCCCTTGGCAAGCCTCTCGACCGCCGCGCTCGGCCCCGTGTCGCCGGTATAAACGATCGACCGGCCGGGCAGGTCGAACCGCAGCGACAGCGACTTGTAGTTGCGATCCTCGACGCTGCCGGGTGCGAAATCATAGTGCGTGTTCTGCGCGGCGGTGACGGTCATGCCGTCCACCACCATCTTGTCGCCATCGGTCAGCTCGATGACGGTCACCGTATCGGCGGGCGGCGCCCAGGGCTGACCCGGAATGCCATAGCCGACCTTCGCCGCCGGCTGCATCGACGCGACCATGCCCGCGACCAGCTCCCGCGTGCCCGGTGGTCCATAGACGGTGATCTTCTCCGCCACATTGGTCTGGTTGCGCAGCCCCAGCACCGCCGACAGGCCGCCGGTATGGTCGGTGTGGAGGTGGCTCAGGAACACCGCGTGCACGCGGGGCAGCTGGTATCCTGCCCGGGTCAGCTGCTGGACCGCGCCGTCGCCGGCATCGACCAGATAGACGCGCCCGTCATGCACCAGCGCATTGGCGGGCTGCGACCGGTCGCGGCTCGCCACCGGTCCGCCCATTGTGCCCAGCGTGATGAACGCGTCGCCCTGGGGCGGTACTTGCTGAGCGGTGGCGGGCGATGCCGCGAGTGCCGCCGCAGCCGCCAGCCCCAGAAGCGACGCGCGCATCAGAAGTCGAACCCGACGCGGACGCCATAGGTGCGCGGCGGGCGTAGCGTGCCGACCGGGAAGTCGAGGATCGGTCGGGTGCCGGCACGCGCCAGCACTTCCTCATCGGTGATGTTGTTGACGAAGCCGGTGATGCTCCACCCCTGCCGACTGCGCAGCGTGACAAAGGCGTCGGCCATCACGAACCCGTCCTGCACCTCTTCGGGGCGGTAGTTGGAGTTCATGAACCGGCTGCTCTCGATATTCGCCCGCGCACCCGCGATGAAATCGAGGTCGCCGGTCAGTTCGAACGTCCGCTCGTATCCGACATTGATCGCCCATTCGGGCGAGTTGACCGTCGGCTTGCCCGAACAGTCGATGTCGTAGAAGCGGGCATTATTGACCCCCGGATTGGCCGCGCGGCTGCCCAATGTGGTGCAGCCCGTGGTCACCGGTGCTCCGGTAGGCGAGAAATTCGCCGTGAGCAGGGTGTCGTACTCGCCCTTGAGATACTGGACATTGAGGTTGAACAGGTCGTTGCGGCTGGGTGCGAAGCGCGCCTCGAACTCGGCGCCATAGATGTGCGACTTGCCCGCATTGACGGTGATCGACCCTTGCGCGAACAACCCGTTGCCGGTCGGCACGCCGCCGACATAGGTGATCTGCTGGTCCTTATAATCCCAATAGAACGCCTCGAAATTCAGCTGGAGCTTGTTGTCGAAGAACCGGTTCTTGGCACCAACCGTGTAAGCCGTCAGCGATTCGGGGGCGAAGGTGTTGTTCGGTGGCTGGGCGACGAAGAAACCGCCCGATTTGAAGCCGGTCGCGACGTTCGCATAGACCAGCGATGCCGGACCCGCGTCGAACTCCACGCCAGCCTTCCAGGTGAACTTCTCAAAGCTCAGGCTACCGGTGAACGGGGCGCTGAGCGGCGGCTCGACCGGGCCGGGAAGGCCGCCCGCTGCGGTCGAGGTCAGCTGCTTCTTGTCCTCGCGCGTGTAACGACCGCCGGCCACCAGACGGAAGGTGTCGCTGAGATCGAAGGTCAACTGGCCGAATGCGGCGACGCTCTCGGTATTGAGGCGCGGGGTGAAGCGGGTGGTCGAGATGTTACCCTGGCGGAAATAGTTCTCCGTCGCCTGATTTTCGCCGAAATAGAAACCGCCGATGACGTAACGCAGCCGCCCGTCCTCGTTCGACGCCAGCCGCACCTCGACCGAGGTCTGCTCGGCGAGATCGGTGATATCGCCCGCAAAGCCCGGCAGATAGGTGCGGAACTTCACGTCCGACCGACGCCAGGCAGGGATCACGGTCAGCGTACCGAAGCCGAGATCGCCGACCACGGTCGCGCTGACGCCATAGAATTGATTGTCGAGAAAGCCGTCGGTGCCAGCCAGCGCAACGCAGCCGCTGGTGACGAAGCCGCCCGCGCCACCGCAAAAGGGCGGCGCGAAGATTGTCGAGGCGAGCTGACGGATCGCGGCATGTGCGCGCGGATCGGATACGCTGACGCGGTCCTCCAGCGCGGGAACGCTGTAGCGTGCCTCGGGCAACAGGACGGCGCCGCCCCCCTTGCCATGCTGGTTGTAGTAGTCGGCGACCAGGGTCATCGACCAGCGGTCCGACGGCTCGATCAGCAACGACGCGCGGACTGCTTCACCCTTGTCGTCGTCATAGCCATCGGAGATATAGCCGTCGCGATCGACGATCTGGCCCGCGACGCGCAGCGCGACTGTGTCACCCAGCGGCACGTTCAGCGCCAGGAAACCCTTCTTGCTGTCGTAATTGCCATATTCCAGCAGCGCTTCGCCGCCGAACTTGCCGAGGATCGGTTTCTTGGGCAGCACGTTGATCGCGCCGCCGGTGGCGTTGCGGCCATAGAGCGTGCCCTGCGGCCCCTTGACCACTTCGACGCGCTCCAGGTCATAAAAGACGCCGGCGGGCGCGGTCGGGCGGCCGACATAGACGCCGTTGAAGTTGAAGGCGACGGCGTTTTCCGAGAAGGAGTTTTGCGAGTTGGTGCCGACCCCGCGCAGGAAGAAGCTGGTCGTGCCGCCGGTCGGCTGGACCACCAGCGAGGGGACCAGCTTGCCGAGATTGGCGGTTTCGGTGATGCCCGACTGGGCAAGGTCGTCGCCGGTGACGGCGGTCACGGCAACTGCGGCGCGCTGGAGCGATTCCGAACGGCGCTGCGCGGTGATGACGATGTCCTGAAGCCCGTCGGTCTCCTCGCCCGCCTGAGTCTGAGTCGACGTCTCGGGCGTTTCAGGCGCTTCCTGCGCCATCGCGGCGGAAGCATGGGCGACGAGGATCGCAGTCCCCGCAAGAAGCAATTTTTTCATCAGACAACCCTCCCATGGGCGCCGCTTCGGTGAGCGCGCCTCGTCATTGAGGATGGTCAAAGCCGATCATTTATCATAACGATTTGTTTCTATCGTTTAGCACAAATGGAATTGATGGATGCGGCTCGATCAATTCGATCTCAACCTGTTGATCGCGTTCGATGTTCTGATCGAGGAGCGCAGCGTCACCCGCGCCGCCCAGCGGCTGAATCTCACCCAATCGGCGATGAGCGCGGCTTTAAAGCGGCTGCGTGAGTCGTTTTCGGACGAGATTCTGGTGCAGCATGGCAAGCGTATGGTACCCACCGCCGCCGCGCTTTCGTTGGCCCCTGACGTCTCCGCCGCGCTGCTCAATATGCGTGCTATCCTCGCGAGCGGGATGCGGTTCGACCCGGCCCATTCCCAGCGAAGGTTCCGCGTGGTCGCGTCGGATTACATCACCACCGTGCTGCTCGGCCCGGCATTGCGGCTGCTGCACAAGGAAGCGCCGCACATTCAGATCGAGATCACCCTGCCGCGCTCGGACATTCTCGAAATGCTCGACGATGGCGAGATCGACCTGCTGATCTCGCCCGAACAGTTTCTCAGCCCCGATCATCCGCGCGAATTGCTGTTTGAGGAACGGCATGTCGTCGTCGGCTGTGCGACGAACCCGGCGATGCAGCGCCCGTTGGATGCCAAAACCTATTTCGCGAGCGGACATGTCGCGACCAGCGTCTCACGTGACGGGACATTCATCGACAATTTCCTGCGCGGGCAGGGGGAGCAGCGCCGGGTCGAAGTCGTCTGTGCCGCTTTTTCGCAAGTTCCCTGGGTCCTGCCCGGCACGACAAGGCTGGCACTGATGCACGAGCGGCTGGCCCGCGAACTCGCGCCGCCGCTCGGCCTCGTCATCCAGGAGCCACCCTTTCCGCTCCCCCTGATGCGGGAGATGATGCAGTTTCACAGCGCACGCGCCATGGACCGGGGACTGTCCTGGTTCTGCGAGCGGTTGAAGATGGCGACAAAGAGCAATTTTCGGGCTGGCCGGGCTAAGTGACGGGCGGATAGATACCGGGCGAATAGATGCCTGACGAATAGATGCCTGACGAATAGATGTTTGTCGCGACACGGTTCGCGTTTAAGCACGCGGGATGAACGCTGCCCCGGAAAACTACAAGCTATTCGGCTTGCGAATGTCTAGCGATATCCAGTTGCCTGGGCTTTCGTCCGACCGAGAGGACATACCGGCCGACGTTGAAATCCGCCATGGGCCGGTTCCCGTCGACGGCGCGGCGATAGGGCCGAAGGTGGGGCCGTTCTGCCACGCGGCCGAACATGCGCTCTGGCTTCATGTTCCTGGCGTTGCCCGGTACCTGATCCGCGACGGACGGGAGTTGACCTATGCGCCGGAAACGGGCGCCGACGAGGGGAGCGTGCGGGTCTTCATGCTCGGCAGCTGCATCGGCGCCCTGTTGTTGCAGCGCCAACAGATGGTGCTGCACGGCAATGCGTTCGAGGTCGGGGACCGATGCGTGATCTGCGTCGGTTCTTCGGGCGCAGGCAAGTCCACGCTGGCGGCGCGGATGCTGCAACGGGGCCACCGGATCATTGCCGACGATGTGTGTGCCATCGATCCACAGGGCCGCGCCGTGCCGGGTATGCCGCGCTTGAAACTCTGGCAGGAGACTGCGCGCCGGTTGGGGATCGACATTGCGGGATTGCAACGCATTCGCCCCAGCATCGCCAAGTTCGACCTGCCGATCGGCGACGCATTCCGGACCGACCCGGCGTCGATCGCGGCAATCTATATATTGAAGCCCTGGAATCGCGATCACTTTGCGATCGATGAGATCAAGGGAATCGAGAAGTTCCAGGCATTGCGCGCCAACAGCTATCGCTACCGCTTCCTGAAGGGCATGGATCTGGGGCCGTGGCATTTGCAGCAATGCAGCGCATTGGCCGGGACCGTTCCCCTGGCCCAGATATCCCGGCCGCGCGTCGGGTTCGATATCGATGGACTCGCGGACTTCATCCTCACCGATCTGTCGGGCCGTGGGGGAGCGGGATGACGGCACGGTTGTTCTGGCTCGCTTCCTATCCCAAATCGGGCAACACCTGGTTCCGCGCCTTCATTCGCAATCTGAATGGTGAAGCCGACGCTCCCGCGTCGATCAACGATCTAAGCAGCACCGGCATCGCGAGTTCGCGCGCCTGGATGGACGAGATGCTCGGGTTCGACACCGCCGACCTGGACCGTGATGAAATCGCACGGCTGCGTCCCGCTGTTTACGGCTTTACGTCGGCGCAGTTGCGCACATTCAGCTATCACAAGATTCACGATGCCTGCCATCGGGTGGATGACGACCAGTGGATCGTCAATGCCGACGCGACGGCCGGGGCGCTCTATCTGATCCGCAATCCGCTCGACGTTGCAATCTCCTACGCCCATCATGACGATTGCTCGATCGACGAGTCCATCGCGAAGATGGAGGATCCCGACCATCACATGGCGCCCCATGACAGTGAAAAACCGAAGCCGCAGATCGAGCAGCGAATGCTGACCTGGTCCGACCATGTGCGCAGCTGGGTCGATAATCCCGACATCCGAACCCATGTGCTTCGCTACGAGGACATGAAGACGGATACGCACCGGGTCTTTTCGCTGGCGGCCCGTTTCCTGAACCTGTCGACCGATCCCGAGGCGATTGCGAGGGCGCTTGAATTCTCGACCTTCGAACGCCTGAGGGCGCAGGAGGACGAGGAGCCGTTCCGCGAGCGAAATCCGCGAAGTTCTCGCTTTTTTCGCAAAGGCTTGGTCGGCGATTGGCAAACAACGCTGACCCGTGCACAGATTGACCGGATCGTCGCCGCGCACGGCGCGGTGATGGAGCGTTTTGGCTATCTCGACCAAACGGGATCGCCGAGAACCATGTGAGGGGCAAGACGGCGTGTTGAGGACGGATACGATATTGCGGCGCAGGCCGAGACTGTTGGCATCGATGATGGATGGCGAAACGGTGATGCTCGATGTGGAAAGCGGCCATTATTTCGGACTTTCCGGTATCGGCCCGCACATCTGGACCATGCTCGAACAGGATCGCAGCGTCGGGGAGATCATCGCGGACGTCAAAGCCGAGTTTGCGATCGGCGCCGGTGACATGGTTGACCAGGATGTCACGCATTTTGTCCAGGAGCTGGTCGACAAGGGACTGGTGACGATCGTCGGTTAGGCCATGTTCGCGGGGATCATCATGCGCGACAGCCGCGCCGACCCGCGGGACCATGCGGGGGCGGAGACGCTGCTGGCGGCGCTCACGCCCTACGACCAGGCCGACCGGACGGGCGCGTGGCAGAGCGATGGAGCGCTGCTGGTGCAGGCGCTGACCTGGAACACCCCGGAATCGAAGCATGAAACCGTACCGGAAGTTTGTGCCGACACCGGGCGCGTAATCGTCGGCTGGATCCGGCTGGACAATCGCGCGGAACTTTGCGTGCAGCTGGGCCTGGAACTTCGCGCAGATCTGACCGATCCGCAACTCGTGCTTGCCGCGCACCGGGCCTGGGGCGAGGTTTGCCCCGATCGAATCGAGGGGGATTTCAGCTTTCTGATTTACGACCCCGCCCGGCACACCGCCTTTTGCGCGCGCGACGCGCTGGGGGTCAGACCCTTTTTCTATCATCTCAGTCGCGAGCTGTTCGTTTTCGCGAGTACGGCGGCGGTTTATCCCGTGTTACGCCGTTTCGACGCCGCACCGTCGCGGGAATGGATGGCGCGCTTCCTGATCGGCGAGTCCGCGGACGGGATGAACACCGCTTATGCGCAGGTCAAAAAATTGCCTCCCGCGCACATCCTTTCGGTAGCCCGTGAAGGCGCTGCGGAACCCGTGCGATATTTCGGGTTCGAGGACAGCGCGCCCCAGATCTGGCGGCGCGATGCACGCCGGGTCGACGCCTATCGCGACGCCTTTCACCGCGCCGTCGAGGCCCGGCTTCGCAGCGCATGGCGGATCGGCGCGGAGAATTCCGGCGGCATCGACAGTGCGACGATCATCGCCCATGCGGTTGGCCAGTTGCCCGGTGGGGGTGCGAATCTGCCGTGCTTCAGCCTGTGTCACATGGAGCGGGAACCGGGCTATATCCTTGATCTCGCCATGCACTGCGGCATCAAGGACAACTATGTCCTGGCCCGCCCGGCGTACCAGCCTGAAACCGAGATATATGAACGGGCGAACCGTGTTCTCGGCTACCCGCCCGAGCATAATCATGCCCTGCTTCATGTGCCGTTCTTCGAACGGTGTCAGGCGGCCGGCATCCGAACCTTGCTGTCCGGATTTGGCGGCGATGAGATTGTGACGAGCCAGGCGGAATTTCTGACTCGCGAACTCTTTCTCGCCGGTCGATATGCGCAGCTCCTCAACGAATTGCCCGGCAATATGGCGACGCGCGCTGCCCGTGCCGTCGCGATGTTCGGCACGGGCTTGCCGAAGACGCGGAGAACCGTGCCGGGGGGCGGCACGCCCAGGCTTGCCCGGACCATCCTGCGTCGCGAGGTCATCGAAGACTATGGCCTGACCGGTCATCATGAAGCCAATGTGGCGGCCTATCGTCAGGCGCGCACGCTCAACGGCCATCTCCTGGCGAAGCCCGCGATCCGGACGGCGCTGATCGGACGGCTTGAGGGCTGCAGTCTGATGGCGGGGAGCTATCGGATCGACTATCGCTGGCCGATGCTCGATCGTGCGTTGATCGCCCGGTTTCTCGCCACGCCATCCATCGAAAAGCGCCACCGGCAATGGGGCCGATATCTCCACCGTCGCGCCTGTAACGGTACCGTTCCGGATCAAATCCTGTGGAAGGAGCGCAAAGAAATGGGGCGTATCCGCTACTTCGGGCGCGACAGGCGACTCCCTGCGATCGATGTCGATGCGATCCCCGCTGCGCTGGACGACATCGTCGATCGCGGTGCCGTTCTGGCACAAGTTGAAATGTTGAACTCTATATTCGACGACGGCGATCTATGGTTAGCTAAGGCACCGGAAAGAAACAATTTGCGTGCGTTGACCACTCTGGATATCTGGTTGAACAACCACTGGCATAGGGGAATCTAAGCGATGGCGAGCGAAATCAAACTGGAAGCGGCGCAGGACGCTATTCGGGACACCAAGCCGAACTATCAGCGCCCGCTGCTGATCGAACTGGATGCGAAAGAGACTGCGGGTGGGCAATTCATCCCCAGCCCGACGCTTGAAAATACCACCTATTATCTCAGCTGATGATTCGATCCGGGCGATGATCTGACCCTGCGGACAGGAGAGCTGCGCGCAGGGGATCATATTTCATGATCGCTGCCGGGATTTGCTTGAATTCAAACGCTTTGCCGCCCGGTCGTGATCGACCGGGCGGTTTGCGTTGTTCGTCAGTTCCGCGAGGGGAAAACGCCAAACAGTGCGATGATGAAGTTCACGGCCAGATAGGGGCTGTGCAGATCGAAAGGCTGGCTGCCGCCGGCCATTCCGATCGAGGTCGGCGCCATGGTCCGGTCGTCGGCAGGGACCGGCGCAGCGTAGATCGGAGTGCCCGGGGTCAAGGCCAGCATGTTGCCCTGCGGCGTCTGCTTGTCTGCGTTCGCCAATTCGCCATGGAAGCTGTGATTGTGGATCGGCATTTCGAGTGTCGTCAAGGTATGCGTGGGCGATCCAGCCATTTGCCCGAGCGCGACAGGGGGCAGGCCGGGTCCCGTCCCCGGATGGACCGGCGAGCGACCGCGAAGGTCCGGCAATGCGAACGTTGTCTGGCCGTTCCCGCCATAGGTGGTGCCGAGAATCGAGAACAGCGCTGTGTTCGACGCGATCGACATTATCTGTCCGTCGCAGAACGCCCAGCCACGTGGTGCGAAATTGCCGCCGAACATGATGATCTGGCCAATAAATGGGTCCATAATCGCTCCCCTTTTGGACTTGATGTTGAAACTGAGGTCGTAACGCGCGCTGACCAGATCAGCTGAACTGCGAATCGTCTGGTTCGCGCGTTATACGGTCGCGACGAAGCAATTTTCAAATAGTTCACCACCCTTTTTTGTTAAATCGCCATAGATGGTTTGTCCCATTTTGCTGGTTGAAACATCGACCCGTCCTGGTGGCGTGGACCCTATTTCCGCTGCGCAAAAAGGCCGCGCGCGCAAGACGGCCAGTTGTCGGCACTCCCGATCGCTCGCGCCCTCAAATTGGCTATTAACGAACAACATATGCTATAAACACAAACTGCGATTGGGACATGGAGTGTTTGGGGCATGGCGATTGTGGACCCGCGACCGAATTTGTGGACACGAAGGGCGCTGACAGGTGCGGCACTCGCCACGGGGGCAACGCTTGCCACTGGCTGCGCGTCGCGACCAGTGGCTCCGCATGGTGTCGCGAGCGGTCCTCTTCGGATTGCCGCACGGCCCGATGTGCTCGAAGTCGGTCCGATCCTTCATGCGGCCGGGGCGATGGGCGCGGGACGGGTCGTCGTTTCCGGCGGAGGTGTGCCGAATTTGATCGACGGGCCGGTCGCCGGGGCGATCGACAGCTTCCCCGGTCGCGCGGACGCGGCGGGGCAGGCGGAGACGCAGTTGCTGCGCCTGTCGGTCGCCAATCCGGACCTGCGCATCGTCATGACGGTGACCGAGGGCGTCTATCGCATCGTCGCGCGGCGCTCAGCCGGGATCACCCGCGTCGCCGATCTGGCGGGCAAGCGCGTCGGTATTTTCGAACGGACGTCCGCCGCATTCTTCCTGCACCGAATGCTCGATCATGTGGGCCTGGGCGACGCCGATATCGTCCGCGTCGCGCTGCGCCCCGGGGACATGGCGAAGGCGATGATCGAGCAACGCGTGGATGCGATCGCGATCTGGGAGCCGGAAAGCGAGCGGGCGGTTCGCGCGCTTGGCGCAGATGCCGTCACCTTCGCCGATCCGGACGTGTATCGCGAGTTCTACAATCTCAACACCACCGCCGCCGCGCTGGCGGACCCGGTGCGTCGCGCCGCGCTGGTCGCGTTGATGCGCGCGCTCGTCCTGTCATGCCGGATCAGCGCGGAGCGCCCTGGCGAGGTGTGGCCGCTGGTCGCTGCCAGCAGCGGGTTTCCCGCAGAGCTGGTCGCGGCGGGCTGGCCGCACCACCGTTTTCCCGCGACGCTCGCTCCGGCCCTGCTCGATACGATGGTGGCGGAGGAGCGCTGGCTGGCGGCTCAGGACGGGCGCGCACCGCGCACCCGTCCCGAACTGGATCGCCTGATCGATCGCACGCTCCTCGCCGAGGCGGGGATCAGAAGCTGAACCGCGCGCCCACGGTCATGAACCGCCCGACGCGATCGTAGAAGACCGATGAGGCATAGCTGGGCGCGGTAATCGCGTTCGGCGTCAGCGGCGGTTTCTGGTTCAGAAGATTGTCGATGCTGCCGAAGATCTGGACGTTGGGGGTGATGCGATAGGAGGCGTTCAAATCGACATAGGCGCGTGCCGGAACGTCATTGTCGTCGATATCGACGCCTTCCTCGAAGCTGACGTTGAGCAAGCCGCCGCCGACATAACGCACCGCGACGCCAACCGATGCGCGATCGTCGCGATAAGTGGTGGAGAGGATGCCGCGCCATTTCGGGATGCCGCCCGCCGGACCGATCGTGCCGGTGGTACCGGTCTGGCCCGCATAGTCGGTCGTCTCGCCGTTCACGGTGATCGACAGTTCCTCCACATAATTGACCAGCGCGCGTGTTTCGAGCCGCCCCCCGCCAACGGGCATCGAATAGCTGGCCTCGATATCCACACCGCTGCTCTTGGCACCCGCGGCGTTGATCAGCGTCGCCTCGACCGCTTCGATGACATTGCCGTTGAAGGTGATCGCTGAGCAAAGATCGGCCTGGTCGCGGATGAGGCAGCCATCGACGATCTGCTGGCCGGTCAGCGACGTGATCGCGTTGTTGAGATCGATCGAATAATAATCGACCGCAAGCCGCAGCCCCGGCGCCCAGGACGGCTGATAGACTGCACCCGCCGTCAGCGCCTTGGCGCGTTCGGGCGTGAGGTTGGGGTTGCCGCCGGTCAGTTGCAGCGTGTTTCGGACGAGATTGGTGTCGGGATTGGTGATGTTGTTGAAGAATTGCGACTGGCCGGAGAACAGCTCGTTGATGTTCGCCGCACGAATGTCGCGCGAATAGGTGGCGCGCAGCCGCAGATCGTCGAACGGCGTGTAGTTCGCACCGATCTTCCACGTCGTCACGCTGCCGCTGGTCGAATAGTCGGTGACGCGAACCGCGCCGTTGATGTCGAGATGCTTGCCCAGACCGGAGTCGCGCAACAACGGGACGACCACCTCGGCAAAGGCCTCCTTGACGTCGAGCTCTCCGCTCAGCGGCTGCGGGTTGACGGTCTTCCAGCGGCGACGCACCGACACGTCGTCGACATCGGCGCGCACCGTTTCGGAGCGATATTCGGCGCCCACCGCCAGCGACACGGTACCGGCCCAGGTGTCGAACACCGACCCTTCGAGGCTGACCGCATAGACGTCCTGCCGCTGGCGGGCCATCATCACGGCCGTGCCCTTATAGTAATCGAGCGCAGCCTGGCTGATCGATCCCGCGCCGAACGGATTGATCGGGATACACGCGCGAATATTCCCATAGGGATCCTGCGCCGCCGTCGGATTGGGGTTGTTCAGCAGCGCGCGACAGATCGGCTGGCCGGTCGCCGGGTTGATGACGCTGTCGATCCCGAGCAGCCAGCGATCCTCGTTCCGGTTGTTGCCGTCCTCGCGATAATAATCGTTGCGGCTGAGCTGGACGAAGGCGTTCCATTTCCAGCTCGCGCCGATCTTTCCATCGATGCCGAAGCCATAGCGCTGGACCGTATTGTCGACGCTGTTGGTGAACGCCCCGTCCTCGCCCGCGACGCGTCCGATGCGGAAATCGTTCAGATTGTTGGCGATCAGAATGTCGCGGATTGGGGAGGGCAGGAAGGCATTGTCGCGGCGGATGACGAGGTTGCCATTGTCGGTCGCAGTGGTGCCGTCCGAGAAGATGTCAGCGCGCGAAACCAGCGCATCGGCATAGATGCTGATAGTGTCGCTGACATCGAAGGTGATGCGGCCATAACCCGACATGCGCTCGAGCACCGGCAGGATGTTCGAGGTCGCCGCGAGCGATGCGCCGTCGCCGCCGGACATATAGACGTTGCCCACGGTCGTGCCGTAGTTGAACGGGAGTACCGTGCCGCCCGGTCCGAACTGGATGCCGCGCAGCGCGGCGATGCTGTTGCGCGCGGTGACGCCGCTAAACGTCATCTGCGAAAAGCGCGCGTTGGGCAGAATCAGCTGGCGCGGCGCCCCGGGCGTGCCCGGATAAGCGGGGTTGGTGAGGACGGCATAATCGCCCCGCGCCCAGGGACGGCTTTCCTGCGCGAGTTGCCCTCCATTGCGAAAATAGTCCGCAGAGGCGACGATATGGAGCCGTCCGTCGACAAAGGCGCGGCCTGCGGTCAGCGAGGCGCCGGGCGTTTCGACATCGCCATAGGTGGAGACGCCGTACTGGACATCGCCCTTGAACCCCTCAAACCGATCGTCGAGCACCACGTTGACGACACCCGACACGGCGTCCGAACCATAGGCCGCCGACGCGCCGCCGGTGACGATGTCGATCCGGCGGATCAGGCCGACCGGAATGACGTTGATGTCCACGCCGCCCGACGGGTCGGTTGCCGCAAAGCGCCGCCCATCGACCAGCAGCAGCGTGCGGTTGGGGCCGAGGCCGCGCAGATCGAGATTGCTGGCGCCGATCGGCTGGCTCGACGTCCCGGTGTTCTGATTGGCCTTGAGCGCGGGGATATCGGAGATCAGGTCGGCGAGGTTGCGCACGCCCTTGTCCTGCAGTTCCAGCTTGCTGACGGTGGTTACCGGGGTTGGCGCGGTGAATCCGGAGATGCGCGTGCCGGTAATGGTGATCTCGCCCGGTGCCTCAGCCTCGTTTGCCGCCTCGACCGGTACGTCCGCTTCCTGCGCGAAAGCCGGGGTGCCGAACGCGAGCGCGACGGCCAGCGATGCTGTGGACGTCAGGCCGCTTATGGCACGACGATATGAATTCGGACGTGGCTTGGTCATGGTTCCTCCCCTCAATCGGCTTTCGCCGCTGGCGCACGTTTTCTTGTCGAAACGCTTCTGATGCGCGATGCTATTAGCTATCAACAAACTATATTCGCCAATAGCGAACAATCTAATGCCGATTGTGAGGGCTATGGATAGCGAGCGGGCATGGATGCGCGCGGGACCGGAGCAAGAGGATGACCGACGAAAAGCCCGATCAGAATGCGATCCCCTGCGGCGGGTGCACCGAATGCTGCAAGACCGACCAGGTGATCCTGCGGCCCGAGGCCGGGGACGATCTGGAATTCTACGATCTCGAATATATTGAAAGCGCGCTGTATCCGGGGCAGCGGGTACCGGCGCTCAAGCGCGATTCCCGTACCGGTCATTGCGTGTATCTGCGCGACAGCGGTTGCGCGATCCATGGCCGCGCACCCTGGACCTGCCGGCGGTTTCACTGCGCGCGCATGTTCAAGGCGCTTGGCAGACTCTCCCGTGCGAAGCGGGACATTCTGTGGGCGCGCGGGGATGTGCTGGAGGAAGCGATCGTCGAGCGCGGGCGGGATCGATACGGCTACGCCGTCGAGCATGGGCTCGACGGCGTGCTGGATACCGACATGCAGGTCGCGGCGTTCGAGCGCATCATTGCCGCGACGCCACGACGCAGATGACGCGGGTCAGAGCCGCAGGCGCCCCCCGACCACGAAGAAGGTACCGCGCCGGTCGAAGAATTGCGAGTTGGCGATCGTCGGCTGGGTGATGCCGTTCGGCGTCACGGGCGGATAGGTGTTGAACAGGTTCTCGACCCGGCCATAGATTTCGACCGCCGAGGTCAGCTTGTAGGCCGCCGAAAGATCGACATAGCTGCGTCCGGCGACCGTGTTGTCGGCGATATCGAGCACGCGCGTGTTGAACCGCGTGTCGAACTTGCCGCCATCGACATAGCGATAGCTGGCGCCCAGCTTGAATCCGCCGATCGAATAATTGGCGTCGATATTGACGCGCCACTCGGGCAACCCCTGCGGCGGCGGCGAGATGCCGGCGAGGCCGACATAGTCATTGGTGACGCCGTTCGAGGTGGTCGAGATTTCCGCGACATAGTTGGCGAGGCCGCGCAGGTTGAGCCGCCCGCCGCCCAGATCGAAGCGATATTGCAGCTCGACGTCGACCCCGCTGGTCTTGAGCGAATCCGCGTTGAACGGGGTCACATTGACCTGGGTGATGATGTCGCTGACCGGATCGCGGATCACGCCCGCGCAGAATTCGGTCCGCCCTTCCTCACAGAAATTGACGATATTCTGTGGCGCCACGGTCGCGATCGCGCCGTTGATCTTGATGCGGTAATAATCGATCGAGGCGCTGAAGCCCGGAAGGAAGCCTGGCTGGAACACCACGCCGCCGGTGAAGGTATCGGCCTTTTCGGGCTCCAGAGCGGGATTGCCGCTGGTGATCTGAACCGTCTGGCGCGAGATGTTGGTGCGCGGGTCAACGATCGCGTTGATGACCTGATTGCCGCGCGAGAACAGCTCCCAATTGTTCGGCGCGCGGATGTCGCGAGACAAAGTTGCGCGGAACCGGACATCGGGGATCGGCGAATAATTGACGCCGACCTTCCAGGTTGTCACGCCGCCGCTCAGCTCGTAATCGGTGTAACGGATCGCGCCGTTGACATCGAGATTGTCGGCGAAGGGTGCGTCCTTTGCCAGCGGCACGACGATCTCGGCATAGCCTTCCTTGACGTCGAACTCGCCGCTGAACGGCTGGGAATTGACCGAGCGCCAGCGCCGCGCCGCCGAGTCGGCGTCCGAGGTGAGCGTGGTCTTCTCCCGCCGATATTCGGCGCCGACTGCGATCTTCACCTCGCCCGCCCAGGTCGAGAAGGGGCTGCCCGAGAGGTTTGCGGCGAACACGTCCTGATGCTGGCTGGCGCGCGTGAACGAGGTTCCGCGATAATAAGCCAGCGCGGCGTCGCTGACCGCCCCGGCGCCGAAGGGATCGATCGGCACGCAGGAGCGGATATCGCCATAGGGATCCTGCGCAGCGGTGGGGTTCGGGTTGTTGAGCAGCGCGCGACAGATCGGCTGGTTGGTCGCCGGGTTGATCACGCTGTCCAGCCCCAGGAACCAGCGGGCGTTGATCCGGTTGTTATGGCTCAGCTGCTCATAATCGTTGCGGCTGATCTGCCCCGAAACGTCCCACGTCCAGCCATTGCCGAACCGGCCCTCGACCCCGAAGGTGAAGCGGCGGCTTTCGGTGCGGCTGTCGAACAGCGAATAGCCATCCTCATAGTTCATCCGGCCCATGGTGAAGCTGGTGATGCCCGCGGCCGCCATCGCGTTGCGCATCGAGGTTGCCAGATACGCATTGTCGCTTTGGATCGTGATGCCGCCATTGTCCGGATTGGGGGTCAGATCGGACAGGGTGTCGACGCGCGAATAGAGGAAGTCGGTGAAGAAGGTCACGCTGTCGCTGATGTCGAAGCGCAGCCCGCCATAGCCGGTGATCCGCTCGATCTGCGGCATGATGTTGCCGCCATCGGTGACCTGTGCGCCATCGCCGCCGGTCATGAAGGTGCCGCCGATATTGGTGCCGTAGGTGAAGGGGATCGGGTTGCCATTGGCGTCGAACTGGACCCCGCTGCCCGCCGCAAAGCCGAGCCGCTGGGCGAGCGAGGGGCCGGTGGCATTGGGATTGCCGTTGCTGCGGGTGATGACGCCGCCTGCGGTCATCTGGGTGAAGCGGGCATTGTCCGAGATGATCAGGCGCGGCTGGCCGTTGGTCGGGGTGTAGGCCGGGTTCGTCAGCAACGCGGTCTGGTTGTCGCCCCAGGGGCGTTCCGCCTGCGACGTCTGGCCGCTGTTGCGCAGATAGTCGCCCGCGAAGGTCAGTTGCAGCCGGTCGTCCAGCAGCTTGGTGCCATAGGCCGCGCTGACCGAGGGGCGGCGATGGTCGTCATAGATGGTCTGGCCGTACGAGACGTCGAGCTTCAACCCCTGAAGATTCTTGTCGAGCACGAAATTGACCACGCCCGCCACCGCATCCGAACCATAGGCGGCCGAGGCGCCGCCGGTTACGATCTCGGCGCTGCTGATCAGCGATACCGGGATGATATTGGTATCGATCGTGCCGGCGGGGTCGGTGAAGGCGACGCGGCGCCCGTCGATCAGCACCAGCGTGCGCTGGCTGCCCAGGCCGCGAAGGTCGGCGTTGGAGGCGCCGATCGGCTCGCTCGACTTGCCGATATTCTGGTTCACGCGCAGCTGCGGCACGTCGTCGAGCAGGTCGGCGACCGTGCTCGCCGCCTTGAGCTCGATATCCTCGCTGCGCAGCGTGGTGAGGGGGGTGGGGGCGGTGAAGCCGCTGATGCGGGTGCCGGTGACGGTGATCGCCTCGACGGCGTCGTCAGCCGGTTCGGCGGGTTCGGCAGCAGGAGGTGCCTCCTGTGCGTGCGCGACGCCGGGCAGTGACAACATTGGACCCGCGGCGAGCAGCGCGAACAGCGCGGTCGCGTGAAGGGGCTTGATATGTGTGCGGGTGCGGCGCGACAGCGCCTCCAGCGGATCGGTCGCACCTTGCGCTCGCAACACGGTGCCCTGCCGGATCGAATCCTTCATTACTCCCCTCCATCATTTTCGTTTTTGTATTTATCATACTTCGTTCGCTCATGACGAACAGTCCAATTCTTTATCAGCCTGCTTCCGATAGCGACGGGGTATGCGACGGTTTCCGAATCTGCCTTCCCACCCTCCTATTCGTTCGTCATTATATAAATGCGTTCGTATCTGTGCAGGGGTGAGACCCTGTCGCGGCGATGGGTTCCGATGGAGAGGAATGGACATGGACAAGCTGCTTCCCACGACGCTGGTGGGTTCCTATGCAATGCCCGAATGGCTGATCGATCGCGCGCGGCTGGCCGGGCGGTTTCCGCCCCGGGTGCGCGCGCGGGAATTGTGGCGCCCGGCTGCGGAGTTTCTCGACGAGGCGCAGGACGATGCGACGATCGTCGCGATCCATATGCAGGAGCGCGCGGGGATCGACATCCTGACCGATGGCGAGATGCGGCGCGAAAGCTATTCCAACCGCTTCGCCACCGCGTTGGAGGGGGTCGATCTCGACAATCCCGGCACCGCGCTCGATCGCAGCGGCCATCCCAATCCGGTCCCGCGCATCACCGGCAAGATCCGCCGCAAGCATGCGGTGCAGGTGCGCGATGTCGAATTCCTGCGCCGCCATACCGACCGCAAGATCAAGATCACCGTGCCCGGCCCGTTCACCATGACCCAACAGGCGCAGAATGATTTCTATGAGAGCGAGGAGGAGCTGGCGCTCGACTATGCCGCTGCGGTCAACGAGGAGATTCGCGACCTGTTCGCCGCGGGCGCCGATATCGTCCAGATCGACGAGCCCTATCTTCAGGCGCGTCCCGAAAAGGCGCGCGCCTATGGCCCCAGGGCGATCGACCGGGCGCTGCGCGATGTCGAGGGCGTGACTGCGCTGCATCTGTGCTTCGGCTATGCCGCGATCATCCACGGCGACCGGCCTCATGGCTATGACTATCTGGGCGAGCTGGCGGGCACGCGGGTCGATCAGGTCTCGGTCGAAACGGCGCAGCCCAATCTCGACCCTGCCGAGCTGCGGCCGTTGCGCGACAAATACATCATGGTCGGGACGATCGACCTCAACGACCCCAGCGTCGAAACGCCGGAGAAGGTCGCCGAGCGAATCCGTCGCGCGATGACCGAGGTGCCGGTCGACAAGATCATCGTCGCCCCCGATTGCGGCTTCAAATATGTGCCGCGTGACATCGCCTATGCAAAGATGGAAGCGATGGTGGCGGGCGCCGCACTGGTGCGCGACACGCTCTGATCAGGTGACGGTTGCAACGCCGGTTGTGGAATAGGCCGGCGGATATTGACGGGAGGATGTGATGGCGAACAGGCGGGACGCGGTCGCCGCGCTGCTGGGGCTGCCCGCTTTATGCGTCGGCGGATGCGCGCGGAGCGGAAAACCTGCCGGGGGCGGGGCGGGGCCGCTGGCGGTGCGCGGCAGCACCGCGACGCTGGAGATCGCCCCGGTCCTTCTCGCAGCGCGCGACCATTATCCGGGGCGTGCGATCGTGCGTAACGGGGGTATCGGCAATCTGGTTGGCGCTGCGCGGGTGGCGGGGCTGGGGGACGAAGGACCTGCCGATGTCGCCACCCATGCGGAGACACAGGCACTGCGCTATTCGGTCGCCAATCCCGAAATCCGCATCATCCTGACGGTGACCGAAGGGCGTTATCGCATCATCGCGCGGCGCTCCGCCGGGATCGCCAGCCTCACCGACCTCAAGGGCAAGCGGATCGCAACGATCGCGACGACATCTGCCGGATTCTTCCTGGCCCGGATGCTGGCGCAGGTGCGGCTCGACTTCACGGATATCGTCCCGGTCCGCATCTCGCCGATCGAGGGGATGGCGGAGGCGCTGGCGCGACGCGAGGTCGATGCGGTGGCGATCTGGGAGCCGCATGGCGGCAATGCGGCGCTGGCCCTGGGGGAGGACCGCGTCGAATTTCCGGGCGACGGCGTCTATCGTGAGCTGTTCAACCTCAATACCACGACCGCCAACCTCGCCGATCCGGACAAGCGGCGCCGTATCGTCGCCTTTGTCCGCGCGATCATCGATGCGTCACAGGCGATCGGGCGCGATTCCGAACGCGCGCGAAAGCTGGTCGCCGCGACTGCGGGGTTTTCGCTCGACGAGGTTGCGCGCGCCTGGCCGACACTCACCTTCCCGGCCGCGCTTCCGCCCGACCTGCTCGACACGCTGGAGTCTGAAGAACAATGGCTTGCGGCGCAGGAGGGCAGGGCGGTGCGGCCTCGCGCGGTGCTGGCCGGATTGATTGACCCCAGCGTCCTGGCGGAGGCACGCGCACGATAGAAGACGGATATTGTATCAAAGCGAACGGCATTCGGTATTATGATATTGGGGGTTGTCAGCCTGGCTTATCTGTCATAAACAATCATCGTTCGTTTATTTAGAATATCGTCCCGGGCTCTTTCCTGCCGCGAATCGCGCGACAGGAACTGCGCAACAGGCGGCGAAGCGAAACTAACCGGTGGGAGAGCGGCGTTAAGCCGACCCCATCTGCTGGAGGGGAGGCTAATATGACACGCTCAATCGATCGTCGTGCTGCGTCGTGGTTCCATCGGATGCTGGCGACCACCGCGCTGACCGCAACCGCCGTTGCCGCGCACACTGCCGTTGCGCAGGAGGCGTCGTCTGCGCAGGAGGATGAGGCCGAGACCGCCGCGCCCGCCGCGGATGAGGTCATCATCACTGCATCCCGTACCGCGACCAACGGCCTCCAGGCGCCGACCCCCACCCAGGTCGTCGGTGTCGAGGTGCTGGAGCGGCAGGCGGTCACCACCGTCATGGAAGTGCTCAACCAGAACCCGGCTTTCAAGGCGACCCGCTCGCCGGGCGCGAACGCCACCAACACCTCCAGCCCCGCACAGGCGACCGCCGATCTGCGCGCACTGGGCGGACAGCGCACACTGGTGCTGGTCAACCAATCGCGCGTCGTGCCCTTCGCTCCGGCCAGCAATCTGGGCGTTCCGACGACGACCGACCTCAATCTGTTTCCGACCAACATGATCGAGCGCGTCGATGTGGTGACCGGCGGCGCATCCGCGCTCTACGGCTCCGATGCCGTGTCCGGCGTCGTCAACATCATCATGAAGAAGAAATATGAGGGCGTCGAAGTGACCGGTCAGGCCGGCATTTCGCAGCGCGGCGACTATGCGACGCAGCGGTTGGGCTTCATCGCGGGTACCAGCTTTGCCGACGGCCGTGGCGATGTCGTCATCAGCGCGGACTATTCGAACAACAACGGCATGGAGGACATCTATTCGCGCGACTGGGGTCGCGAGGAATGGATGATCGTCAGCAATTCGCAGCGGACGACGCCGGGCACGCCGGGCTTTGGCCAGCCCGCCTTCATCCTTTCGCCCAACGTCCATGCGTCGCTGGGTTCGGGTGGCGTCATCACCAGCAATATCCCCGGCCTCAACAACATGACGTTCAACCCCGACGGGTCGATCCGTCCGTTCGACAAGGGGGATATCTTCGGTGGCCAGGTGATGATTGGCGGCGAGGGCCAATCGATCATCAAGGGCGTCGCGCAGATGCCCGATGTCGAGCGCTTCACCACCTATGGCAGCATCTATTTCGAATTTTCGGATTCGCTGACCGGCTATATCGAGGGTGGCTATTCGCGATCGGTCGGGTTCCTTGACGGCATCGCGATCCGCCTGCCGACGATCACCATCCAGCGCGACAACCCCTATATCCCCGCATCGGTGGCGGCGCTGCTGCCTGCAACGACCCAGTCGTTCAACATCAGCCGCATTGCCTATGACATCGGCCAGAATTTCTACGAGGTCACCAACGAAACGCCGCACGCCGTTGTCGGGTTCGAGGGGCGTCTGGGCGGATCCTGGAAATGGGACGCGCACGCATCCTATGGCGTGAACAACTATGCATCGCGTACCTTCAGCAATCCGGTGCGCGCCAATCTGAACTTCGCGATCGATGCCGTGCGCGATCCGGTGAGCGGAGATATCGTCTGTCGCGCGGTGTTGCAGGGCAATCCGGCCGCAGCCGGGTGCCAGCCGCTCAACCTGTTCGGCGAGAATAATTTCACCGAAGCCGCGCGCCAATATATCTGGGGCTCCGGCCTGTCGGAGGTCAAATATGATCAGTTGGCATTTGGCGCCAACATGGTCGGCGAGCCCTTCTCGACCTGGGCCGGGCCGGTATCGGTGGCATTCGGTGGCGAATACCGCCGCGAAACCCAGGAACTGACCGCGGACGAGATCGGTGCGAACAACGGATTCCTGACGGCTGGCAATGCGGTTCCCTATAGCGGGGCGTTCAACGTCAAGGAGGCCTATATCGAGGCGACCGTTCCGCTGGCGCGCGACATGCCGTTCCTGCAGGGGCTGAACCTCAACGGCGCCTTCCGCTATGCCGATTACAGCACGGTGGGCGGGCAGACGGCGTGGAAGCTCGGCGGTACCTGGGAGCCGGTGGACGGGCTCAACATCCGTGTCGCCCGCTCGCGTGACATTCGCGCGCCCGCGATCAACGAATTGTTCAGTCCGGGAAGCAACGTCACCAACACCGTCACCCTGGTGGTCGATGGCGTGACCAAGAGTGCGTCGAT
Organism: Sphingomonas suaedae; assembly: GCF_007833215.1. Classification (NCBI taxonomy): domain Bacteria; kingdom Pseudomonadati; phylum Pseudomonadota; class Alphaproteobacteria; order Sphingomonadales; family Sphingomonadaceae; genus Sphingomonas; species Sphingomonas suaedae. The sequence goes on from NZ_CP042239.1 coordinate 3,777,110, forward strand.
CCCCCAGAATACCAGCCGGGGCAATCCGGATGTCGGGCCGGAATTTGCCGATACGCTGACCATCGGCGCGGCCTATCGTGGAACGGGCGCCTTGCGGGGGTTCGGTCTGTCGGTCGATTACTATAATATCAAGATCAGCGACGCGATCACAAACCTCTCCACGGTGAACATCGCCAATCTGTGCAGCAATGGCGACGATTATTTCTGCGGCCTGTTCTCATACGGCCCCGATACCAACACCGCCGATCCCAATGACCGCATCCACACCGGTCTCATCACCGGGTCGCTGAATGTGGGCGCGTTCGAGCAGAAGGGCATCGACGTGACGCTGAGCTATGCCAGCAATGTCGGCTTCCTGGGCGAGGGCGGGCGTTACAGCATGTCGGCCAGCGGAACCTATATCTTCAACGCCTTTGTCGACTCGGGAACCGGCGCAGCGCCGGTCGACCGGGCCGGCGAAAATGGCTGGTCGAACCTCGGTGCGATCCCGCGCTTCCGCGGCAATCTGTCGCAGACGATTGGCAACCGGGCGTGGGAGTTGACCCTGCAAACGATCTTCATCAGCAGTGGCGTGCAGGACGTGACGTACAACACGCTGCCCACGAACACGATCAACGACAATGACGTTCCCGCTGTCGCCTATTTCAACCTGTTCGGGAAAGTTTTCGTCGGCGACAACAAGAAGTTCGAAATGTTCTGGGCGATCAACAATCTGCTGGACAAGGATCCGCCACCAATCCCCTATACAATTCTGAACTTCCCGACGAATGGTCAATATTATGACAAGGTCGGCCGCAATTTCACGATCGGCGCCCGCGTGCGCTTCTGAGCAAGGGCAACGCAATAGGGGAAAGGGGCGCCCGTGCGGTGCCCCTTTTTCATCCCGGCAATGTCGATTTTTGCGAGCGGGCCTAACCGCTGAAGTTCAGTTGCGCGCCGCCCTTGAACAGGTTGACCAGTTCGCGCCGGGTGCAGAGCCAGCGTTGTTCGCCTTCGTCCCAGCGAAAGGTCTCGGTGGCGCGGCTGATGCGGGTGGGGGCGGTGCTTTCCTGCGGCGCGGCGCCGTCGGCGGCCCAGAGCAGCATATACCAGTTGGCGGTCGCCCCGCCCGCATCGTCGAACTCGGCGCGAAAGTTGCTGTAGGCATGGACCGCCACCCGTTCGCCGCGATCCTCGCGCCAGCTGTAGAAGCCCTGAATCGCCTCTCGGCCTTCGAGATGAAGCTTGCCGGAGCTGTAGACTCCTTCGGGCGCATAATAATCGCCCGCGTTGCGACCCCAGTTGGTGTCCACGTCATGCCAGAAATCGGCGAGACCCATTTCGAGTTCGGCGGTGGCGGCGGCGCGCTCGCGGCGGGTCATCGGACGGGTCATGCGGGGCTTTCCTCATTGAAGAACAGGGCGAGCGCCGTCCGGTCGATCGCGGCGCGGATGGCGGGATCGGGGACGAGGCGGCGGTAGAGATCGATCGTGTCGCCGAAACGGGTGCTGCCTTCATGGTTCACAAAGGGGGCGTCGCTGCCCCAAAGCAGACGATTCGGACCGACATGCGCGAGCAGTCGATCCGTGACTTCCGCAGCGATGTCGAACGACATGCGAAACCCGGCGGACAGCTTTACCCAGACACGGCCGGTGTCGAGGGCGCGGCATAGCGCATCGGTGCCCACGTGCCGTTCGGCGTTGTCGCGTGAGGGGACGCCGAAATGATCGATCACGATCCGTACCCCCGCTTTGTCCAGCGCGGGAAGCAGATGCGGCAGGCTGGCGCTGCGGCTGAGCAGTTCGACATGCAGCCCGCTATCGGCGATGCGGCGCAGGAATGCGCGCCACGGGTCGCTGTCGAGATCGGGCAATTCGTCGATCCGTCGCCAGGTCAGGCGCACGCCCACGACGCCGAGATCGGCCATCTGCCGCAACGTCGCCACATCGGTTTCGGGCGGAACGATCACCGTCCCGCGCAGCCGACGGGGATGCGCGGCCAAGGCGGCGAGCGTATAGGCGTTGCCGTCGTTGAACAGGCTCGCCGCCGCGATCACGCCATGGGCGATGCCGTGGCGGTCGAGATCGGCGAGCCAGGCGTCGACGCCATAGTCGTAATCGGGCCGCGAATGCGCGTCCGCCGCGAACGGCATGGCGCGGGTGAAGACATGTGCGTGCGCGTCGACCGCAGGCGCCTGTCCCTCAGTGGCCATGACCGGCGCGCACCGGCTTGGGTGCGCCCTTGAGGCTCATCAGCCAGAAGGTGAAGATGCCCGCCGAGGCCAGGGGGACGCCGAGCAGCGCGAAGATGGTGATCGCGCCGAACCCTTCGCCCAGCACGAAGGCGCCGAACAAAGGCGCGAAGATCGACGCGACACGCGCCGCGCCATAGGCCCAGCCGATGCCCGTCGCGCGGCTGCGCGGGGGATAGAGGGCAGCGGCGAGCGCGGGTATGCTCGCCTGTCCGCCATGCTGGAACATCGCCATGAATGCGACCGCGACGAACATGCCGATCGTCGGCGCGGTGAGCCCGATCAGCACCGAGAAAGCCGCCGCGAGCAGGAAGGTGGAGACCATCACCCGCTTGAACCCGAACCGGTCGATGAAGAAACCGATCGTCAACATGCCGATGAATCCGGCCACGGTGTTGACGCCGTTGATGAGCGCCACCTGCGACCAGGGAAGTCCGACGACATCCTTGAAGATCGTCGTCTTCCACACGCCCGCGGTGATGAACACAAAGCTGGAGATGGTGATCGCCCACATCAGGAAGGTCTTCATCCGCTGATCCGGGCCGAGCACGTCGCCGAACAGCACCGCCCCGGCGGCGCGTTCGGGCTTGGGCGGGGCGACCAGCAGCACCGGCTCCTCGCGCGTTGGATCCATCTTGCGCGCCAGCGTCTGGATCTTGGGGTCGCCCGGATTGCGTGCCGCGAGCGAACGCAGCGATTCGGGCAGCAGGAAATAGATGAAGGGCAGCATGATCGTGGGCAGAGCGACCGCGATCCAGAACCCCCCGCGCCAGCCGAACGGTTCCAGCACGAACCCCTGCATCAGCGCGCCGAGCAGTGCCCCGATCATCGTACCGCTGACGGTGATCGTGCTCATCGTCGATCGCAGGCGTTGCGGTGCGGTCTCCGAAGCGAGCGAGACGAGGATCGGGATCATCGCGGTTCCACAGAATCCGGCGATAAAGCGACAGATGGCGAAGGGGAGCAGCGACGAGGTGAACAGGATCGCGAACGCGCTTAGCGCCATGCCGGTATAACAGAAGAACAACAGGCGGGGGCGCCCAATCCGGTCGGCCAAGGGCGGGATGACGAAGGCGCCGAGCAGCATCCCCACCTGCTGGGCGACCATCGCCGAGGTGATCGCGGTGCGCGACACGCCGAAATCGCGCGCGAGATCGGGCAGCACCCAGCCGACGATGTACAGTTCATAGCCGTCGATCGCGGTGAGGATCGTGCAAAGGATCAGGACGGTGAGGTGAAACCGGTTGAACTTGAGCCCGTCGAGGAAGCTGTCCACGTCGATCGCTCGGCCTGTTGTCGCCATCTGCATTCCCCTCCCGTGTCAGGGCATCGCATCGTCGCGCGTCGCCTGCCTTCGATAAGCGAATATCATATGCCATTTGATATATGCAAACGACAATCGAAATTCATTGTCAGCTTGGCTTAGAAATAAACAAGCGTCCAGAGCAGATTTCCAGATGTGCCGCCGTCCCCCGGAGCAGCGGTGCTGGACAGGCGGATGGGGATCGGACAGTAAGTGGCATATGGGGAAAACGGTTCGCCCGGCATCCGGGACCAATGCACATTCGATCCTCCACCTGGTCAAGCAGGTGCAGTATAAGGCCTATGTCCGGCTGGAGGCGGTGCTCAATCCGTTCGACGTGACGGCGGTCCAGTTTCGTATCCTGACGACATTGTCGACGCGGCCCGACATGTCCTCGGCCGAACTGGCGCGGCTGTACGACGTCAAGCCGCAGACGATGATCAAGCAGATCGCGTTGCTTGAAACCAAGGGGTTGATCGAGCGGCGGGTGAGCGATGCCAACAAGCGGTTGCTGGAGGTGCGGCTGACCGACACCGGCGCCGCCACGCTGAAGCAACTGCAAAAGGATTCGCGCGCGCTCGAAAAGCAGCTGCTGAGCCCTCTGGACGGCGACGAACAGGCGGCGTTGCGCGGTTATCTGGTCCGTCTGCTCGATTCGCTGAATGCCGGCGGCGACGAACCTGCCGATGGCGACGATATCGAGGAGCTGACTCCCGAATATCGCCGCGCAGGAGTGCAGCGGCTCTAGACCCTGGCTGACAAGCCTCCAATCGTTCGTTATTGTCGAGTGCAATTCGATTTTGTGGAATTGCGCCCATGCTGCTCCGTTCGCTCGGCTATATCGCGGTCGCCACGCGCGACGACGCAGGCTGGGCGGAGTTCGCCCCCGGACTGCTCGGCATGGAGGTCGCGGATCGCGACTCCCGCGGCTTTGCGCTGCGTACCGATGCGCGGGCAGGGCGCGTGTTCGTCGAGCGTGGCGAGGCCGATCGGGTCGCCGCGATGGGATGGGAAGTCGCCGACGTCGCTGCGCTTGGCATCGTCGCGGCCCGGCTCTCAAACGCGGGCTACCCGGTGCGGGCGGGCACCGCGCTGGAGGCAGAGCAGCGGCGCGTTGCCGCGCTGCTGATTGCGCAGGACCCGGTGGGAAACCGGGTGGAATTCTTCCACGGCGCGGCGGAAGGGGCCGCGCCCTTCTTACCCGGTCGGGCGATCAGTGGCTTTCGAACCGGATCACTGGGGCTGGGCCATGTGGTGCTGACCGCGCGGTCGCTCGATACGCTGCTGCCCTTCTATACCGACCTTCTCGGCTTCCGGCTCAGCGACTATGCACTGCGGCCGTTCAAGGCGTATTTTTTCCACCTCAACAGCCGTCACCATAGCTTCGCGGCGATCGAGACGGGGGTGGACGGGTTCCACCATCTGATGGTCGAACTCGAATCGCTCGACGATGTCGGCCAGGGCTATGATCTGGCGCAGCTGGAAGAGCGACGGGTCGCGGTGACGCTGGGGCGGCATAGCAACGACCATATGACGTCCTTTTACGCGCGGACGCCATCGGGATTCATGATCGAATATGGCTGGGGCGGCAGGTCGATCGATCCAGCGACCTGGGAGCCCTTCGAATGCGTGGACGGCCCCAGTCTTTGGGGGCATGAGCGGTCCTGGCTCGATGCCGAAACGCGGGCGGAGGCGCTGCGGCTGCGGTTGGGCGCAGCGGCCAGGGGAATGCGGGCGCCCGACTTCGTACGCGATTGATCCCTACGCTTCGTCCTGCGAACCGAACGCGCCCATCCGCTCCGACACGTCGTGGGCGGCCTTGAGCAGCAGCTTGACGAATTCCTTTTGCCGGGTGCGGCTCATATATTCGCTGGGGCCGAGGATCGTCAGCGTTGCGGCGATCTGGTTGCTGTAATCGAAGATCGGCGCGGCGAGGCCGGCGAAGTTGCGGTTGAGATTGCCGACGGTCGAGGCGTAGCCCAGCTTATGGACCTTTTCGACGCTCTCGGCGATTTCGGGATCGGAAGGCGTGCGCGGATTGCGTTCCGCCTCATAGGCGGCGAGCGCCGCGAGCGCGCGATCGGTTTCGTAATTGGGCAGATGCGCGAGGAAGACGAGGCCCGTCGCGCTGGTCGTCAGCGGCAGGATATAGCCAAGACGCAGCGAGAAGGCGCCTTGCAGCGTCCCGTCGGCCTTGGCGACGATGCACGGGCCGCGATCGCCCCACAGCGAGAGATAGACCGCGCAATCGGTCTTGTCGCGAAGGTCGGTCAGCGCCTCTGCCGCGAGCGCGACGACATCGAGCTGGCGGACGGCGGCAAGGCCAAGCTGGATTGCGAAGGAGCCGAGGCCGTAATGGCCGTTCTGCGGGTCCTGATAGGCCATGTTCTCCCGCACGAAGCTGACCAGGTAGAGATGCACCTTGCTGGGCGGCATCCCCGCACGCGCAGCGATCTCGCGTAGCGGTAGCGGTCCTTCCGCCATGCGCAGCACGCGCAGCACGCGAAACCCGACCTCGATCGACTGAACCCGCCGCCGGGATTGCTCTGTATCTGCCATCGGGCCCCTCGAACGCCTCGTTTTTCTCTGCGTTCATCCTTGCCAAGTGGGGGGCGCTCTGTCCACGCGCGTTTGAATCGGGTCCGGTTTTGGCTTCGCCGAAGCGGCACCGGCCCGCTCCCCCACCCGGCCACCCATAGAATATACTCTCGTTGGGTGGCCGGGTGGGGGAGCCGGCCGGTGCCGTCTGATCGAAACGCCTCCTATCCGTGCTTGCGCCGGTTCCAGGTCGCGAGCGTCGCATGGGCCTCTCGCGCCGCCTGTTCGAGAAAGCCGGGCGCTTCGGTCCGCGCCGCGATTTCGAGGCGCAGACCGTTGGGGTCGAAGAAATAGATCGAGCGGACGAATTCATGATCGACCAACGGCGTCGTCTTCACGCCATGCGCGGCGAGCCGCTCGCGCATTGCCTCGACATTCTCCACTGAGTCGGTTTCGATCGCGAAATGCTGCACCCAGTCGGGGGTGTTGGGCGAGGGGGCGGGTTTCTCGTCGCCGCCAAGGTCGAAAAAAGCGATGTAGGAGCCGTCGCCAAGCTGGAAGAAGAAATGGACATAGGGCGTTTCTTCGCCGGTGCTCGGCACGCGTTCCGACAACATGCAATTGACCAGAGGCAGGCCGAGAATGTCCTCATAGAAATGCCGCGTTTCCTCGGCATCGCGGCAGGGATAGGCGAAATGATACAGGCCGTTCAGCGGGCGCGGGTCGGTCATCACAGGCTCCTCTTTGCGCATCATTTAGCAGACGCGGGCGCCAGGCTTGTCCCCCCGACGGGAGGACAGCGTTGGCGACCAGGCCGACGATCAGGCCGCCTGGGCTGCGCGCTGGATCATCATGTCGAGGAAGCGGCGCAGCGCAGCCGATCCGTCCCGCGCGCGCCACACCAGCATCACCCGGAATTTGAGACCGAGATCGGCGATCGGGACGAGGCGAATATTGTGGCTGGGCGAATGCGGCCCGGCGGTGGTGACGATGCCGACGCCCATGCCGACCGAAACCAGGCTGAACAGGATCGAGTTGGTGGTGCATTCCTGCACGAAGCGCGGCGCGCTGCCGCTGGCGATGCAGGCGGCCATGACGCGGTCGTAATAGCCCGGCGCCAATATGCGTGCGGGGCCGAGCACCGGTTCGTTGGCGATTTCCGCCATCATGACCGAGTTGCGGTTTGCGAAGCGGTGGCTTTCATGCACGGCGAGCATCGTTTCGCCGGTGCCGATCGGCGCGCAATCGAGCGTCTCGCGGTCGCGATCGTCGATATGCGCGTCATAGACGATGCCGACGTCGAGCGTGCCGTCCTTGAGCGCAGCGATCTGGGCGAGGGAGCCGGTGGAACGCAGGTCGAGTACCACTGACGGTTCATTCTCGCGAAAGTCGAACAGGCCGCGCGAGATGAAGTCGTAGGCGGCCATGATTTCGCTGAGGCCGACGCGGATCGTGCCGAGATGGCCGCTGCCCATCCGGCGGGCGCGATCGACGGCGCGGTCGACCTGTTTGAGGATTTCCTCCACCTCGTCGAGAAAGGCGCGGCCCGCGCTGGAGAGGCGGACGCCGCGGGGCAGGCGTTCGAACAACTCGACGCCGAGCTCGGTTTCGAGATCGCGGATCTGGCGCGTCAGTGCGGGCTGGGCGACGCGCAGCGCCACCGCCGCGCGGCCGAAATGTTCCTCACGCCCGATCGCGCGAAAATAGCGCAGATGCCTCAGCTCCATGTGCAACTCATACTTGCGGGGCATCGATCGCTCAAGAACAAAGAATTGGACGTATCAGTCTCCCGACAACACTCTGGGCGTATCAAAAGCGAGGGTGAGTGGAGAGCGATGGAAACGGCCTGCCTGGACGAACTGGACTTCGGCACGCTGTCGACCGTCGATCTGCTCGGGACCGGGGTGGAGATGTTCACCGCCGGGAGCGGCGATCCGCTGCTGTTCCTGCACGGCATCGACGGGCTGGAGGGTTCGGCGGCGGTGCTGCGCGAGCTGGCGAAGACCTTCACCGTCCATGCGCCGTCGCATCCAGGATTCGGCAATTCGCAACGGCCTGCGCGGCTCGATCGGGTCGATGATCTCGGCTATTTCTATCTCGACCTGATGGCCCAGCTGGGTCTTGACCGGCCCGTCGTGGTCGGCATCTCGTTCGGCGGCTGGGTGGCGGCGGAGACGCTGACCAAGGAGCCGGCGCGCGCGGCGCAGCTGGTGCTGGTGTCGCCGCTCGGGCTGCCGACCGCCGACCGGCGGGTGCAGCATGTCGCCGATATCTTCATGCTGTCGCGCCAGGAACTCGGCAAGCGGATGCAGGTCGGCGCGCCCGAGCCGGGCAGCGACATGGCGGTGCTGACCAAATTGCCCGAGGAACGCATCCGCCGCCTGATGCGCAACGACGAGGCGGCGAGCCTGTATGGCTGGACGCCCTATATGTCGAACCCCAAGCTGGCCGACCGGCTGCACCGCATTTCGACCCCGACGCTGATGCTGTGGGGTGATTCCGATGCGATCGTGAGCGCCGCCTATCGCGAGCGCTGGCGCGCGGCGTTGCCTCAGGCGGAAGTCGAGACGATCGCCGAGGCGGGCCATCGCATCCATGCCGACCAGCCCGCCGCGCTCGCCGCGCGCATTGCCGCCTTTGCCGGCCGCTGACCGTCCGTTCGGAGACAAGAGATGAAGATCTGGCAATTCAGCGAACAGGCCTATCACCCCGCCTTCGGGGTGCCCGGGTCGATGCGGGTCACGCTGCCGCAGCATCATTGCGATCCGGTCGAGGCGGGGCAATTGCTCAACCGCTATCTCGACGAATATCTGCTCGCTGACGAGCTTGGCCTGAACATCATGGTCAATGAGCATCATGCCGCGGCCACCTGCATGTCGACATCGTGCATGACGACGCTCGCGATCCTGGCGCGGCAGACCAGCAAGGCGCGGCTGCTCGCGCTCGGCATCCCGCTCGCCAACCGCTCCAACCCGCTGCGCGTGGCCGAGGAGATCGCGATGGTCGACTGCCTGTCGGGCGGGCGGCTGGAGGTCGGGCTGGTCAAGGGTGCGGCATACGAGCTGTTCATGTCGAACCGCCAGCCGACCGGGTTCATGGACCGGTTCTGGGAAGCGCACGACCTGATCCTCGACGCGCTGGGCAATGAGGGCGAGAATTTTTCGTGGGAAGGCGAGCATTTCCACTATCGCACCGCCAGCCTGTGGCCGCGCCCGATCCAGCAGCCGCGCCCGCCAATGTGGGGCACCGCGTCGAGCGCGTCGAGCGCGCGCGAATATGGGCGGCGCGACTATGTCTGCGCGACATTCCTGTCGGGCGCGGTCGCGCGGTCGGTGTTCGCAGGCTATCGCGAGGCCTATTCGGAGGCGCATGGCCGCGAAGCGACCAACGACAAGCTCGCCTATCTGGCGCTGGTCGCCTGTGCCGACGACACCGCGACCGCGTTCAAGCGCGCCGAGCAGATGAAAAGCTATTTCACCACCGCCGCGCGGCTCGACCCGCAGTTCCGCAATCCATGGGGCTTCAACGCGGTCGAGGCCAATGTGCGGATGCTGCAGGCCGGGCCTTCGGCAATGCGCCCGCGGATGCGCAACGGCCAGCCGCTGCCGGTCGACGGGTCGATCGAGCAATATATGGATGCAGGGCTCTTCTTCGTCGGCACGCCCGACGAGGTCTATGACCAGCTCGCCCAATTCCATGGCGAGACCGGCGGGTTCGGCAACCTGCTGATGATGGGGCAGGCAGGCGAGCTGGATCACCGCGACACCGCCGACAATCTGACATTGGTGGCGCGCGAGGTCGCGCCGCGGCTGGCGGAACTGCCCGAACTTCCGGTCGAGGTGCGCTATGAGGCGGTTGGCTAAGACCGAGGGTCTTGTCGCCGAGCATCCGCCCGTGCCCGCCGACGGGATCGCCGACTATGTCGCGCTGTGCCGCGACCAGTCGCCTGCGCCCGACCTGGAGACATTGCGGCTTTATGGCGATCTGAGTGCCGGGCGGTTCGCGCAGGGCCTGTCGCCAAGGGTAACGCGCTTCGACAGCTATATTCCGGCGGTGGGGCGCGAAATCCCGGTGCGGGTGTTCGACCCGGGCGGGGAGGGCGCACGCCCGGCGATCTGCTATTTCCATGGCGGCGGCTTTGCGATGGGCAGCGTCGCGAGCTTCGACATCGCCTGTGCCGCGCTGGCCGAGGCGACGGGTGCGGTGGTGGTCAGCGTCCACTATCGCCGCCTGCCTGAGGCGGACTATGCCGCTGCGCAGGACGATTGCGACAAGGCGTTTGCCTGGATCGTACGGCAGGCGGAAGCGCTGCGGATCGATCCGCGTCGCGTTGGCGTGGCGGGCGACAGCGCGGGGGCGCTGCTGGCGCTCGCCTGCGCCGCGAACCTGCGCGATGCGGGCGGCGTTGCTCCAGGGTTTCAGCTGCTCTTTTACGGCACCTTCGCGATGGACCCGGACCGGCCCGCTTATGCGCAGAGCCGCGACCCGATGCTGACCGCTGATCGCGTGCGAAACTATATCGCGCTGTTCCGCAGCCGGGGCGGGCTGTTCCGCCAGCCTGCGCCGGTCGACCGCGCGGACCTCGCCGGATTGCCGCCGACGCTGGTCGTCGCCGCGCAGCTCGATCCGTTGCGGGAGGAGGGGGAGGAACTTGCTGCCCGCCTCACAAGCGCCGGCGTGGCGACGACGTTGCAGGTCGCGCCGGGCATGATCCACGGATTTTTGAGGGCCATCGGCGTGTCGGCCGCCGCCCGCGCCGAACTTACGCGCGCGGCGGATGCGGCGCGCACCATCATCGAAGGACTGGACGCATGAAGAAGGACGAGAGCTACGACCGGGGCCGCGCGATGCGGTTCGAGATGTTCGGCGAGCCGGGGGTCGCTACGCTCGACAATACCGACGACTTCAACGAGCCGCTGCAGGACCTGGTCACGCGGATGTGCTTCGGCGATGTGTGGAGCCGCCCCGAACTCGACCGCAAGACGCGATCGATGCTAACGATCGCGCTGCTGATCGGCCAGTCGCGCCCCGACCAGCTCAAGAACCACATCACCGGTGCGCTGGCGAACGGCGTGACGAAGGAGGAGATTCGCGAGATCCTGCTTCACGCCACCATCTATGTCGGCCTGCCCGCCGGTTCGGACAGCTGGCGCCATGCCCGCGAAGCGCTGAAGGCCGCCGGTGCATATTGAGGCGACCATGCACGCGGACGATCTGCACAATGCGATCTCCCCGATCGAGGAGATCATCGAGGCGGCGCGCGACGGACATCCCTATATCCTGGTCGATGCCGAGGACCGGGAGAATGAGGGCGACGTCATCATCCCCGCCCAGTTCGCGACCCCTGCGCAGATCAACTTCATGGCCCGGCACGCGCGCGGCCTGATTTGCCTTGCGATGACCGAGGAGCGGGCGAAGAAGCTGCGCCTGCCGCCGATGGTCGCCGACAACAATAGCGGCCACCGCACCGCCTTCACCGTCTCGATCGAGGCGCGCGAGGGCGTGACGACGGGGATTTCCGCGCAGGACCGCGCGCATACCATCGCGGTCGCGATCGACGCGACCAAGGATTGCGACGATATCGTCTCGCCGGGCCATGTCTTCCCGCTGGTCGCCAGGCCCGGTGGCGTGCTGGTGCGCGCGGGCCATACCGAGGCGGCGGTCGACGTATCGCGGCTCGCCGGGCTGATGCCGTCGGGGGTGATCTGCGAGATCATGAACGACGACGGGTCGATGGCGCGGCTGCCCGAGCTGGTCGCCTTCGCGCAGCTCCACGGGCTCAAGATCGGGACCATCGCCGACCTCATCGCCTATCGCCGCCGCACGGAACGCTGCGTCACGCGCGTGCATGAGGAAGCGTTCGAGACCGTCTATGGCGAGGGGTTCCGCCTGACGGTGTTCCGCAGCATGATCGACCAGGTCGAGCATGTCGCACTATCGCGCGGGCGGATCGCGCCCGACCTGCCGACGCTGGTGCGGATGCACCGGCTGGACTTCGTGTCCGACATGCTGGGTCCCCCGACCGACCGGCGGGAATATGTGCAGCGCGCGCTCACCCGGATTGGCGGCCATGATGGCGCGGGAGTGATCGTGTTCATCCGCGATCCTTCGGTCAGCGCGGTTTCCGAACGGCGCACCAACGGACTGACGCCCACCAGCGAACAGCGCATCCGCGATTATGGCGTGGGCGCGCAGATCCTGCTGGATCTGGGCGTGCGGGACATCGTGCTGCTGACCGACAGCGAAGCGCGATTGTCCGGGATCGAAGGCTATGGGTTGCGGATCATCGGCAGGGAAGGATTGGGTGGCGATGCCTGAGACGGCTGTGACAGACGCGGTGGCGCCGACGGTCGCCGAGCAGCTGCGCACCGGGTTGCGGCGGCTGGGCAAGGCGGTGGTGGTCATCACCGCATGGCATGACGAGCGCCGCTGGGCGATGACCGCGACGGCGGTGAGCGAGCTGAGCATGGACCCACCGTCGTTGCTGGTGTGCGTCAACAAGAGCGCGAGCCTGCACGGTCCGCTCACCGCGGGCGCCGCCTTCTGCGTCAACATCCTGCATCGCGATCAGCTCGCCGTGTCGAATGCGTGCGCGGGCAAGCTGAAGGGCGAGGCGCGGTTCGAACTGGGCGACTGGGGTGCGGGGGAGGATGGCACTCCCTATCTTCGCGACGCGCAGGCGAGTTTCTTCTGTCGCTACGAAAAGCATGTCGAGCATGGGACCCATGCCGTGGTGATCGGCGAGGTGCTGAGCGTCGATGTCGCGGGGGATGTCGATCCGTTGATCTATCTGGACGGCGGCTATGCGCGCGCCGCACCGCTCCCCGCATAGGGCATTTATATCAGCCAGGCTGCTTATCCCTTCCAATTTGTCAGCACACCTGTTATAAGCCTGGCTGTCATTTAGTGCCGCGCTGGTCGAAAAGGTCGGGCGGGAGAGGAAGCGGAGGGTTACGCCATGCAATTCGGCCTGTTCTATGAGCATCAGTCGCCGGCCCCGTTCACGGCCGAGAAGGATCGCGTGATCTTTCACAACGCGCTGGACGAGCTCGAACTCGCCGACAAGCTCGGCTATGATTATGCCTGGCTGGTCGAGCATCATTTCCTGGAGGAATATTCGCACAGCTCCGCGCCGGAAGTGTTCCTGGGCGCGCTGAGCCAGCGGACCAAGCGGATGCGGCTGGGCCATGGCATCTGCGTGATGCCGCCCAAGATCAACCACCCCGCGCGCGTCGCCGAGCGGATCGCGACGCTGGACCTGCTGTCCAACGGTCGCGTCGAATGGGGCACCGGCGAGAGCGGCACCGCGGTTGAGCTGGAAGGGTTCGGAGTCCATCCCGACGACAAAAAGGGCATGTGGCGCGAGGCGACCGAGCAGACTGCCAACATGCTCGCCATGACGCCCTATCCGGGGTTCGAGGGCGAGCATTTCTCGATGCCGACCCGCAACATCGTGCCCAAGCCGCTGCAGGGTCCGCACCCGCCGCTCTGGGTCGCGTGCTCGCGCCGCGATACTATCCTGCATGCCGCGCGCAACGGCATGGGGGCGCTCGTGTTCGGCTTTGCCGCGCCCGAGCAGGCGGGCAAATGGGTGCAGGAATATTACGACATCATCCGGTCCGAGGAATGCGTGCCGATCGGACATGCGGTGAACGCCAACTTCGCGATCGTCACCGCGCTGTCGGTCAATGAGGACGAGCAGGAAGCGATTGCGCGCGGGACCGAGGGGTTCAAATATTTCGGCTATTCGCTCGGTTTCTACGCGGCGTTCGGCAAGCATGTCCCCGGCCATTCCAACGTCTGGGAAGGCTTTAAAAAGGCCGAGGCCGGGATCGAGGACAATCACGGCAATGGCGGCATCGGCACGCCGGATCAGGTGTATGAGCACTGCAAGGCCTATGCCGATGTCGGCGTCGATCAGATCATCTTCGTCCAGCAGACCGGCCCGGCCAATCACGACCATATCTGCGAATCGCTTCAGCTGTTCGCGGACAAGGTGATGCCGCGGCTGAAGGCCGACGAGGACGCGCGACTGGCGAAGAAGAAGGAAGAACTGGCGCCGCATATCGCGGCGGCGCTGGCGCGCAAGCCGCGTATGGCGGAGATCGCCAAGGACGAGATCGAACCGGTGCGCTCCTATGGCCTGCGCAAGAAGGAAGCGGGGACGTTCGAGAATACCCGCTCCGATCGCGGCGGGGGGCTGGCGGTGGTCGCGGACGATCCGCTGGCGCTGGTCTCGAGCCAGGCGGAGAAGGCGGCCGGATGAGCATCTTACTGGGGCGCGTCGTTATCATCACCGGCGCGAGCTCGGGCATCGGGGAGGCGTGCGCGCTGGCCTTTGTATCCAGGGGGGCGAAGGTTGTTCTCGCCGCCCGGCGCGCTCAGCGGCTGAAGCTGTTGGTCGAAAAGCTGGGGGCGGCGGGGGGCGAGGCGCTGGCCGTCGCCACCGACGTGACCGACGAGGATGCGGTGGCCGCGCTGTTCGAACAGGCGATGGCGCGGTTCGGGCGGGTCGATGTACTGGTCAACAATGCCGGCATCGCCGACAGCACGCCTGCCGAGGACACGCCGCTCGACCTGTGGCGCAAGGTGATCGACACCAACCTCACCTCCGCCTTCCTGTGCGCGCGGGGCGCGATCCCGATCATGCGCGCGCAGGGGCATGGGCGGATCATCAATGTCGGGTCGATCTCGGCCAAGGTGCCGCGCGCCAACAGCCCGGCCTATACCGCCAGCAAATGGGGGCTCGACGGTCTGACGCGCGCGCTTGCGATCGACTGCCGTGCGGACAATATCGCGGTGTCGGTGTTCCATCCGGGCATCGTCGCGACCGAACTGGGCGGCGGGATGAGCAGCCTGCCCGACGATCTGGTCGCGCGGCCCGAGGATGCGGCGGACGTCATCGTGCACATGGCCGACCTGCCCGATCACCTCAATTTCTACGAGGCGCTGGTCGTGCAGAACAAGATCCCGTTCCTGGGGCGGGGTTAGTCCGGCGCTTTCTGTGCGTCGACCAGCGTCTTGAGCTTGCGCGCGGCGCTGACCGCGACGGGCCAGCCAGCATAGAAGGCGATGTGCGCGATCGCTTCGCCCAGTTCCTCGACGGTCAGCCCGTTTTCGAGGCCCAGCTCCATATGCCCCTGCGTCTGTTCGCGGTTGAGCGCGATCAGGCAGGTGATGGTGATGAGGCTGCGGTCGCGGGGCGAGAGTTCGCCGCGCTCCCACACCTTGTCGTAGAGAATGTCCTGAGTGAGTTCGTCGAGCAGGGGCGCGACGGCGGCAAGTTCGCGGCCACGGCCGCCTGCGGGGCGTTTCATTTGCCATCTCCCGTTGCGCGATAGGGTGCGAAATTGGCAGCGGCTCCGTTGAGCGCGCCGCGGATCATGCCGAGGTCGGACAGCCAGGCGATATAATGGACGCCGCGCGCGACATAGGAGTCGAGTGCCTTGGCATTGCCGACGACGGTGCCGATATGCTTGCGGCCCGCCGCGACCTCGATCACGCGGTCGATCGCCGCGACGACATCGGGATGGCTCGCATTGCCGGGATGGCCGAGCGACTGGCTGAGATCGCCCGGGCCGATGAACACGACGTCGAGTTCGGGGATCGCGCACAGCGCCTCGATATCCTCGACCATTTCCTTGTTCTCCACATGCACGCTCACCAGCGTCTCGGCATTGGCGCGCGTTTCATAGTCGGGGACGGTGCCATAGCCCGCGGCGCGGCAGGCGCGGGCGGAGCCGCGTTCGCCCTGCGGCCAGTATTTCGCCTTGCGGATCAGGTCGCGGACCTCGGCGGCGGACTTGAGCGAGGGCACCTGAATGCCGCTGGCGCCGCTGTCGAGGACGTGGAGGATGTTCGTTTCCTGTGCGTCCGGAGTGCGGATGATGCTGCTCATCCCCATCCGTTCACAGGTGCGGATGAGGTTCTCGATCTGGCCATGGGTGAAGCAGCCATGTTCCGCATCGACGATCAGGAAGTCGAATCCGGCCAGGCCATAGAGTTCGGCGATCGCCGGGGAGTCCACCTTGAAGAAGCTGCCGAAGACGGTCTCCCCCGCCTCCAGCTTGCGCTTTACCGCCGAATTGAACATCGGGCATCTCTCCGTCGCTTGCTATTTACAAACGCCATTCAGCATGGCACCCGATCTCGTCAAGCTAAACCTTGATAGCAAATGCCGGAGCGCGGCACGACAGGAGGATGGGTGCGGAGCGTCGGGACCGATCATGGCTGACGCACCGCTGCTGGCCGAGGGGATTGCGGACTATCTGGCTGCAGTCCGGCGCCCTCCCGAAGCTGCGGTTTCGCTGGAAGCGGCGCGGCTGATCGCGGATCGCGATGCGCATCGGATCGCGGGTCCGCGCCCGGCGGGGATGCGGGTGACCGACAGCTATGTCCCCGATGTGGCGATCGAGACGGCTGTTCGCATCTATCGCCCGGCCGGGGAGGGTGCGCTGCCCGCGATTCTGTATCTGCACGGCGGCGGCTTCACGATTGGGAGCATCGAGACTTACGACTGCCTTGCCGCCGCGCTGGCCGAGGCGTGCGGCGCGGTGGTGGTTAGCGTCCAGTATGCGCGGCTGCCGGAGTCGACGCCGGGTGCGACGATCGCGCAATGCCATGGCGTGCTGCGCTGGATGGCGCGGATGGCCGGGCCGCTTATGATCGACCCCACGCGGATCGCCGTGGCGGGGGACAGCGCGGGCGCGTGCCTTGCGACCCATGTTGCGATGCGCGCGCGCGACGGCGACGGCCCGGCGCTGATCGGGCAGCTGCTCTGCTATGGCGTCTATGCGCTCGATCCGCAGCGCGAGGCCTATGCGCTCGCCAACGATCCGGGCCTGCCGCGCGCGGTGATCGAGTCGATGATCGCCACCTGGCACGATTGCGCCGCGCGGGACGCGACGGTCGTGTCCGCACCGCTCCATGCCGATCTCGCGGGGCTTCCTCCCACGATCCTCCTTTCGGCGGAACATGATCCGATGCGCACGGAGGGGGAGGAGTTTGCCGACGCGCTGCGCACTGCGGGGGTGGCGGTCGAAGCGCGGACCGCGCCTGGCATGTGCCACGGCTTTCTGCGCGCACAGCATTTTTCGGAACCCGCGCGTGCGGAGATGCAGTGGATCGGCGCCGCATTCCGAACGCTTCTCCAATCCATTCACCCCTAACCAAGGACAACATCATGGCACTCAAGACCGGCGATCCCGCATTCGAAGCGGGCCGCGATATGCGCAAGCAACTGTTCGGCGAGGGCAGCATCGCGCGGCTCGACGCGGCGGACGATTTTCACGAGCCGCTGGAAAATTACGTGACCTCGGCCTGCTTCGGAGAGACCTGGACGCGGGAGGGCCTGACGCTGCGCGAGCGCAGCCTGATCACCATGGCGATCTGCGCGGCGCTGAATCGCCACGTCCCGCTCAAACGGCTGGTCAAATGCGCGGTGCAGAATGGCGCGACCAAGGAGGACATCCGCGAGACGTTGCTCCAGACGACCCTGTATATCGGCGTGGCCGGAGGCGTCGAAAGCTGGGGGCTGGCGGCCGAGGCGCTGAAGGAAATCGACGCCTATTGAGCGGGCGGGGCAGGGCGTGCGGGCTTGAGGCCCGCCGCCTCGATCCCGGCGGCGGCGCAGGCGGCGTCTTCGGCGGGCCTGGCGCCCGAAACTCCCGCTCCGCCGAGCAGCACGCCATCGGCGGTATAGATCGGCACGCCACCCGCCATCGCTGCGACATTGGGCATTCCGGAGGGCACGGTCATCGCCGCGAAATCGGCGGTCGCGCGGCCGAACTTGGCGGACGACACCGCCTTCCACTGCGCGATCTCACCGCCGGCGGTCGAGACGCCGTCCATATGCGCCAGCGTCACCGGCATGGCGCGCGGATCGAGGATGACGATGGCGACCTTCAGCCCGCGCTGCTTGGCCCAGGCGAGGCAGGTGTCGCGGATCGTCGCGGCGCTGGCATAGTCGAGCGCGGGACGCGCGGTCTGGCCGATCGCGGCGGGGGCGATACACAGGCTTGCGGCGAGCAGCAGGTGGCGGTTCATTGGTGGCTCCTAGTTCAGTGCCATCAGATAATCGACGAGTTCCTTGCGCTTCTTCGCGTCCGACACACCCGGCGTCATCATCTTGGTGCCGGGCACCAGCCCCTTGGGGTTGGCGAGATAGGCGTCGAGATTGGCGCGGTCCCACCGTTTGCGCGACGCCTTCATCGCCGGGGAATAGGCATAGCCAGGCTTCGTGCCCGCGATCTTCCCGCCGACCGCGAACAGGTTCGGGCCGATCCCGGATTTGCCGCCGGGATCGACGCTGTGACACGCCTTGCACTGGGCGAAAGCGGCGGGCGGCTGGGTTGCGGCGGGGGCCGGACTCCCAGTAGCGGCATGGGCGGCAAGGCCGACCAACGGCGCCATGATCGCAGTCCCGATGATGGCGGGTTTGATACGCAGCACCTGTCTCTCCTTCAACGTTCGGCCCGCTTTCGGACTGCCAATTTGCGCAGATCGCGGCTAGGCGGCAAGCGAAAAATCAGATATCGCTGAATGACGTTAGATATGAACGCACGCGAATCACTGGACGGCAGGTCATTGCCGCCGACGCGAACGAGGAGAGCGATGTGGCGGCGACTGTAGATCGGGAGCGGGTGCTGGACGCGCCCACTGGCATGAGCGTCTATCAGTTCCTGGTCGTTGCCTTGTGCTGTCTCATCAACATCGCCGACGGGTTCGATGTGGTCTCGCTCGCCGTCAGTGCGCCCGTTTTGTCGAAGGACTGGCAGCTTGATCCCGCCATTCTCGGTTCGATGTTCAGCGCGTCCGCAGTCGGGCTGGTCGTCGGCGCGTTCGTCATCGGGCCGATGGCGGACAAGGTCGGACGGCGACCGATCATGCTCGGCGCACTGGCAACATTGGCGGCGATGCTGCTGCTGAGCGGGATCGCGCAGAATATCCAGCAGCTGTTCGTGCTGCGGACCATTACCGGGGTGGGCCTGGGCACGCTGGTCGTCTGCCTCAACACTACGGTCGCGGAATATGCCAGCGACAAGGCGCGCAACATGGCGCTCGCGATCCTGCATATCGGCTTTACCTTCGGGATGATGCTGGGCAGCGGGATCGCCGCGCTCGCGCTGGAGACATCGGGCTGGCGCGTCGTGTTCCTGGCCGCCGGGGCGCTCAATCTCGTCACCTTCCTGCTCAGCCTGTTCCTGCTGGGTGAATCGCGCGAATTTCTGGTGCGCCGTCAGGCGCCGGGGGATCTGGACCGGCTGAACAAGTTGCATCGGCGGATGCGACTTCCCGAACTGTCGGCGATGCCGCCCAAGCCCGCCGCCAAGCTGCGCGGCGCGGCGATCCGATCGATGCTGGCGCCCGAATTGCGGTCGCAGACCATCCTGATCTGGGTGGCATCGGCGACCTATGCGATCGTCGGATACTTCCTGATGAACTGGAAGCCGACGATCCTCGCCAATGCGGGCCTGACGCCGTCGCTGGCGGCCGCGAGCGGCATCATCACCGGCGCATTCGGAACGCTCGGCCATCTGGCGATGGGTTTTTGGGGTCGGCGGGTCGGCGAAGGTCGCCTGACGACGATCTTCTTCGCGGCCGCCGCGGTCACGCTGGTGATCTTCGGGCTTCAGCCGCCCAATCCGATCGGGCTGCTGGCGATGGCGGGGCTGACCACCTTCTTCGTGGTAGGCGCCTATACCGGTCTCTTCCTGGTCGCGGTCGTGATGTATCCGCCGGCGATGCAGAATTCGGGCGTCGGCTTCGTCGTCGGCTTCGGTCGCGTGGGCGCGATCGCCGGGCCGATGATCGGCGGCTTCCTGCTCAGCGCCGGGCTTGGCCGGGAGGATACCTATTTCGTCTTCTCGGCGATCGCAGTGATCCCCGTGGTCGCCATGTACTATGCCTATCGCATCGCGGCGCGCGCGACGCACGTCGCGACCGACACCCCTGCTGGAGAGTTGAATGCCGAACCCGCGCGTTAAGCTGTTCGATACCCACGCCCATTTCTTCACCAACGACACCGCCCGCTATCCGGTCGACCTGACCGGCGCGCGCGAGACGCCCGAGGCGCTGACGGCGCGGCTGGAGCGCGATCCGTCGACCGCGGCGCGGGTGCTGGCGCTGTGGGACGAATGCGGCGTCACGGGCGGCGCGGCAGTGCAGTACAATACGGTCTACAAGACCGACAACAGCTACACGGTCGATGTGGCGGACGCGCATCACGACCGGGTTTCGGCGGTGTTGATCCTGCGGGCGCACGATCCCGAGACGCCGGGCAAGCTGCGCGCGATCGCCACCGCGCACAATGTCACCGGGCTGCGGCTGTTCGGTTATCCCGACGCCGAAGGCGATTACCCCTGGCTGGATTCGGACGCAGCGCTCAAGACCTGGGATGTCGCCGCCGAGCTGGGGCTGCACATGATCATCATGTATGCGCCGGGCAGGCCCTCGTTCGCGGCGCTGCGGCGGATCGTCGCGCTGGCGAAGCGTTATCCAAAGACGACCATCGCGCTCGACCATTGCGGGTGGCCGGGGGTCGAGAATGGGGTGGCAGGGACGATCGGGCCGGAGCATCTCGAACTGGTCGATGTGCCCAACATCCAGTTCAAGTTCACGCAGATCAACTTCAACCGCTTTGCCGAGACCGGAATCGACGCGGCGGCGTTCGTCAAATTGCTGGTCGACACCTATGGCGCGGATCGCGTGATGTGGGGGTCGGATTACGGCAACACGCAGAACAGCTATGCCGAGATGGTGGAGCAAGCGATTGCCGCGACCGCGCAGCTGAGCGATGCCGACCGGGCAAAGGTGCTGCACGACAATGGCGCGCGGCTGTTCGCGGACCGCCTGAAGCCGTGAGCACCACGCCCGAGCCGCCGGTGATCGACGCGCACGCGCATGTGTTCACCCGCGCGATGCCGTTCACGGACACGGCCTGGACGCGGCCGGATTATGATTATCCGGTCGAGGCGTACCTCGCCGATCTGGACGCACATGGCGTGTCGTTCGGGGTGGTGACGGCGGCGAGTCTGTTCGGCGAGTATAACGACTATACGCTTGCAGCATTGGCGCAGCACAAGCGGTTGCGCGCGACGGTGATGCTCGATCCCGATACCGGACCCGCCGAGATGGTGGCATTGCGCGCGCAGGGCGTGTGCGGGGTGCGGTATCAGATTCCGCTGAAGGCGGAATTGCCCGATCTCAACGGTTATCGATTCCGACGCTTCGTGACGCGGCTGGCGGATGCGGGGATGCATCTCGAGCTGAACCTGGGTGGCGAGCAACTGGCACAGATGCTGCCCGCGCTGGCCGATCATCGTGTGCCGGTGGTGGTCGACCATTTTGGCCTGCTGCGCAGCGAGGGCGAGATGGAGGGTGCGGGGTTCACCGCGCTGCTGCGATCGATCGCGCTGGGGCGGACGCGGGTGAAGATCTCGGCGGGGTTCCGGCTACCCGAGGGCCGGCTGCCGGCCTATGCCGCGCGGCTGCTGGCCGAGGCGGGGCCGGAGCGGCTGTTCTGGGGAAGCGATGCGCCGTTCGTCGGGGCGGAGGATCGCGTCAGCTACGCACAGACGCTGGAGACGCTTTATCGCATCGTCCCGGATCCGGCGACGCGGCGCGCCATGTCCGACGCGGCGTTGCGCTTCTACTTCTTCTAGGATTGCGGCGCCGCCCCGTTCCCCAACGGAGCGGCGCCGCAAAGCGTTCAGGCGAGCGGGACGGCGTTGACGACCTGGGCCTGGGTATATTCCTCCAGCCCCTCCTGCCCCATTTCGGTACCCATGCCCGACTGGCGCAGGCCGCGGAACGGGATGCGCGGATCGATCGCCATCAGCTGGTTGACCCAGACCGTACCGGTGACGACGCGCCGGGCGACGGCGGTGGCGCGGTCGAGATCGCGGCCCCAGACGGTGCCGCCCAGGCCATAGTCGGTGCCGTTCACGCGATCGATCAGATCGTCGAGATCGTCGTACTTCATTACCGGCAGGACCGGTCCGAACTGCTCCTCGCGCACCAGCGGCGCGTCGTCGGCGATGTCGCGCACGATCGTCGGCGGGATGAAATAGCCGGGGCGGTCGAGCGGCGCGCCGCCGGCGATGACGGTGCCCTCCGCGGCGCTGTCGGCGATCAGTGCAGCGACCTTGTCGAACTGCTGGCGGTTCTGGACCGGGCCGATCTGCGCGCCCTGATTGGCGCCGTCATCGACCACCATCTCGCGCGCCAGCCGGGCAAGTTCGTCGCAGAACTCGTCGTAGAAAGCGGCAGGGACATAGGCGCGCTTGACCGCGACGCAGATCTGTCCGGCGTTGCGCATCGCGCCTTCGAATACCTTGGCTGCAACCGGCAGCGGATCGACATCGTCGAGCACGATCGCGGCGTCGTTGCCGCCGAGTTCGAGCGTCACGCGCTTGAGCGTGTCGGCGGCGCTCGCCATCACGCGCTTGCCGGTGCCGGTGGAGCCGGTGAAGGAAATCTTGGCGATATCCGGATGCGATGTCAGCGCGGGGCCGAGTTCGTTCTCGTCGCAGATCACGTTGAGTACGCCGGGAGGCAGGATGTCGCCGCACAGCTCGCCGAACAGGCAGGTGGTGAGCGGGGTGGTCGGCGCGGGCTTGCACACCATAGTGTTGCCCGCGACCAGCGCCGGGCCGACCTTGTTCACCAGCAGGATCAGCGGGAAGTTCCACGGGGTGATCGCCGCGACGACGCCGAGTGGCATCCGATGCTCCTCGACCCGGTTGCCGGGTTCGTCGCGCAGCACGCGCGGTTCGAGCGTCATGCCCGCAAAGGTGCGCAGCACGAACACCGATCCGCGGATCTCCTTGATCGCCTGGTCGAGCGGCTTGCCCTGTTCGGCGGTGAGCAGCGCGGCGAACTCCTCGGCGCGGGCATCGAGCGCGTCGGCGATCTTGCCGACCAATGCCGCACGCTCGGCAGCGGGCGTCGCCGCCCAGCCGGGAAAGGCGCGCTTGGCCGCCGCGACCGCTGTTTCGAGCAACGCCGTATCGGCCTTGGGGCATTGCGCGAAGGGCTGGGCGGTGGCGGGGTTGATGACGTCGAAGGTCGTGGCGCCGGGATGCAGCGTGCCGTCGATCAGCAGATGATAGGCACGGTTGGTCATACGGTCAGCGCCTCGGATGCCATCGCCATCGCGCTCGGCCCATCGTCCAGTCCCATCAGGGTGGTCGCGTTCCCGCCGATCATCGCGCGGATGTCGTCGTCGCCATACTCCAGGTCGATCAGCATCTGGATGACGTAGCGCAGCCCCTCCACCGGGGTCGGATTGCCGACCTGACCGAGGTCGGAGCCGATGATCGTGTTGGGAACGCCGCCCGCCTCGATGCACATTTTCAGGCTGTCGTGGCTGTAATTCTTGCCCTGGACGCCCGCCCACATGCAGCAGCTATGTTCGAGATAGGCGCCCATCTTCGCCAGTTCGGCCATGTCGGGCGGGGTGCAGCCGATCAGGAAGGTGGGGTGGTTGACCAGCAGACGGGTGATGCCGCGCGCCTTCGCCTCGGTGAACAGCGGCCAGATCTCGCTGATGTGGAGATGCCCGGCAGACAAGACCGCGTCGTACTGCGCGATCAGGTCGAGGACCTGGAACACCTCTTCCTTCAGCTTGCCGCGCTCGTCGATGACGGTCAGCATCGTCGGGTCGAGCATCTTGTCCTTGGTCGGCAGGAACTGCTTGCGGTGCGAATGGCGGATATGGTTGGCCGCCGAGAAGGTCGGCATCCAGACGAGGCGCGCGCCGAGCTTGAAACCATGTTCGACCGCGTAAGGATTGATGCCGCCGGTGGTGTTGTTGCACGGCACGCCCGTCAAAAGCTTGACCGTGCCGGGCATGATCTCGTCGAGAAGCGCGGCGACCGGGGTGACCGAATAGTAATGGTCCTTGAACAGGATCGCGCGCAGGCCGGCTTCCTCGCCCTCCTTGATCGCCTCGACATGGTTGAGACGGCGCGGCATGACCGACGGGCCGCTATGGCAATGCAGGTCGATCGCGCCTTTCAGCAGCTCTGTGATCCGGTCGCTCATGCGGCGTCTTCCTTGGGTTCGGGCATCGGATAATCGTCGGCGTTGAGCACCCAGCCGGGCTTGGCCGAGAAGTCGAAGCGCGGCGGGCAGAAGGTGTCGAGCAGGCGGTTGAGCCCTTCGCCGACGCCCTGCGAGGTGTGCGTGGCGGGGGGCGGGATCACCGCGACCGAGGGCGCGGCGATGCGTTCGTGATCGTCGTCGATCCACTGCGTCGAATCGCTGATCCACGGCCAGCGCAGATGGTGGATATAGTCGCCGTCGAGCGCGATCGAATATTGCTCGAAATCGTCATGGTGATGCGGCGAGAGATTGTCCGCTGCACGCGGGCCGACGCGGCCGTCGCCGAAATTCACCATGATCGTCGATCCGCGATAGAGGCGGCCGAACCGCCCCTGTTCGGGCGCGACATTGCCCGAATAGACGCGCACCTTGCGCCCGCCGACCGGATCGGGCCAGGCTTGGAACGGCGCGACATTGGGATCGCGCTGCGCATAGGCATCGGCGTTGCTGCACAAGGCGGCGAGGTCTTCGGACTTGACGGTGAACAGGCGCAGGATACGGCCGCCCTTGACCACCGTCACCTTGCTGTCGCCGGGCGGTACGAAGGCGACGCTCTTGTCGCGCGCGATGGTGCGCCCTTCATCGATTTCGATTTCGACCTCGGCGCCGTCCTCGGGCAGGACGACGGCATATTCGTCGATTTGGGCGGTGCGTTCGAACACGGCGCCCGGTTCGACCTCGCTATAGGCGACGATCAGGTTCTGACCGCGCGCCAGCCAGGTGCGGGCAAGGTCGGTGCTTTGCTGGGGCGGCGCGTCGTAGAAGGGTTCGTAGCTCGCCTTTTTGAATGCGGTCGGCGCCGGCTTGGTCGCCTTGGGGGCGAGGCTGGCTCTCAGGTCGTTGCGCCCGTACATCGGCTCTCCTCTCGCCGCCGGTCGATCCGCGGCATTTTCTCATGTTTAGGATCGCAGTGGTGCCTGCGTCTAATTCCTTGTCGCCGGTCGACCGATGCCCCTATGGTATCGAACCTAGCGAAGCGAACCCATATCGTGATCCTATCGTAGCCGCGCAAAATAGGCATTGGACCTTCCGTGCGACTGCGCCAAGATAGCAGGCAAGCTGATATCAGTCGAGCGGGGAGGATCGGATTGTCGCAGGGCATCAATGCGGGCGCGCAGGATATCGTGGACCGACCAGTGTCCGCACGTTCGGGCCTCGCGCGGCTGTTGCAGCCCCGCTCGGTCGCCATCGCGGGCGCCTCACCCGACCTTGCGACGATGGGCGGCACGATCCTGGCCAATTGCGACCGCTTCGGCTTTGACGGCGATATCCATCTGATCAGCCCGACCCGCGACGAGATTGGCGGACGGCCCTGTATCCGGTCGGTCGACGACCTGCCCGAGGGCGTCGACGCGCTGGTGCTGAACGTGCCGCGTGCCGCGATCCTGCCCGCGGTCGAAGCCGCCGCGCGGCGGGGCGTGGGCGGCGTGATCGTGTTCGCATCGGGCTTTGCCGAGGGTGGCGAGGCCGGGCGGCGCGAGCAGGAGGTGCTGGCGACGGTGTGCCGCGACGCGGGCATGGCGCTGATGGGCCCCAATTGCATGGGCTATGTGAATTATGCGGGCGGCATGGCGCTGACCTTCGAGCCCGCGCATCCCCAGCCGCTGGGCGAACGGCGCAGCGTCGCGGTGGTCGCGCAGAGCGGCGCGATGGCGTCGAGCATTCGCGCGGCGATGCAGGGGCGCGGCATTTCGGTCGCGCTGCAGGCGGCGACCGGCAACGAGGCGGTGGTGCGCGCCGCCGACCTGATCGACCATATCGTCGACGAGGGGCGGGCCAATGCCATCGCCCTGTATATCGAGCAGATCCGCGATCCGATCGCATTCCTCTCCGCCGCGCGCCGCGCGCGTGAAGCCGGTATCCCGGTGGTGGTGCTGCACCCCGGCCGCAGCAAGCGCGGGCAGGAAGCGGCGCAGTCGCATACCGGCGCGATGGTCGGCGACTATGCGCTGATGCGCGTCGCGGTCGAGAACGAGGCCGTGGTGATGGTCGACACGATGGACGAGCTGTTCGACGCGGTCGCCATCCTCCACCGCTTTCCCACGCCGGTTACCGGCGAACTGGGTGTGATCACCAATTCGGGCGCGCTGCGCGGCACCGCGTTCGATTTCGCCGAGGATATCGGGCTGCCGATCGCGACGGTGTCGAACGCGACGCTCGAGCGGCTGGCGGCGCTGTTGCCGGCGGGGATGGAGATCGACAATCCGCTCGACGTCGGGACGACGGGCTTTGCCAAGGCGGATATTTTCGGGCTTTCGACCGCGGCGATGCTGGCCGATCCGGCGGTGAGCGGCGTGCTGCTGCCGATGGCGGGCGGCGGACCGTCGCAGCAGCGCGCGAAGGGCGAGGCGATCATCCCCGAGGCGCTGGCGTCGCAAAAGCCGGTCGTCGTCGCGATCACCGGCGACACCTCGCCGCTCGACCCGGATTTCGTCGCCGCGATGCGCGACAGCGAGACGCCGCTGTTCCGCTCGCCCGAGCGCGCGATGCGCGCGTTCGGTGCGGCGCGGCGCTATGCCAATGCGCTGGCCAGCGTCGCCGACCGCAGTCCCGCCGCGACGGGCCTCACCGGATGGGCGGAGCCGGGGGTCAAGACCGAGTTCGTCGGCAAGCAGTTCCTCCGCGAGATCGGCGTGCGCGTGCCCGAGGGCGGGCTGGCGACGACGGTGGACGAAGCGGTGACGATCGCCGGCCGCATCGGCTTTCCGGTCGTCATCAAGGTGCAGGCCGCGGCGTTCAGCCACAAGAGCGATATCGGCGGGGTGATCCTGAACCTGCGCGACGCGGCTGCGCTGCGCGACGGCTGGGCGCGGCTGATGGCCAACCTCAACGGCGCGGCGATCGACGGCGTGCTGGTCGAGCAGATGTCCGCGCCGGGGCTCGAGCTGGTGGTCGGCGCGCGCCACCATCCCGAATGGGGCGCTTCGGTGATGGTGGGGCTGGGCGGGGTGCTGATCGAGGCGCTCGACGCGGCCGAATTGCTGCCCGCCGATATTTCCCATGCGCGCGCGGTGGAGCGGATTCGTGGCCTGCGCGGCGCGAAGCTGCTCGGCGAATTTCGCGGGCGGCCGGCGCGTGACGTCGAGGCGGTGGCGGACGTGGTGGTCCGCGTCGGCGCCGCGATGCGCGCGGGACTCAATATCGAGGAAATCGACATCAACCCGCTGATGGTGATGGCGGCAGGCGAGGGCGCGGTCGCGCTCGACGCGCTGATCGTCACCGGCGCATAATCAAAGGACTGAGGATGGAACAGACGATGGAAGCGACGCAGGACAAGCCGATCCCGGGCGGCAACACCGTGCGGGTGGAGTTCGAGGACGGAATCGCCTGGGTCCATCTCGACCGCCCGGAAAAGCGCAATGCGATGAGCATGGAGATGGCGCGCGACATGAACGCCGTGCTCGACGCGCTGGAACTGGACGACCGCTGCGGCGTGATCGTGCTGACCGGGAGCGGCGAGGCGTTTTCGGCGGGCATGGACCTGCAGGGCTTTTTCCGCGCGTCCGATGCGGTCAGCGATGTCGAACGCCACCGCGCCTATCGCGAGACGCGCGCCTGGCAGTGGCGCACGCTGATGTTCTACGCCAAGCCGACGATCGCGATGGTCAATGGCTGGTGCTTCGGCGGCGCGTTCACCCCGCTGATCTGCTGCGACCTTGCGATCACCGACGAGGCGGCGACGTTCGGCCTGTCGGAGATCAACTGGGGGATCATTCCGGGCGGTGTCGTCTCGAAGGCGATCTCGACGCTGATGGGCGACCGCGAGGCGCTCTATTATGTGATGACCGGCGAAAAGTTCGACGGTGCGCGCGCCAAGGAGCTGGGGCTGGTCAACGAGGCGGTGCCTGCCGATCGGCTGAAGGCGCGTACGCGCGAGCTGGCCAAGGTGCTGCTCGAGAAGAACCCGACCACGCTGCGCCAGGCGCGCATGGCGTATAAATATGCGCGCGAGATGAACTGGGAGCTGGCGGCGGAATATCTGACCGCCAAGGGCGATCAGACGACGTTCGTCGACAAGGAAAAGGGCCGGGAGAAGGGCATGGTCCAGTTCCTTGACGAAAAGACCTACAAGCCGGGGCTCGGCAACTACAAGCGCGAGGGCGAGTGAGATGAAGCGACCCAGCGCAGCCAAGGGCGACGAACTCGCCAGCGTCGTCCCCGCATTGGTCGAGATGACCGACCGGGTGCTGTACAACGAAGTGTGGGAGCGCGAGGGGCTGTCCAAGCGCGACCGCTCGCTGCTCACCGTCGCGGCGCTGATGACCGCGAACCGGCACCAGCAGCTCGAAGCGCATCTCGGCCTCGCGCTCAAGAATGGCGTGACCAGGGAGGAACTGGGCGAGGCGATGTTGCACCTGGCGTTCTACGCCTCCTGGCCCGCCTCGATCACCGCGTCGCGGATGCTGCTCGACGTGGTCAACCGGCAGGACGCCGAGGGCTGACACGCCTGTTGCGGGTGGGTTGGCCTCAGGAAAGGCCGCCACCCGCCTCCACGATATTCAGCATATGGTCGGTGTCGCCGAATAGCGTCTCGATCACCGTCAGCCGCTGGAAATAGCGCCCGGCGGGATATTCGCTCGCGAGCCCCATGCCGCCGTGAAGCTGGATCGCCTCGCTGCCGACGAAGCGCGCGGCGCGGTTGACCAGCACCTTGGCGGCGGCGACCGCGATGGTGCTCTCGGCTGGCGGTGCGTCGAGCATCGAGACGGCGTGAAAGGTCATCGAGCGCGCCTGTTCCATGGCCACCAGCATGTCGGCGGCGCGGTGCTGCAACGCCTGAAACGATCCGATCGCTACGCCGAACTGAGTACGGGTGTTGAGATAGTCGGTGGTGATAACGATCAGCCGGTCCATCGCGCCGACCGCTTCGGCGCAGGTGGCGGCGATCGCGCCGTCGAGCACCGCCGCGAGCAGATCGGCGTTGGTGGCGGGATCGCCCAGCGCGTGGTCGGAATGGACATCGACATCCGCCAGGTCGAACTCCGCCGCGCCGCGCCCGTCGGGGGTCGGGCGACACCGGCGCGTGACGCCGGGCGTATCTGCGGGGACGAGGAACAGGCCCAATCCGTCTTGGACCCGTGCGGGGCAGAGCAGCAGGTCGGCGCGGTCGCCGTCGAGGATCGCGACTTTGCTTCCGGACAGGCGCCAGCCGCTTGCGGTTCGCGTCGCGGTCATTGCGGGGGCGTCCCACCGATAGCGCATGCCCGGCTCGAACAGCGCCAGCGCGGGGCGCGACCTGCCCTCCAGCATTGCGGCAAGCGCGTTGTCGGCAACCGCACCGCCGACGCGGGCTAGCAATTGGCCAGCCATCATGACCGATTGCAGATAGGGCGCCCGCCCCAAAGTGCGGCCATAGGACTCCATCAGCAGCATGACCGCTTCATGCCCCATGCCCAGGCCGCCCTGCGCCTCCGCAAAGGGCAACGCCAGCAGGCCCAAGTCGCGATATGCATCCCACTCCGTTGCCGGATCGGGGGTAGCGGCATGGGCGTCGAAAAGGCGATCGATGGTTTCGCGCAGCATCTGCTGATCGGCGTCGAGGTCGAAATTCATCGCGTGCCTCCCAGCCCCAGCACCGATTTAGCGAGGATGTTCCGCTGCACTTCGTTCGAGCCGCCGAAGATCGAATATTTACGCGAGGTGAAATAGGCCGAGAGGACCGCCGACTGCGTATCGAGGCCGTGGAATTCGGCGTCGGGGCCGGCATCGGCAAAGCCTGCCGTCAACGCGCCGGGGCCGAGTGCTTCGAGCAGCAGCGCCGCCGCCATTTGCAGCACTTCGCCGCCCTTGATCTTGAGGATCGAGACTTTGGGATCGACGCCCGCGCCCGGCGCGCGTTCGCTGGCGACGACGCGCATCTGCGTGACCTCCAGCGCCTTGAGCTCGATCTCCGCCAGCGTCAGGCGGCGGCGGAATGCGGGGTCTTCTATCAATCCGCTCGCCTGTGCCAGCGCGCGCACCCGTTCGAGCCGACGGCGGGAAAAGCCGACATTGCCCATCGAGGTGCGTTCCTGCCCCAGCAGATATTTGGCATAGTCCCAGCCGCGCCCTTCCTCGCCGACGAGATTGTCCACCGGCACGCGCACATCGTCGAAGAACACCTCGTTGACGTGGTGATAGCCGTCGATGGTCCGGATCGGCCGAACGCTGATTCCGGGCGTCGCCATGTCGATCAGGATGAAGGAGATGCCCTGCTGCTTGCGCCCGCTGGTGTCGGTGCGGACGAGGCAGAAGATCCAGTCCGCTTCATGCGCATAGGTGGTCCAGATCTTTTGCCCGTTGATGCGATAGTGATCGCCGTCACGCACCGCCGCAGTTTTGAGGCTGGCAAGGTCGGACCCGGCGCCGGGTTCGGAAAAGCCCTGGCAGAACCACAAATCGAGATTGGCGATGGGGGCAAGGAAGCGGCGCTTC
This sequence comes from Sphingomonas suaedae, assembly GCF_007833215.1. Classification (NCBI taxonomy): domain Bacteria; kingdom Pseudomonadati; phylum Pseudomonadota; class Alphaproteobacteria; order Sphingomonadales; family Sphingomonadaceae; genus Sphingomonas; species Sphingomonas suaedae. The sequence goes on from NZ_CP042239.1 coordinate 3,807,700, forward strand.
TGATCCTCGCTGCCGAACGCCGCGATCACCGGGCCGACCAACGCGGTGTTGAACGCCAGCGGCTTGGGGCACGCATTGCGATCGATTTCCTCGGCCAGAATCGCGCGCTGGACGGGCGACCAGTCGCGCCCGCCCCATTCGACCGGCCAGTGCGGGACGGCATAGCCCGCGCGATTGAGCACCTGTTGCGCCTCGACTGTCCAGGCGCGCGGCAGCGGCTTTTCCGCATAGACCGCGTCGCGAATGCGTTGGGGCATAGCGCTGCGCAGATAGTCCCGCACCTCGGCGCGAAAGTCACGCTCGGCTGGCGTCAGTTGCAGGTCCATCAGCGTTCCCGGGGCAGCGGTGCGATCCCCCGGATCAGGTCGGATGCGCGCTCGGCGACCATGATGACGGCGGCGTTGATATTGGCGCCCGGCACGCTCGGCATCACCGAGGCATCGACCACGCGCAGGCCGGTGACCCCCTTTACCCGCAACTCGCTGTCGAGCACTGCCGCCGGGTCCTCGCCCATGCGGCAGGTGCCGGCGGGATGCTGGGTGATCTTGAGATTGTTGCGGATGAAATCATCGATGTCCGCGCCGTTTCCGGGCGCGCGCTCGCCGCTGACCATGTCGCGCAGCGGCGCCTGCTCGAAGATGCGGCGCACCGCTTCGATCCCGCCGCGAATGTCGGCGAAGTCGCGTTCGGTCGAGAGCAGGTTGAGGTCGATGCGCGGCTTTTCGAGCGGATCGGCGGAGCGCAGCGTGACGCTGCCGCGGCTCTCGGGGTGCAACTGCATCACCATCACCGAGATGACGTGCGATTGCTGCGGCCCGAACGGGTGCCACAGCTTGGCGTCGAGCCGGACCGGCAGGAACACCAACTGGATGTCGGGCCGTTCGAGTTCGGGGCGGGTGCGCAGCATCAGGACGCCGCTGGTGATCTGGCTGGCGAAGGCGCCCTTGCCGGTCAGTGCCCAGCGCACGACCGACCGCGCCGCCCGGTCCGAGCGAAGCGCACGCAGAAAGGTGGTCGGCTCGCGCGCGTCGAAGCTCATATAGACGAGCGGATGCTCGGCGAGGTTGCGGCCGACGTCGGGGGCGTTGACGCGCACGGGGATGCCGTGTTCGGTCAGATGATCCGCCGGGCCGATGCCCGACAGCATCAGCAGCTGCGGCGAATTGTAGGCGCCGCCGCTCAGGATCACGTCTTTGCGCGCCCGAACTTCGGTCAACTCACCCTGCCGCCGATATTGGATGCCGACTGCGTGACCGTGCTCGAAAAGGATTCGCGTCGCCTGTGCATGGGTCAATACGGTCAGTTTGGGGCGTCGCAGGGCCGGGCGGAGATAGGCGGCGGCGGTGCTGGCGCGGCGGCCGCGCGCATCGACGGTGACCTCGCAGGGGGAAAACCCCTCCTGTTGCGCGCCGCTCAGATCGTCGCTTTCGGCAAAGCCTGCGGCCGCGACGGATCGCCGGATCGGATCGGTCAGGAGATGCGCGCCGGGCACCTGGGTGACGCTGAGCGGGCCGTCGCCGCCGTGATGCGGACCGGCGCCGCGCCAGCTGCTTTCCATCCGCCGGAAATAGGGGAGCACATCGGCATGGCTCCATCCCGTCGCGCCCATCTGGCGCCATTCGTCATAATCGCCCGAATGGCCGCGCATGTAGATCATGCCGTTGACCGACGAACAGCCGCCCAGCACGCGGCCGCGCGGCACCGGCAGCGACCGGCCGGCGAGCTTCGCGTCCGGCTCGCTGGCATAGCCCCAGTCGTAATCGGGATTGGCCGCCGTCATCATGAAGCCGAGCGGCATCCGAAACAGCCAATTGTCGTCGGGACCGCCCGCTTCGATGAGCAGGACCGAGTCGCGCCCGTCCTCGCTCAACCGGTTGGCGAGGACGCAGCCGGCCGACCCGGCGCCGACGATCACATAATCATAGTGCGATCGCATGGTCAGGCGCGTCCCTTACCCAGGGGCGATGCCGCCCATCCCTCTCCGATTTCCGGCATTTTCGTTCCCGCATTGCGACGAAATCCGTTCTGGCATTTCAAATAGCATTCGACAAGATATAATGCCGTTGGTTATGATACACGTCGCCGCGTCGGTCGCACGGACGATGACGGCAGTTGAGAGAGGAACGGGATGACGGGCGCGGCGATCATGGAAACGGCGGTTTCGACGCCGCTGGACAAGGCGAGAGCATTCGCGGCGCAGCGGCACCAGCTGTTCATCGGCGGGCGCTGGATCGAGTCGGCCGAAGGGCGCCGGTTCGAGACCTTCGATCCTGCCACCACCAAAAGACTGGGCGAGATCGCCGAGGCGGGGGCGGCGGATGCCGATGCCGCCGTCCGCGCCGCGCGCGCCGCGATGGAGAGTCCGGAATGGAGCGGGATGAAGCCAGCTGTCCGCGCGCGGCTTCTCAATCGGCTGGCAGACGCGCTGGAAGCCAATATCGACGAGTTTGCGGCGCTCGAGACGCTCGACAACGGGATGCCGATGCGCGACGCGCGCTTCTTCCATCTCCCGCACGCGATCGAGACGCTGCGTTACAATGCCGGCTGGGCGACCAAGCTCAATGGCGACACGATCGCGCTGTCCGGAATGGGCGACTGGCACGCCTATACGCTGAAGGAGCCGGTCGGCGTCGTGGCGCAGATCGTGCCGTGGAACGCGCCACTGGCGATGGCCGCAGCGAAGATCGCGCCCGCCTTGGCGGCCGGATGTGCCGTCATCCTGAAGCCCGCCGAAGAGACGTCGCTGACCGCCTTGCGGCTGGCGCATCTGATCGCCGAGATCGGCTTTCCCGACGGGGCGTTCAACCTGTTGACCGGTGACGGCGAGACTGCGGGGGCCGCGCTGACCGCGCATCCCGGTGTTGACAAGGTGACCTTCACCGGATCGACCGAGGTCGGGCGGCTGATCCTTCGCGCGGCGGCAGGCAATTTCAAGCGGGTGACGCTGGAACTGGGCGGCAAGACGCCGGTGATCGTACTGCCCGATGCCGATCCGGCCAAGGCGATCGAGGGGGCGGCGCGGGCGATCTTCACCAATGCGGGGCAGGTCTGCAACGCGGGATCGCGGCTGTTCGTGCATGAGCGGCTACACGACGAGGTGGTCGAGGGTGTCGCGCGGATCGCCGAATCGATCAAGCTCGGCTCAGGCTTCGAGGCCGATACGCAGATGGGACCGGTGATCTCCGCCGCACAGCGCGACCGGGTGCGCGGCTATGTGCGCCAGGGCGTGGATGCAGGCGCAGCGTTGCGGGCTGGCGGGCGAGAGGTCGAGAGCGAGGGCTATTTCGTCGCGCCGTCGGTGTTGACCGGGACCACCGAGGACATGTCGGTGCGGCGCGAGGAGATTTTCGGTCCGGTGCTGTGCGCCATGTCGTTCGCCGACGAGGATCTCGACCGGATCGCGGTGGACGCCAACGCGACCGATTACGGGCTGGGCGCGGTGGTGTGGACCAACAACCTGTCCGCCGCCCACCGCCTCGCGCGCAAGCTGAAGGCCGGGACGGTGCGGGTGAATGGCGGCGGGCTCGATCCGGCGCTGCCGTTCGGCGGGTTCAAGCAATCGGGCTGGGGCCGCGAGAACGGGCGCGAGGGGATCGACGCCTATACCGAGACAAAGGCGGTGGCGATCGCGATCTGAGCGGCGCCGACGGATTTCAGAGGAACAGACGGGTCAGATGAACAGGCACTATCGCGCGCCCAACTCGAATTTGATGAACGTCGTTCGTCATCGTCGAGCCGCGCCGAACAAGGGGAACATGCGTTGAGGAATAATCCGGGGATCGGGATCGTCGGTGGGGGCATCGGCGGTCTGACGGCGGCGCTGGCGCTGCTGCGCAAGGGGCATGACGTCACCGTGTTCGAGCAGGCGGCGGAGCTTCAGGAAGTGGGGGCCGGATTGCAGATCAGCCCCAATGGCTGTCGCGTCCTGTTCGACCTCGGCCTTGAACGCGAGATCCGCGACATCTGCTTCGAGCCGGAGGGCAAGGAAATCCGCCTGTGGAATACGGGCGATACCTGGAAGCTGTTCGATCTGGGCGTCGAATCGCAGGCGCGCTACGGCGTTCCCTACATCACCGTGCATCGCAACGATTTGCACCAGGTGCTGGTCAAGGCGGTCGAGGCGGCATCGCCGGGCACGATCCGGCTGGACCATCGCTTCACCGGTGTCGAGCAGCGCGGCGGGCAGGTGACGCTGTCGTTCCACGACAAGCCCGATGCCACGTTCGACGTGGTGATCGGCGCGGACGGCGTGCATTCGAAGATGCGCGAGATCCTCTTCGGTGCGGGGCCGGCGAAGTTCACCGGCATCGTCGCCTGGCGCGGGGTGATCCCGGCCGAGCTGCTGCCAGAGCGGCTGACGCGGCCGATCGGCACCAACTGGATCGGCCCGGGCGGGCATGTGATTCATTATCCGATCCGGCGGGGCGAGCTGATCAACTTCACCAGCGTGATCGAGCGGCAGGACTGGAAGACCGAATCTTGGACTTCGGCGGGCACCAACCAGGAATATCATGACGATTATCCCGGCTGGCACGAAGATGTGCACGCGTACATCGCGGCGATCCCGCAGCCGTTCAAATGGGCGCTGATCGCGCGGCCGCCCATGCAGACCTGGGTGAACGGGCGCGTCGCGCTGCTCGGCGATGCGTGTCACCCGTCCTTGCCGTTCCTGGCGCAGGGCGCGGTGATGGCGCTGGAGGATGCGTGCATCCTCGCCCGCGCGTTCGAGGAGTTCGACACGATTGACGCGGCGCTCGACCGGTATCAGCGGATGCGGATTCCGCGCACGACCCGCGCAGTCGAGGGCGCGAACGCCAATGCCGAACGCTTCCATAACCCGACGCTCGCCGACCCGGAGGGCGCGCAACGTTATGTCGACGAGCAATGGGCGGCCGACCAGGTGGTCGAGCGCTATTCGTGGCTGTTCGAATATGATCCGACGCGGGTGCCGCTCGCGACCGCAGACGCATGACGACCAGAGACACGAGATGACATCGAGCCAGAGCAGCGCGCAATGGACGCGCACCCCGTTGATCCTGTCGTTCGCGGACAATCCGAAGTTCACCGAAACCTACGGGTTTGCGGGCAATTCGGGGCATGTGAACCTGGAGGGTCAGTTGATGCGCCGTCCGGAGTCGACCGCGCGCACCGTCTATATCTTCATGCATCCCACCTCGGTGCTGCATCTGTTGCCGATGCCGGTCGCGCTCGCCGATGCCGGGCTCGACGTGCTGTGCGCCGCCAGCCGTTATCCGCGCAACGACGCGGCGCTGATCCAGGAAAAGGTCGCGATCGATCTGGGCAAGTGGATTGCTTATGCCCGCGAAGAGCTTGGCTATGACAAGGTCGTGCTGCTCGGCTGGTCGGGCGGCGGATCGCTCTCGCTCTTCTACCAGGCGCAGGCGGAGACGCCGACGATCACGCACACCCCCGCCGGGGATCCGGTCGATCTGGTCGGCGCGGCGCTGCAACCGGCGGACGGGGTTATCTTCATCGCCGCGCACCTGTCGCGTGCGGAAACGCTGACCGAATGGCTCGACCCGTCGGTGACCGACGAGCTGGACCCGGACAATCGCGATCCCGAGCTGGACATCTACTCGCCCGATTGCCCCAACCAGCCGCCCTACAGCGCCGAATTCGTCGCCCGCTTCCGCGCCGCGCAGGTCGCGCGCAACCGGCGGATCACGCAATGGGCGCAGGACAAGCTCGCCGAACTCAAGGCAGCGGGCGGGGTCGAACAGGAGCGTGCCTTCGTCGTCCACCGCACCATGTGCGACGTGCGCTGGTTCGATCCGGCGGTCGATCCTTCGGACCGCCGGGTCGGCTGGTCCTATATGGGCGATCCGCGCGCGGTGAATGTCGGGCCTGTCGGCCTCGCGCGCTACACCACGTTGCGCTCGTGGCTGAGCCAGTGGAGCTATGACAAGTCCAACGCCAAGGGGCCGCTCAATGCGGCGAAGATCCACAAGACGCCGGTGCTGCTGATCGAGAATACGGCGGACGAGGCGGTGCCGTCGACGCACAATCCGGCGATCTTCGCGGCGCTGGCGACGCCGGACAAGGAATATGTCCGGCTCGAGGGGGCGACGCATTATTATCTGGGCCAGCCCGAACTGCTCGCGCGCTGCATCGAGTCGGTGATCGGGTGGAGCCGGCGCAAGGGATTGCTGGCGCCGTGATGCCTGCCGGGCAGATCGACGCGGCGAGCCCGCGTGATCGCCCGGCGATGGCGACGGGCGGGACCGGCGACGCGCGGCTGACCGCGCGGGCGCTGGCCGATCTGGTTGCCGCGATCGGAAGCCCGGCATTTCCGAACGCTCTGCTGGATGCGTTGCGAACGCTCGCCGGGGTCGAATTATGTTCGGTGTTCCTGCGCGACCGTGGGGAACATGTCGAACTGATCTTCGCGCATGGCGAACTGCCCGGTGTACCCGGATTTCCGCTGCGTGCGTCCCATGCCTATGCCCGCAGCTATTGGCGGTCGGACCGGCAGTTGGCCCGGCTGGTACAGGCGCCACCCGGCGTGCCCGTAGTAATCCGCCGCCGCGCCTGTGACATTGCTGATCCGGCCTATCGCGCGGTCTGTTACGACCGGGCAGGGGTGGCGGAGCGAGTCTCGATCCTGTCGCCGGGTCGTCCATGCTTTGCTGTGAACGGCTATCGCACCAGCGGGAGTTCTCCCTTTTCCGCCCAGGATGTCGAACAGCTGGAGCTACATGCCGGGTTGCTGATCGCCGCGCTGCGCCAGCATCTGCGCGCGGAGCAGGCATGCGGGCCGGTCGGTGATGAAACCGCGCTGGCGGGGCGGCTGGCGACACTGGACTATGGGCTTAGCGCGCGGGAGGCGGAGATTGTCGCGGCGCTGATGCTGGGCGAAACGCAAGAGGGTATTGCTGCTGCCAAGCGGTTGTCGGCGACCACGGTCATCACGTACCGCCGCCGTGCCTATGGCAAGCTGGGGGTCGCGAACCGCCGCGACCTGATGGCGCTGCACCGGCGATTGATGACCGCGGCGGACCCACTATCAGCGGCGCGAACGCGCCCGCGCGTCGCGCGCGAAAAGGAGTAGGAAATGGCGTTCACCTTCCCGCGGCTACTTCTCGCGCTCGGCTGTCTGGCGCTGGCGGGGCAGGGTCTTGGCCAGTCGGCGCGCACGGTTGATCACGCGCGGCTGATCGCCGCCGACCGCGAACCGGGCCAGTGGATGGCGCCGGGGCGCACCTATGGCGAGCAGCGCTTCAGCCCGCTCGACCAGATCAATGCCGACAATGCCGCCAAGCTCGGTCTTGCCTGGTATGCCGATATCGCGGTCGATCGCGGGGTCGAGGCCTCGCCGCTGATGATCGACGGCGTCCTCTACAATATCGAGCCGTGGAACGTGACCACCGCCTATGACGCGGTGACCGGCAGGCAATTGTGGCGCTTCGACCCCCAGGTCGATCGCGAGAAGGGCCGGCTCGCCTGTTGCGACATCGTCACGCGCGGGCTGGCGGCGTGGAAGGGCAAGGTGATCATCGCGACGCTCGACGGGCGGCTGATCGCGATCGATGCGAAGACCGGCAAGCAGGCGTGGAGCGTCGACACGCTCGAACCCGTCTGGCCCTATACGATCACCGGCGCGCCGCGCGTGTTCGACGGCAAGGTGATCATCGGCAATTCGGGCGCGGAGGGCGCGGCGCGCGGCTATGTAACCACCTATGACGCCGATACGGGCAAGCAGCTGTGGCGCTTCTACACCGTCCCAGGCGACCCGTCGAAGCCGCAGGCGGACAAGGCGATGGAGATGGCCGCGAAGACCTGGACCGGCGAATGGTGGAAGCGCGGCGGCGGCGGAACGGTGTGGGATTCGATTGTCTATGACGCCGAACTCGACCTGGTCTATATCGGCGTCGGCAATGGTGGTCCGTGGCCGCAGAAATATCGCAGCCCCGGCGGCGGCGACAATCTGTTCCTTTCCTCGATCGTCGCGCTCAACGCCAAGACCGGCGACTATGTGTGGCACTATCAGACCACGCCGGGCGAGCAGTGGGATTACACCGCCACCCAGTCGATGATCCTCGCCGACCTCAAGATCGAGGGGAAGATGCGCAAGGTGCTGATGCAGGCACCCAAGAACGGCTTCTTCTACGTCCTCGATCGCGCGACCGGGAAGCTGATCTCCGCCGAGCCCTATGTCGCGATGAACTGGGCGAGCGGGATCGACAAGGCGACCGGGCGGCCGATCATGAACCCGGAGGCGAAGTACGGGGAGGTGCCGGTCATCATTACCCCCGGCCCGGGCGGCGGCCATAACTGGCATCCGATGGCGTACAGCCCGCAGACCGGCCTCGCCTATTTTCCGGTGACCGAGATGTACATGGCCTTCTCGATCAACCCCGATTTCAAGCAAACGCCGGGCAATATGAGCCAGCTCGGCATTTCGACCACCGGCTATGACCTGACGCGCAAGGCGGCGGCGGACTTTGCCGCGAAAAACAACAAATATTGGCTCACCGCCTGGGATCCGGTCGCGCAGAAGGAGCGGTGGCGCGTGCCCTACCCGTTGCGCGGCAGCGGCGGCATCCTGGCGACCGCAGGCAATCTGGTATTTCAGGGCACGGTGCACGGTACCTTCGCGGCCTATCGCGCGGACACGGGCGAGAAGGTCTGGGACATGCCAGTCCAGCAGGTGCCGATCGCGGCACCGATCAGCTATATGATCGACGGCGTCCAATATATCGCAGTCAATGCCGGATGGGGCGGGGGACTTGGCCATGCGGCGAGCGCCAAGGCCTTCGGCTTTCCGCTGGCGACGCCGCGGCTGCTGGTATTCAAGCTCGGAGGCACCGAGACGCTACCCGCGATGGCGGAAGCGGCGCCAAAGCTCGAACGCCCGGCGGACACCAAGGCGAGCGCGGAAATCATCGCGCGCGGCGAACAACTCTATGCCCAGAACTGCGCCAGCTGCCACGCCGAGCGGGCGCGGGGCGGGGTCAAGGACCTGCGCCGGATGAGCGCTTCGACCCATGCGGAGTTCAACGACATCGTGCTCAAGGGCACCCGGATCGAGAAGGGCATGGTCAGCTTCGCCGATGTGCTGTCGCACGGCGATACCGAGGCGATCCACGCCTATCTGATCCGGCGCACCAACGAGGATTGGGACGAGATCGCCAAGGGAGAATAATCACCCGGCGATCCCGTCCCGGTCGCTCAGCCCTTGCGGCTGGCCTCGAACAGGAACCAGGCACGCTCCTCGGCCTGATCGGTCCAGTCGTCGAGGATGCCGCTGGTAGCATTGTCCTTCGCCTCGTCGACGATCTCCTTTGCCTCGCGCAGGATTTCGACGAGCTTGAGATTGTCTTCGCGCAGTTCGACCAGCATCTTGTCCGCGCTGACGAACTCGGCGTCATTGTCCTTGATCGTCTGGCGGCGGGCGATGTCGCCGATCGAGCGCAGCGTGGTGTTGCCGGTCTTGCGCACGCGCTCAGCGATCGCGTCGGTCGTGGCCAGGATCTGCGTCGCCTGATCGTCGAGCATCAGGTGATAATCGCGGAAATGCGGGCCCGAGACGTGCCAGTGAAAGTTCTTTGTCTTGAGGTACAGCGCATAGCTGTCGGCAAGAATGCCGTTCAGCGCATCCGCCACCGTCTTGGTATCGTTGCGGCTGAGGTCGGTCGGCGTTTTCAGGGCGGCGTCGGTGTCGGCCATGATCGGGTTCCTTGCTGATGATTGAGTCGGTGATGAAACGACTCTCTAGCATTTGGGGTCCCTTAGCGTCGCTGCAATTGTCAGATCAGTTTGATCGAGCCCTTAGATCACCCGCAACGCGGCAGCGCCACTGATGACTCCAGCGATCAGTGTGAGCAGGCCGAAGCCGATTCGGAAGCCGCGGATCGGCAATTGCCGCCAGCTTAATTCGCCCATCAGCGCGGCGGCGAGATTGACGATCAGGATCGCGGCACAGGCACCGCCCAGCGCAAACCAGGGGGAGGGCGCGCGGACCGCGAAGGCGAGGGTGAAGAATTGCGTCGTATCGCCAAGCGCAAGGATGAAGATGCCGAGCAGGGGGGTCAGGAAGGCGCCAAGCCGCCAGCCTTCAAGCCGATCTGGTGCCTTCAGCCGCCACAGCGCCCCCATCGCCGCGAACATCAGCGCGAGGGCGAGTAGCAACTGCTTCGCGTTGGGCGTCAGGATCGGGGCGATCAACATGCCGCCTGTCGCGGCGACGGCATTGCCCGCGCCATGGGCGAGCAGTGCGGCAAAGGCAACGGTGAAGGGGCGGCCATAGCGATCGGCCAGGATGGCGGTGAGCCAGGGCGACCGGTCGCCGATCTGCGTCAGCAGCGCGGCGATAAAGGCTGGGACCGCCGCTTCCACCCGGTCAGCTGGCGAGTCGGATCGCGCACGCGGCCGCAAAGGCGGCGCCGGTGCGCGGATCGCTGCGGCCGCAGGCCACCGCGTCGCGCAGCAGCGACAGGCCGTCGGCGATCATAGGGCCGCGCTGTCCCGCCGCCAGCGCCGATTCGAGCGCATGGACGATCGGAAGCGCGGGGGTGATGCCATTGGCCGCAGCGATGACCCGGATCGCATCGAGATCGGCGGCAAGTTCGGCGGTCGCTGCACGCGCCGCGCGGGCGCCGATCGAATCGATTCGCTGGTTGAGGTCGCTTGCCAGCACCCAGTTCCGTCCCGTCGCCATGTCGGCCTCCGCCCGCCTGTATCACTCCATCGCGCCAGCGTGCTACAAGATGGTTAACACCTCGCTAATGGCCATCCAGCCTTGACCCCAGACTTGACATTGTCGTGACAAAGCGTCATGCGCCCACCCCTGACAGCGGTCTGCCAGCGCGCGGCCGCTTTATTCGTTTATACAATATCAGGACCCGGGCGATGGCCAAGCCGACTACCGTCAAGATCAAGCTCGTCAGCACCGCTGATACCGGCTTCTTCTATGTGACCAAGAAGAACCCGCGCAACCAGACCGAGAAGATGAGCTTCCGCAAGTACGACCCCGTCGTGCGCAAGCATGTCGAGTTCAAGGAAGCGAAGATCAAGTAAACGTCGCGCCAGCGACGTTTACGCAGTCCCGGCGCAGACCGGGACCGCGCGCCACATGCCGAGCCGCAGGAGGATCGCTTCTGCGGCTTTTTGTGTGTTTAGGCTGGGCGGCTTGCAGCTGGCGGCCCCGCCCTGCGCCGGGGCGACGGGATGGTCACAAAAGCCCCTGCACCTCTTCCACGAAGCGCATCACCGAGATCGGCTTGGTGACATAGGCGTTGGCGCCTGCGGCACGGATGCGGGCCTCGTCCTCTTGCCCCGCATAGGCGGTCACCGCCATCACCGGGATCGTCCGAAGCGCCGGATCGCCGCGCATCCGGCCGATGATGTCCAGCCCGGAAACATGCGGCAGCTGAATGTCCATGACGATCAGGTCGGGGTTGAAGCTGCGCGCCGTCGCCACCGCCTCGCGCCCGTCGCGGACCGGTGCGGTCTCGAACCCGTGCGCGCGCAGAAGGTCGCAGAAAAGTTTGAGATTGAGTTCGTTGTCCTCGACAACCAGCACCCTTTTTGCCACGCGATCCCTTCGACGAACGATTGGCCAACGAACGATTGGGCGAAGCTCTAGGCGATGCGCGGCGCGGAGACAAATGACGAGGCGATGACGCTGGCGCTGGCGGCGCTGGCGTGGATCGTCACGGATCTGACGCGCGCCAACCGCCTGCTTGACCTGACCGGCCTCACCCCCACCGATCTGCGCGCACGGGCCGGAGAGGCGGACGTGCTCGCCGCTGTGCTGGGGTTCCTGGCGGCGCACGAGCCAGATCTGATCGCCTGTGCCGATGCGATCGACTGCACCCCTGCGGCGTTGATCGCCGCCCATGCCCGGCTGGAGGGTGAATGAAGCCGTTATTGATTTGCGACTGCGACGAGGTGCTGCTGCACATGGTGCGGCATTTCGGCACCTGGCTGGACGAGGCGCACGATATCGAATTCGACATGAGCCACCATGACTGGAGCCGGGCGATGCGCCCGCGCAACGGCAGCACGCTGTCGCCCGAGGCGATGTGGGGCTATCTGGACGGGTTCTTCCCGGCAGAGATGGGACGCCAGACGCTGGTGCCGCACGCGCGCGAGGCGCTGGAGGCGCTGTCCAACCTGGCGGATATCGTCATCCTAACCAATCTTCGGGATCATTGCCGCGAGCACCGCATCGCGCAGCTCGACAGCCACGGAATCGTCCATCGCGTCGAATGCAATCAGGGCGGCAAGGGTGCGCCGGTCGCCCGGCTGGTGGAGGAGCATGGCGCCAGCGTCGCGGTGTTCGTCGATGATCTGGCCCAGCATCACGAATCGGTCGCACGGGAAGCGCCCCAGGTATTCCGGCTGCACATGATATCCGAACCCGCAATGGCGCGCTTCGTGCCTGCCGCGCCGCACGCCCATGCCCGGATCGACGACTGGCGCGAGGCGCAGCGCTGGATCTCCGCGCGTTTTAACGCCGGGCAACCGGCCGACACCCTTCACACCGCTCAGGGAGACTGACTTATGACCATCACCACCGCCGATGTGCAGGCGCGCCTTGCCGATCTCGGCTTCACTCTGCCCGAAGCCGCCGCGCCGGTCGCCGCCTATGTTCCGACCGTCACCGTAGGCGGCTTGATGCATATTTCGGGGCAGTTGCCGTTCAAGGACGGCGTCGTGATGACCGGTCGGCTGGGCGAGGATCGCGACCTCGCTTATGGACAGGAGGCCGCCGAGCGTTGCGGGCTGATGATCGCCGCACAGATCGAAAAGGCGCTGGGCGGTTTCGACCGGCTGGAGCGGATCGTGAAGCTGGGCGTGTTCGTCAACTCGGACCCTGGCTTCACCCAGCAACCCCAGGTCGCGAACGGCGCATCGGAACTGATGGAAAAGCTGTTTGGCGAAGCCGGGCGCCATGCCCGCGCTGCGGTGGGCGTCGCGGTGCTGCCGCGCGGCGCTGCGGTGGAGGTCGACGCGGTCGTGGCGGTGCGCTGAGCTTCTTGAACGCGCCCCGGCGCGTTGTGACGGCACCGGCCCGCTCCCCCGCCCACCCCACCACCCACGGAATCTACTGAATGGGTGGTCGGACGGGGGACCGGGCGAGTGCTGAACCGTCACAAACGTGACAATTCTGTTGCGCCGCCGCAACAGCTGCGTTCCTTTTGCCGAGGCGGCGCGAAATGGAATTGTGCAGCGCAACGAATTGCTGCAACTTTACCGCGGTGGGAGGAAATAGCCACGCCGGGGAAACCCGAGCCAAGGTGGCGAGCCTCCCGCTGCAGGTGGGGACCGAAATCGCACCAAGACGAAAGGGATCCCATGCGTATCACCAAGCCACTTCTCGGCGCGCTGCTGCTCGCCGCCACCGCAACGCCCGCGTTCGCGCAGGACGAGACCGAGGCGCCCGACGCCTTCACCATCACCGGCAGCGCGACGGTGGTCAGCGACTATCGTTTCCGCGGCTTCTCGCAGACCAATGAAGAAGCGACCATCCAGGGCGGCTTCACCGTCGGGCATGAGAGCGGCCTTTATGTCGGTACCTGGGGTTCGGGCGTCGGCTTTGCCAACGGGTCGGAAATCGACGTGTTCGCCGGCTTCGCGACCGAAGTCACTTCGGGCGTGACCTTTGACGTCGGCGCGACGCTGTATCTCTATCCCGGCACCGCCGACAGCTCGATCATCGAGCCTTATGTCGCGGTCAGCGGCACGGTTGGGCCGGCATCGCTGAAGGTCGGCCTCGCCTGGGCACCGGAGGGACAGGATTCGCTCGGTGATGCGGGCGGCGTCTATGTCTATTCGGATGCGGCGGTCGGTATCCCGTCGACCCCGGTGAAGCTCAAGGCGCATCTCGGCTATGCCAAGAGCGACAGCTTCCTGGGCGGTCTCGACGGCGAAGTGCTTGACTATTCGATCGGGGCCGAAGTGAGCTGGAAGGCGCTGACGCTGGGCGTTTCCTACGTCAACACCGACGAAACCACCGCGCTCGGCTGGAAGGACTCGATCGGCGCGGACGGCGCCGTGCTGTTCACGCTGGGCGCCGCTTTCTAAGGCACGCCGTTTCGGACAAAGCGAAGGGCCGCGGAACCTGGGTTCCGCGGCCCTTTTGCCGTCAGTCGTTCCACTGCAGCGCAGGGCAGACGCGTCTCAGTTCTGCGGCGGGGTCGGTGCGTTTCCGACCTGGGTCTGCGCTTCGCGGCCGTCGCCCTCGGGAGCGGCGACGATGTCGCGCGTGGTGCTGCCCTTGTCGACCACATTGGTGTCGGGGCTGCCCACGGCCGAGCGAACGCCCGCATCGGCGGCGCTGCGACCACCGGCGGCGTCGATCGCAGCGGTCTCGGAGGCGCTGCGCGGCGCAGTGCCGCCGAACAAGGCGTCGAGGGCCTGTTGCGAGGGGCCGCCGGCGTCCTGCGGGCGCGGGGCGCCGGGCTGGGGCGGTCGCATCGCGAAATCGGGCGGGATCACCAGCGGCGCCTGACGCGCAACGGCGAATTCGTCGGGACGCTTGCGGTCCAACAGGCCGCCGCCGCAGCTGGCGAGCAGGGTCGCCGAGCCGCAAACAGCGGCGACAAGCACGGACTTACGCATTGGCATTCTCCACAGGGGCGCCGCTATTCTCGGCCTTGGGTTTCTCACGCACGAACAGCGCCCGGATGAGCAGGATCAGGACGCCGATGGTAATCGCAGCATCGGCGACATTGAAGACCAAAAAAGGGCGCCATTCGCCAAAGTGCAGATCGGCATAATCGACGACATAGCCGAAGCGGACCCGATCGACGATATTGCCGAGCGCGCCGCCCAGCACCAGCGACAGGGCGAACAGGTCCTGGCGGTTCTGCTCCTTGAGCATCCACCAGCCCACGCCGCCCGCAATCGCGGCGGTGAGCGCGACCAGCCCCCAGCGCATCGTATCGGTCTCCGCCGCCAGCAGGCCGAGCGATACGCCGATATTGGCGACGAAGCGCAGGTCGAAGAAGGACACCACCTCGATCGCCTTGCCCGGCGCATCGATGCCCAGCCCCTCGACCACCCACGCCTTCATCGCCTGATCGGCGACGAAGATGAGCAGGGCGAGGATGAAGCCGATCGTCCGGTTGCGTGTCATGATACCACCTTGGTGCAGCGGTGGCACAGCGCGCCATCGGCTTCAACCTCTGGCAACAGCCGCCAGCAGCGACCGCATTTCTTGTGGTCGGTGCGGGTCACGCGCACCGTCTCGCCATCGCCCTGATGGACGTCCGCGACGATGAACACTTCGGCCAGTTCGGCAGCGGGGCGCAGCATGTCCGGCACGGTCACTTCTGCCTCGAGGCTGGAGCGGATCGTCTTTTCGCGGCGCAGCGGCTCGATCGCCTCGGTCACGGCCTCGCGCTGGCGGCGGATATCCTCCCATTCGGTCGAGACGGCGTCGTCACCGGGGAGCGACGGCAGCTCGGGCCATTCGAGGAAATGGACCGATCCGTCTTCGGACGGGAAGCGCGCCTGCCACACTTCCTCCGCCGTAAAGGCGAGGATCGGCGCGGCATAGCGGACCAGGGCGTGGAACAGGATGTCGAGGACCGTTCTGTACGCCCGCCGCTTGGGATCGCCGGGCGCGTCGCAATAGAGACAGTCCTTGCGGATATCGAAGAAGAAGGCCGACAGGTCTTCATTCATGAAGTCCGACAAGGCGCGGGCGTAGCGATTGAACTCAAACGCTTCGGCCGCCGCGCGCAATTCGACGTCCAGCATCCCGAGCTTGTGGAGAATGTATAGCTCCAGCTCGGGCATCTTCTCGACCGAGACCTTCTCGGCATCGCCGAACCCGTCGAGTGCGCCGAGCAGGTAGCGGAAGGTGTTGCGGATCTTGCGATAGGCGTCGCTGGTTCCGGCGAGCACCTCCTTGCCGATGCGGACATCCTCGAAATAGTCGGTCTGCGCGACCCATAGCCGCAGGATGTCGGCGCCGCTCTCACCGATGATCTTGAGCGGATCGACGACGTTGCCGAGCGACTTGGACATCTTGCGTCCCTGTCCGTCGAGCGCGAAGCCGTGGGTCAGGACGGCGTCATAGGGCGCGCGGCCGCGGGTGCCGCAGCTTTCGAGCAGCGAGGACTGGAACCAGCCGCGATGCTGGTCGGACCCTTCGAGATACAGGTTGGCGCGGGTGCCTGTCCCATAGCGCGCCTCGATCACGAAGCTGTGGGTCGAACCCGAGTCGAACCACACGTCGAGGATGTCGTTGACCACCTCATAATCGGCGAGGTCGTAGCCCGGGCCGAGCAACGCCTGATGATCCGCCCCGAACCACGCATCGGCACCTCCGGCCCGGAAGGCGTCGAGGATGCGGGCGTTGACCGCCTCGTCGCGGAGGTAATCGCCGCTCTGGCGATGGACATAGAGCGGGATCGGCACGCCCCAGGCGCGCTGGCGGGAGATGACCCAGTCGGGGCGCTGTTCGACCATCGAGCGAATTCGGTTTTCGGCGCGCGCGGGGACCCAGCGGGTCCGCTCGATGGCGTCGAGCGCGAGGTTGCGGAGGGTGGGGGCGTTGCCATGGGTGGGGTTCACGATCGGGCCGAAGCCTGCAGGCGCGGCGAAGGCGGGGAGTTCGTCGGCGGCGGAGCCGGGCGTTCTTAGCCCCTCCCCTTCAGGGGAGGGGTTGGGGTGGGGCCTATCCTCTGGGCGGTCGGTCTCTGTGAGACTGACAGGCCCCACCCCCAACCCCTCCCCTGAAGGGGAGGGGCTTTTATTGCCATCCATCGGGATGAACCATTGCGGGGTGGCGCGGAAGATGATCTTCGCCTTGGACCGCCAGCTATGCGGATAGCTGTGCGCGAAATCATCCGACGCGGCGAGCAGCGCGCCCGCTTCGCGCAGGTCGGTGCAGATCGGGCCGTCGGAAGCGACGAACTTCTTGTTGATCACCGATCCCTGACCGCCGAGCCACGCCCAGTCGGCGCGGTACATGCCGGCCCCATCGACCGCGAACACCGGGTCGATGCCATGCGCCTTGCACAGCAGGAAATCGTCCTCGCCATGATCGGGCGCCATATGGACGAGCCCGGTGCCGGCGTCGGTGGTGACGAACTCGCCGGGCAGGAAGGGGCGCGGCTTGGCGAAGAAGCCGCCGAGGTGGTGCATCGGGTGTCGGGCGGTGGCACCGGCGAGGTCGGAGCCTGGGAAGGCGTCGCTGACGTCGAACGAGATCTCGTAGCCTTCATTTCCGGCTGCGCTGGCAACCGAAGATCGGATGCGCTTCTGAACCTCACCCACAAGTTTGGACGCTATCAGAACCCGTCCATCATCCAGACAACGCAGCACGGGATCGGTCTGTGCGATCCGATTAAAACCGTCACCGGTACCGGGCGTAGTCTCGAAATGGACGGTCATCACGGCATATTCGACGTCCTCGCCATAAGCGAGGGCTTGGTTCACGGGAATCGTCCAAGGCGTGGTCGTCCAGATTACGGCTGAGACACCGTGCAGCCATGGCGCATTCGGCGCATCGACGATCTCGAACGCGACGTCGATCTGGGTCGAGACGACGTCCTCATATTCGACCTCGGCCTCGGCCAGCGCGGTCTTTTCGACCGGCGACCACATCACCGGTTTGGCCCCGCGATAAAGCTGGCCGCTGGTCGCGAATTTGAGCAGTTCACCGGCGATCGTCGCCTCGGCGTCGAACTTCATGGTGAGATAGGGGTCTTCCCAATCGCCCATGATGCCGATCCGCTCGAACTGTTCGCGCTGCACTGCGACCCATTTCTCGGCATAGGCACGGCATTCGGCGCGGAATTCGGCCGCGGGGACCTCGTCCTTGTTCAGCTTCTTGGCGCGATAGGCTTCCTCAATCTTCCACTCGATCGGCAGGCCGTGACAGTCCCAGCCGGGGACATAGGGCGCGTCCTTGCCCATCAACGACTGGCTGCGAACGATGATGTCCTTGAGGACCTTGTTCATCGCATGGCCCATGTGAATGTCGCCATTCGCATAGGGCGGGCCATCGTGGAGGATGAAGCGTTCGCGGCCCTTCCGCTGCTCGCGGAGGCGGTCGTAGACGCCGAGCTTGGCCCAGCGTTCGAGGATCGCCGGTTCCTTGGCGGCGAGGCCCGCCTTCATCGGGAAGTCGGTCTTCGGCAGGAAGACGGTGTCGCGATAGTCGGGCGCTTGGGCGCGCTGCGAGTCAGGTGTGTCGGTCATGAGTTTGCGCCGATTAGAGGAAAGCTGCGGAAGGTGGAAGCATCTCAAGCCCCTCCCCTTCAGGGGAGGGGTTGGGGGTGGGGCATTTCAGTCTCACCGAGACCGACCGCCAAGAGGACAGGCCCCACCCCAACCCCTCCCCTGAAGGGGAGGGGCTAGATAATTCGCAAAGCTTCCCGTGCCGCATCGCAATCGCGCGCGATCTGGACCTTGAGCGCGTCGAGATCGTCGTATTTCGCCTCGTCGCGGAGGAATTCGATCAGTTCGACCTCGATGGTCTGACCGTAGAGATCGCCCGAAAAGTTGAAGAAATAGGGTTCGAGCAGCTCGACCGGCGGGTCGATGGTCGGGCGAATGCCGAGATTGGCGACGCCATCGAGGACAGTGCCGTCCGACAGCCGTCCGCGCACCGCATAGATGCCGTAGCGCGGGCGCAGATAGCTGCCCAGGCGGAGGTTCGCGGTGGGGTAGCCGAGGTCGCGGCCGAGCTTGGCGCCGGGCTCCACCACCCCCTCGATTGCGAAGGGGCGGGTGAGCAGCGCGGCGGCATCGCGCGGGCGGCCTTCGCGCAGCGCATCGCGGATGCGGCTCGAGGAGATGATCTGGTCATCCTCCGAAACGGGGGCGACGGTATCGACGCTGAAGCCCAGCTCCGCGCCCAGTTGCGCCAGCACCGCGACATTACCGTCGCGGCCCTTGCCGAAGGTGAAGTCCGCGCCGGTGACGACCCCGCCTGCGCCGATCAGGCCGCACAGCCGCTGCTCCGCGAATGCGCGCGCCGAAAGGGAGGCGAGCGTGCCGTCGAACTGGAAGACCAGCATCGCGTCCGCGCCCGCCGCCGCGAACAGCCGCTCGCGCTGGTCGAGCGTGGTGAGGCGGAAAGGCGGGGTGTCGGGCTGGAAATGCCGCACCGGATGCGGATCGAAGGTCGCGACGATCGCCGGGCGGCCTTCGGCGCGGGCGCGGCTCACCGCCCGGCCCACCACCGCCTGGTGGCCGCGGTGAAAGCCGTCGAAATTCCCCAGCGCGACGATCCCGCCGCGCAACTGCGCGGGGACCGAAGCCGCTCCGTCCAGGCGCTCCATGCGCGGGGCTATAAGGTCAGGACGAGAGGAATCAAATCCTCCGCAATTCCTCCCCCAGCTTGCTGGGGGAGGGGGACCGCCCGCGCAGCGGGTGGTGGAGGGGCGGTCGCGCAGACGGCCGACAGCATCTCGGCAAAATTCCGCCCTCTGCGGGGCGGCCCCTCCGTCAGCACTTCGTGCTGCCACCTCCCCTGCGCGGCAGGGGAGGAATTAGCGTGGCACCATCCCCGCGCGCAGCACGCGCAGCACGTTGCCGCCCATGACCTTGCCGATCTCTTCCGGCGTGAAGCCGCGATCCACCAGCGCCTGGGTTACATAGATCAGCTGCGACGTATCGAAGCCGGTGGTCACCGCGCCGTCGAAGTCGGAACCGAGGCCGACATGGTCGATCCCGACGAGATCGCGGACATGCGCGATCGCTTCGGCTACCTTCGCCGGTTCCGTGCCGCAGATCGCGGCGTCCCAATAGCCGATGCCGACCACCCCGCCGGTTTTGGCGACGCCGCGAATCTCGGCGTCGGAGAGGTTGCGGTTGACCTTGCACACCGCCTGTACCCCGCCATGGCTGGAGACGACGGGGCGCTTGGCGATCCTGAGCACCTCGGCGACGGTCGCGTGGCTCGAATGGGCGATGTCGACGATCATGCCGAGCTGTTCCATCCGTCGCACGGTCTGGCGGCCGAGCGGGGTCAGCCCGCCCTTCTTCTCGCCATGCATCGATCCGGCGAGTTCGTTGTCGAAGAAATGGACAAGGCCCGCCATGCGGAAGCCCGCATTGTAAAGCCGGTCGAGATTGTCGAGCTTGCCTTCCATATTGTGCAGCCCCTCGATCGAGAGCAGGCCGCCGACCGCTTTTTGCCCCGCCGCGCGTGCGGCCAGCAGCGCGTCGAGCTCGCCGGGCGAGCGGATGACGTGGAGTTGCCCGCCGGAGCGGGCGGCGGCGCGGTCGAGCTTTTGCGCGTGGTAAAGCGAGCGTTCGAGCAGCGAGGTCCAGGTGCGGGGCGGCTGGAGCTGGGCGACGGTGAGCAGCGTGATGTTGTCGGTGTCGGCGCTGTTGGCGTCGTAATTCTGGTTCTTGGGCGTCTTGGTGACCGAGGAGAAGACCTGGAGCGCGACATTGCCGTCGATCAGCCGGGGCAGGTCGACATGGCCGCGATCGGCGCGGTCGAGCAGGTCGCGTTTCCACAGCAGCGTGTCCTCGTGCATGTCGGCGATCGGAAGGGTCGCGTGCAGCCTGCGGGTCTCGGGGGTGACATTGGGGAGGCTGGTCGCGACGACCTTGTTCATGCCGCGCTCGACGATGCCGGGGGCGAGGATGAGGAAGGCGGCGACTGCCACTACGATGAGGGCGAGTGCGCCCCACAGCCATTTCTTCATCGCATCCCCCATTCGTGATGCCGACATGTCCCGGCATCCACCGTGCCGCGCATCCGATCGCTCAGGGTTTTGCGGCACAGTGGCCCCCGGCACAAGGCCGGGGTGACGATCAGGGTGAGCGGGTGAGGGTGACGAAGCTATAGGCGGGGCGCTCGCCCTCCGTCGGGTGATCCTCGCGCGCGATCTCTTGCCACTCCGGCCCGAAGGCGGGGACGATCGCGTCGCCTTTCGGCGACACATGCACCTCGGTCAGTTCGACCCGGTCGGCGCGGTCGAGGAACAGCGCAAAGATTTCCGCGCCGCCGATCACCGCGATTTCGCCATCGCCTGCGGTCGCGAGCGCCTGTTCGACCGAATGCACCACCTCCGCGCCGTCCGCGTGCCAGTGGGGGTCGCGGGTCAGCACAATATGGCGGCGACCGGGCAGCGGGCTGGGGAAGCTCTCGAACGTCTTGCGGCCCATCACCATCGGCTTGCCCATGGTCTGCGCCTTGAAGCGCCTGAGGTCAGCGGGCAGCCGCCAGGGCAGGTCGCCATCGACCCCGATCACGCCATTATCGGCGCGTGCGAGATGGAAGGTGATCAGACCGCCACCGCGCCCTTGATGTGCGGCTGCGCGACATAGTCGTGCAGAGCAAAATCCTCATACTCGTACGCGTCGATCGACGGCGGCTTGCGCAGGATTTCGAGGCGCGGGAGCGGGCCGGGTGCCCGCGACAGCTGCAATTCGGCCTGTTCGACATGGTTGGAATAGAGATGGCAATCGCCGCCGGTCCAGATGAACTCGCCGACCTCGAGATCGCATTGCTGGGCGAGCATATGGGTGAGCAGCGCGTAGCTGGCGATGTTGAAGGGCACGCCGAGGAAGATGTCGGCGCTGCGCTGGTAGAGCTGGAGCGACAGCTTGCCGTCCGCGACATGGCATTGGAACAGGCAGTGGCACGGCGCGAGCGCCATCGCGTGGAGTTCGCCCGGGTTCCAGGCGGAGACGACCATGCGGCGCGACGCCGGATTGGTCTTCAGCGTCTCGATCAACTCCTTGATCTGGTCGATATGGCGGCCATCGGGCGCCTCCCAGTCGCGCCATTGCTTGCCGTATACCGGGCCGAGATCGCCCTGTTCATCGGCCCATTCGTCCCAGATGCTGACCCGGCGGTCCTGCAGCCACTTCACATTGGTGTCGCCGCGCAGGAACCAGAGAAGTTCGATGAAGATCGAGCGGATATGCAGCTTCTTGGTCGTCAGCAGCGGGAAGCCCTCGCTGAGATCGAAGCGCATCTGATGGCCGAACACGCTGCGCGTGCCGACGCCGGTCCGGTCGTTCTGCACCGCGCCGTCGCGCAGCGCGCGTTCCATCAGGTGGAGATATTGCCGCATGAAGCGAGCCTAGCCGAGCGCCGGAGGTCCGCCAAGCACGGTTGATCCGAAATGGAGGAATGATGCTCCAGACCGGATGTGGTTGCGCTCGACCCGGCAGCCGACGCTGGCGAGGCTGGAGCCATGGCTGGCGAGTCGTGCGACCCCACCCCGGATTCCCGTTTCGGCGCGCTGGCCAACCTGCTTGCGGCAAGTATCGCGCATGAGCCGCGCGAGGTTGCTGCCTTCGCCTATTGCACGCCCGGCGGACAGGTGCTTGGCACCTTGCGGATCGTGTCGCCGTGCAGCGGATCGCTCGACCTGCCGGTGCGGCGGATCGTTGCCGATGCGCTTCTGCTCGATGCCCCGCGCGTAATGATGGCGCATAACCATCCGCTGGGCGAGGCGTGGCCCAGCCGTGCCGATCGCGAAACCACCGGTCGCCTCGCCCGTGCGTTTGAGACGATCGAGTCGCGGCTGGTCGATCATGTCGTGGTCGGGCGGAGCGGGGCGATGTGGAGCTTTCGCGCCGCGGGATTGCTGTGACCTACTCGTCGCCCTGCGGCGTCGCGCCAGCGCTGGGTGAAGGCACGCCGCGATTGGGGCAGGCGCGGATCGCGGCGGGATCGGGGCGCGGCCCCTCGGCCCGGAACATGGCGAGATAGCCGCCCGCCGAGGGCATGTCGCGCATCGACACCAACCTATAGCCGACCGCCGCGAATTCGCATTTCAGCAGGTCGGGCGGGGTGCCGTGATTCTGCGTTTCGCGATTGGCATCGACGACGACGACCAGCCCGTCCTTGCGCAGCGATGGGCGCATTCGCCAGAGGAACTCATAGGGCTGCTCGATCTCATGATACATATGGACCATGAAGATCCGGTCGAAGCTGTTGTCGGGCAGCTTGGGGTCGTCGGGTTCGCCGAGGCGCACGCTGACATTGTCGAGCCGCTCGCGCGCGACGCGCTGGGCGAGTGCATCGCGCACCTCGGGGATGATGTCCTCGGCCAGCACCCGACCGTCCTTGCCGACGCGCTGGGCCAGGCGGATCGTGTAATAGCCCTCGCCCGCGCCGATATCGGCGACGGTCATGCCGGGGCGGATGTCCGCACGGTTCATCACCGTGTCGGCTTCATTGAGCCGGTCGCGCGCCTCCTCGGTCGACCAGCGCGCCGACACGATGGTGGCGACCGGGCGGTCCGCATCTGGGAATCTGACCTCCTCCGCCGGGGTCGGCTGGGGGCGCGGCCGCGTCTCGTCGCACCCGGCCAGCATCAGCGCGGGGGTCAGGATCAGCGCAGCGCCCGCCAGTCTCAATCCACGTCCTCCACCTCGACCGTCTCGCCGGTCACGCGCTGTGATAGCGCAGCAGCCATGAACGGGTCGAGTGCTCCGTCAAGCACATCCGACGGTGCGGTGGAGGTCACCCCGGTACGCAGGTCCTTCACCAGCTGATAGGGCTGGAGGACGTAGGAGCGGATCTGGTGGCCCCAGCCGATTTCGGTCTTGGCGGTATATTCGCCCAGCGCCGCGGCCTCGCGCTTGGCCAGTTCGGCCTCGTACAGCCGGGCCTTCAGCATCCCCATCGCGGTCGCGCGGTTCTTGTGCTGCGAGCGGTCCTGCTGGCTGGCAACGATGATGCCGCTGGGCACGTGGGTGATGCGCACCGCCGAATCGGTGGTGTTGACGTGCTGTCCGCCCGCACCCGACGCGCGATAGGTGTCGATCTTGAGGTCGCTCTCGTTGATCTCGATATCGATCGAATCGTCGATCACCGGATAGACCCAGACCGACGAGAAGCTGGTGTGGCGCCGCGCAGAGCTGTCATAGGGCGAGATGCGGACCAGCCGGTGCACGCCGCTTTCGGTCTTGGCATAGCCATAGGCATTCTCGCCCTTGATCAGCAGCGTCGCGGACTTGATTCCCGCCTGCTCGCCGGCGTGATAGTCCATCAGCTCGACCTTGAACCCATGGCGCTCGGCCCAGCGCGTGTACATGCGCTGGAGCATTTCGGCCCAGTCCTGGCTTTCGGTGCCGCCCGCGCCCGAATGGACTTCGAGATAGGTGTCGTTGGCGTCGGCCTCGCCCGACAGGAGGGCCTTGACCTTGTCCTGCTCGGCGCGTTCGGCCAGCGCGGCGAGGCCCTGCGTCCCCTCGACCGCCATCTCTTCGTCGCCCTCGGCTTCGGCCATCTCGATCAGCTCGCTGGTCTCGGCGAGCTCGCGCTCGATCGCACGCGTCGCAGTGATCGATTCGTCGAGGCGACGGCGCTCGCGCATCACGTCCTGCGCGGCCTTGGGGTTGTCCCACAGCGTCGGGTCCTCGACCCGGGCGTTGAGTTCGTCGAGCCGACGCAGCGCCTTGTCCCAGTCGATGAACCGGCGGAGCAGCGCGAGCGCGGCATTGATCTTGTCGGCGTAAGCCTGCGCTTCGGCGCGCATCGTAGAAACCTTTCAAACAAATCGTCACCCCAGCGGAAGCTGGGGTCTCAAGCCGCAAGCGAGCGGCGTGAGGCACGAGGCCCCAGCTTCCGCTGGGGCGACGAAATAGTGCCGCTAATAGATTCCGCCCTCGCGTTGCAAGAAGTCGCTGTCGCGCGGCCCTTCCTGGCGCACGGCCTTTTTCTTGACCTCCGCCTTGGGCGCTTCCTCTTCGTCGCGCATCGTCCGTCGGCGCGGCTCGCTTTCGGGCTTGAACGCTTCCCAGATCACCGCGCCCTTGGGGTCGGTGCCGGGCCAGGCGCCGAACACCCGCTTGCCGGTGGTGCGGTCGATGCGCACCATGCGGATGCCGGCGGGTGCCGTGAAGGGCAGCACGTCGAGCCCCTCATACGCCTTTTGCGCGAACGCCTTGAAGATCGGCGCGGCGATCGTTCCGCCCTGGGCATAGCCGCCCAGATTGGTCGGCGTGTCATAGCCCATATAGAGGCCGGCGATCATCTGGGGCGTGCCGCCGACGAACCATACGTCGCGCGGGCCGGACGAGGTGCCGGTCTTGCCCATGATCGGGCGGCCGAGGTCGCGCAGCACCGTCGCGGTGCCGCGCTGGATCACGCCTTCGGTGATATGGACCATCTGATAGGCGCTCATCGCGTCGAGCACCTGACGCGAGCGGATCACGGGGCGCGGCATCGGCTTGCCGTCCCAGTCGGGCATGTTGCAGCGATCGCAGGGGCGCCAATTTTCCGGCCAGACGACCTTGCCGTGGCGGTTCTGGACGAAGTCGATCAGCGTCGGGTTGAGCGCGCGGCCGTGATTGACCAGGATCGAATAGGCATTGACCATCCGCATCACCGTCGTCTCGCCCGCGCCGAGCGCATAGGAGAGATAGGGCGGATATTTCTGCTGGCTGACCCCGGTGCGCTGCATCAGGTCGACCACCTTGTCCATGCCGGTCTGGTTCGCCGCCTGGACGGTCATCAGGTTGCGCGACTGTTCGATGCCCCAGCGCATCGTCTTGGGACCCGCGCCGCGGGTGCCGCCGAAGTTGCGGAAGCATTTTTCGCCCAGCGCGGCGCCCTGCCAGACGCAGAAGGGGCCATCGACGATGATCGAGGCAGGGGTCATCCCGTTTTCGAGTGCGGCGGCGTAGACGATCGGCTTGATCGTCGATCCCGGCTGGCGCTGCGCCTGGGTGGCGCGGTTGAACGCCTGGACCGTCGCGTCGAACCCGCCCTGCATCGCCAGGATGCGACCGGTGCGCGGGTCCTCGACCACCATGCCGCCCGAAATCTTGGGGATCGAGCGTAGCGCGAATGTGCCGCCTGCGGGGGCCACCGCGATCACGTCGCCGGGCTTCAGTGCAGCGAAGGCGGTTCCGCCCTTGCCACGCACCGGCATCTGCGCGCCGCCGCGCGGCAGGGTGCCGGTACGGCCGTCGCCGAAGCCGATCTGCGCACTCGACGCGTCTTTCGAAATGACGATCGCGGCGCGCCAGTCCTCATAATCGAGGTCGATATTGTGGTTGAGCAGCGCGCTGCGCCAGCCATCGCCCTCGAACGAGGCCTCGCGCATCGGGCCGGACCAGCCGCGCCCGCGGTCGTACCGCAGCAGGCCCTCACGCAGCGCCTTTTGCGCCGCCTTCTGGATTTCCGGATCGAACGAGGTGCGCACCCACAGCCCGCCCGCATAGACGCTGTACGGTCCCGACTCCTCGGTCTCGCCGAATTTGTCGATCAGCTGGCGGCGGACCTCTTCGATGAAATAGCCGCCCAATGGATCGGTGCTGGGCGTCTTGCGCGGCACCGCGCCCAGCGGCGCGGCGAGCGCGGCGTCGAGCTGCGCCTGATCGATATAGCCATTCTCTCGCATCTGGCCCAGCACCCAGTTGCGGCGTTCGATCGCGCGCTTCTCGTGCCGCTCGGGCATATAGTTGCTCGGCCCCTTGGGCAGGATCGCCAGATAGGCGAATTGCGGCAGCGTCAGCTCGCGGACGCTCTTGTCGAAATAGGCGTTGGCCGCAGCTTCGACGCCGAAGGCGTTCCGGCCGAGCGCGATCTGGTTGAGATAGAGCTCAAGGATCTGCTGCTTGCTCAGCGAATTTTCGATGCGGAAGGCGAGGATCGCCTCGCGTGCCTTGCGGACATAGCTGACCTCGTTGGTCAGCAGCAGGTTCTTTGCCACCTGCTGGGTGATGGTCGAGGTCCCGCGCGGCGTCTCGCCGCTCACCAGCCCTTGCCAGGCGGCACGGATCAGGCCCGGATAGTCGACGCCGCTATGCTGGAAAAAGGTCTTGTCCTCGGCCGAGAGGAACGCGCCGACCATCAGTTCGGGATATTCCTCGAACGACAATTCGACACGGCGCTCGCGCGCATAGCTGCGCAGCGGCATCCCGTCGCCGGCGCGGATATTGGTCGGCAGCGGCGGCTCGTAGGTGCGCAGCCTGTCAACCGACGGCAGGTCGCGCAAAAACAGCGCCCAGAGCGCGATCGTGCCGAGCCCGGCGAGCAGCGCAAGCCAGGCCAGGATGCGAAACCACCATTTTTTGCGGAGTTCCGCAAAACGGTTGCCGACATCCTCGCGCGTGAACTTGAGCGTGAAATTGGGTTGGTACTGATCGGCCATCGCGCGCGGGGTTTAGCAGGATACGCCGGTCATGCCACCCGCCTTTGCGACGGACGGGGGACGGGACGGGGGTCGCGACACCGAAAGCGAGGATAGCGCAGGACGGCTCAAATCGAATGCCGGGTGGATCGAACCTAGCGCGACGCCATCCGTGTCGCGAAATGGATCGCCACCGCGCGATTGACGCTTTGCGCGATCCGCTTGCGGCCGTCGCGCGAATTGAGCAGCGCGACATCCCCGGGGTTCGAGATATAGCCGGTTTCGAACAGGATCGACGGCATGTCCGGCGCCTTGAGCACCAGCAGCGATGCCATACGATGCGGGTTTTCCTTCACCGGGATCAGCCCCTGTGCCTCGCGGCTGAGCAGCCGGGCGAACTTTGCCGACGCGTTCATCGTTTCGCGCTGGGTCAGGTCGATCAGGATCGAGGAGACGTCACGATTCTGGCCGTCGAGGTCGATCCCGGCGAGAATGTCGGACTTGTTCTCGCGCGCGGCGAGGCGCGCGGCTTCCTTGTCCGATGCGACTTCCGACAGCGTATAGACGGTTGCCCCGCTGGCGCTTGGCGTGTGCGCCGCGTCGCAATGGACCGAGATGAAGAGCGCGGCGCCCAGCTTGCGGGCGATTTCGAACCGGTCGCGGTGGATCAGGTAGCGATCGTCCTCGCGGGTCAGCGCGACGCGCACCCGGCCCGATGCGACCAGCTCGTCGCGGATCGCCTTGGAAATCTCGAGCGCAAGATCCGCCTCGTGCAGTCCGTCCGCCGAGATCGAACCGGGGTCGCGACCGCCATGGCCGGGATCGATCACCACCAGCGGGCGATCGTCGTCACGGCCGTAAATGCGCGGCAGCGTGAATGGTGCGGGCTTGGGGGGCACCGGGGCGGAGACGCTATAGACGTGGCGGCTGGACGCGCGCGCGAAGCTGAACGGCGGGAGGAAGCTCATCCGGCCTTCCGCGGCAGCGCGGGCGAAGCGGGCATCATCGACCGTGCGCAATTCCAGCGTCAGCGTCGCGCCATCGGCTGCGAAGCGCCCCTCGGTCACGATCGCCGGACGGGCGAGGTCGAACACGACGCGCGCGCCGTCGCCATGCGCGGCCTGTCGCACCGCTGCGACCGGGCCGCGTGTCCGGTCGGGCGCAGCGCCGGGGCGCGCGCCCATCAGATCGATCGCGATCCGGTTCGGCCCGGCGAGCAGAAAGCTGCTCGCCTCTGCCACCCGCGCGTCGAAGCGGATCACGATGCGGCTCGACTGGACGTCGATGTCGCGAATGGTCCCTGCCCAACTCGGCGCGCCGTTCAGAAAGCCGGCGAGGAGGGCGAGGAAAAAAGACACCCGGGCGATATGCCGCGCCGGGCTGGGGGGGGTCCAGCCCAAAAGCATGCACAGTTACTCACAACAAATGTAACCCTGACCCTCCCGATCTAGACCCCGGCACCTTCCATCGCAGTGAAGCGGTGCGGTTAATTCCTGATTCGGCATGTTTTTGCCGCTGCGGCGGCATGAAGTTGCCGCTGGACGGATCGCACGCGAAATGTTGCCGCGCCGCGCGGCGGGTGCTAGGCAGCGAGCCTGTCGGACCGCATCTGCGTATCCGGCAACCCATCGTCGGCCCCATTTGGCCCGGCATTTCAGGTTGACGCTGCATGAGGCAATTTCCGTCCATCCCGCACCGCACCGCTCAGGCGGTCGCGCGCGCGGCGGCGGAGGCCGGGACCCACGGGTCCGGCCGTGCCAGTGCAGCAGAGGCATCACCAAACCCCTGCGCCCCCGCTTTGACGGGGCGCAATCTTGTTCGCGCGCCGCGGCTGACATCCGCCCGGCGCGCCCGGAGACTCATCAATGACCATGCGTATGCTGATCGACGCACGCCACCGGGAAGAGACCCGCGTGGCGGTCGTCAAAGGAAACCGAATCGAGGAGTTTGATTTCGAGAGTGCCGAGCGCAAACAGCTCAAGGGCAATATCTATCTGGCAAAGGTAACCCGCGTCGAACCGTCGCTTCAGGCGGCGTTCGTCGAATATGGCGGCAATCGCCACGGCTTCCTGGCGTTCAGCGAAATCCATCCCGACTATTATCAGATCCCCAAAGAGGATCGCGAGGCGCTGTTGCGCGAGGAAGCCGAGCACGCCGCCGAGGAAGCCGCGCTGCGCGAGGCGGATGACGGCGACGAGGATCATGACGACGAGGACGGCGAGGTCGAGGTGCTCGAGCGTCCGGCCGACGAGGACGAGGAACATGCCGAGGCGGCCGAAGGCGACGCCGAGGGTGAAGGCGAGTCCGGCAAGGGCGGTCGCCGCCGTCGCGGGCGCAAGGGCAATGACGATCAGGTCGAGGCGCTGCGCCAGCGTCGCATGAGCCTGCGCCGCCGCTACAAGATTCAGGACGTGATCCGCCGCCGCCAGGTGCTGCTGGTTCAGGTCGTCAAGGAAGAGCGCGGCAACAAGGGTGCGGCGCTGACCACCTATCTGTCGCTCGCCGGTCGCTATTGCGTGCTGATGCCCAACACCGCGCATGGCGGCGGGATCAGCCGCAAGATCAGCTCGGCTGCCGATCGCAAGCGCCTCAAGACGATCATGTCGGACCTGAAGCTGCCGCCGTCGATGGGCTGCATCGTCCGCACCGCCGGGCTTCAGCGCACCAAGACCGAGATCAAGCGCGACTTCGACTATCTCGCCCGGCTGTGGGACGAGATTCGCGAAAAGACGCTGCAATCTTCGGCGCCCGCTCTGGTCTATGGCGACAGCGACCTGATGAAGCGCGCGATCCGCGATATCTATAACAAGGATATCGACGAGGTGATCGTCGAGGGCGATGACGGCTATCGCCAGGCCAAGGACTTCATGAAGCTCCTGATGCCGAGCCACGCCAAGAAGGTGAAGCATTACAGCGACGCCGTGCCGCTGTTCCAGCGCGCCGGGGTCGAGGAGCAATTGTCGGCAATGTACCACCCGGTGGTGCAGCTCAAGTCCGGCGGCTATCTCGTCATCAATCCGACCGAGGCGCTGGTGTCGATCGACATCAACTCCGGCCGATCGACTCGCGAGCATTCGATCGAGCAGACGGCGACCGCCACCAACCTTGAGGCCGCGCAGGAAATCGCGCGCCAGTTGCGGCTGCGCGACATGGCCGGCCTTGTCGTCATCGACTTCATCGACATGGACCACTCGTCCAACGTCCGAAAGGTCGAGAAGGCGATGAAGGAGGCGCTGAAGAACGATCGCGCCCGCATCCAGGTCGGCCGGATCAGCGCGTTCGGGCTGATGGAAATGAGCCGCCAGCGGCTGCGCACCGGGGTGCTCGAAGCGTCGACGCGCCAGTGCCCGCATTGCGAGGGCACCGGGCTGGTCCGCACCGCATCGTCGGCGGGGCTCAGCGCGCTGCGCATGATCGAGGACGAGGCCGCACGCGGCCGCGGGTCGCACATCACGCTGCGGTGCAGCCAGGAAGCGGCCTTCTACGTCCTCAACAACAAGCGCGCCGACATCGCCGAGATCGAGGATCGTTATGGGGTGAGGGTCGAAATCCTCTCCGACGGCGAGCTGGAAGGCGCGCGCATGTCGGTAGAAGCGAGCGGCCCGCCGCCGCTGCACGCGCCCAAATTCGCTGCCGCGATCGAAGAGGTCGAGGAGGATGTCGTCGAGGAGATCGACGAGGAGGAAGAGGACGAAGAGGTCGAGGCACGCGCGCCGCGCGAACGTCGCGAGCGTGACGAGGGCGACAGCGAGGCCGGGCGCAAGCGCCGCCGCCGCCGCCGTGGCCGTCGCAATCGTCGTGACGACGAATCGGACGCGC
The DNA here is from genome assembly GCF_007833215.1 of Sphingomonas suaedae. NCBI lineage: Bacteria > Pseudomonadati > Pseudomonadota > Alphaproteobacteria > Sphingomonadales > Sphingomonadaceae > Sphingomonas > Sphingomonas suaedae. The sequence goes on from NZ_CP042239.1 coordinate 3,838,557, forward strand.
CGCGCGACGACGCCGCCGAGGCCGAATCGGATGGCGCAGACAATGCCGAGGGCGAGGAGGAGGCCGCGAACGCGGCCGAGACCGTGGCTTCGGACGAGAATGGCGAGCCGCGCAAGCGCCGCCGTCGTGGTCGCCGTGGCGGTCGCCGTGGTGCCGGAGAGGGCGAGGGCGCAGAGGAAACCGCCGAGGCGGCAGAACCGGAAGTCCAGCCCGAGCCGGTTGCGGACGCGGTTGACGCGGCCCCGGCCAAGCCCAAGCGCAGCCGTCGCAAGAAAGCCGATGTCGAGGCCGAGGCGGCGCCCGCTGCCGACGCCGATGCCGCTGGCACCGATGGCGTTCGGGCCGAGGCGGTGAGCGAAGAGGCTCCTGCGGAGGCGGAAGCTCCGGCCAAGCCGAAGCGGACTCGCCGCAAAAAGGCCGATACGGACGCGGCACCGGCCATGGCCGAGACGGCGGCGGTGGAAACCGTGGCTGCTGAGGCTCCCGCTGAGACCCCGGTCGCTGAGGAAGCGCCTGCCAAGCCGAAACGGACGCGTCGCAAGAAGGTCGATGCCGAACCCGTTGCCGCAGAGCAGCCGGTTGCGGTCGAAGCCGTCAGCCAGGACCTTGCAGCGCCCGCTGCCGTATCTGCGTCACCCGAAAGGTCGGAGGGCGAGACGGCCGGAGGCGATGAAGAAAGCGGATCTCCGCGCCGCGGCTGGTGGCAGCGCACCTTCGGCGCCTGACCGATCGGAAGGTCAGCCAGAACAGGGGCGGGGGCGCGATCAGTGCGCCTCCGCCCTTTTTTCAGGCCGCGTTCATCCGGCTCGGGCCATCGTGCGCACCATGCGTCCGGTCAAACCGACCGTTGATCGCGGGGGATTTTCCGCCATGATGCCGCCGATGAAGCGCCTAATCTCCCTGTTCGCGCTGCTGTTGCTGCTGTGCGTCACCAGTCCTGCCTATGCCCAGTCGATCCTGCGCGATGCGGAGAGCGAGGCATTGCTGGCGGATATGTCGCGCGACCTGATCCGCGCGGCGAACCTGTCGCCGGCCAATGTCCGGATCGTGGTCATCAGCGATCCGTCGATCAATGCGTTCGTGGCGGGCGGACAGGCAGTCTATCTCCATTCCGGGCTGATCGATGCCGCCGGCAGCGCGAACGAGGTTCAGGGCGTGATCGCGCACGAGCTCGGCCATATCACCGGGGGGCATGTGCCCTTGCAGGGACGGATGGCCCAGGGCGCGACGGGGATCACGATCCTGAGCCTGTTGCTCGGGGCTGCGGCGATGGCGGCGGGGTCCGCCGAAGCGGGCGTCGGGTTGATGCAGCTTGGACAACGGGCGGCACTCGGCAATTTCCTCGCCTTCAGCCGTGCACAGGAAGCGACGACCGACGCCGCGGGCGTCAAGTTCCTCTCGGGCGCGGGCATCACCGGCAAGGGAATGCTGGCCTTTTTCAAGCGGCTCCAGCAGCAGGAATATCGCTGGGGCCTCAAGCGCGGCAGCGAGACCAGCTATGTGATGAGCCACCCGATGTCGGGCGAGCGCATCTCGACGCTGACCGCCGATCTTCAGGCGGATCCCGCTTGGAACAAGCCCAGCGATCCGGACATCGAGGCGCGATTCCAGCGCGTCCAGGCTAAGCTGCGCGGCTATGTGGCCGAGCCCAAGGACACGCTGCGCCGCTACCCGGCAAGCGACACAAGTATCCCCGCACATTATGCGCGCGCCTATGCCTATCATCTCGGCGGCTATCCCAAGGAGGCGGCGGGCGAAGCGATGGCATTGGTGAAGGCCGAACCCAAAAACCCCTATTTCCTGGAGCTGAAAGGTCAGATCCTGCTCGAATCGGGCAAGCCGAAAGAGGCGCTGGTCCCGCTGCGCGAGGCGACGACGCTGACCAATTACCAGCCGCTGATCGCGACCACATTTGGCCATGCCCTGCTCGCGACCGAGGATCGCGCGCATCTGGAAGAGGCGGAGAGGGTGCTGCGGCAGGCGGTGGCGCGCGACAAGGAAAACCCCTTTGCCTGGTATCAGCTCGGGATGCTGTATGAACGCAAGGGCGACACTGCACGCGCTGCGCTCGCCACGGCGGAGCGGGCGAGCATGATGGGCGATTATGGCCGCGCCATCCCCAGCGGCCAGGCGGCGATGGCCGGGCTGCCCCAGGGATCGCCGGACTGGATTCGTGCGCAGGATATCGTCATGGCCGGACAGGGCATGATGCAGGACAGGAAGCGCAAGTGATCGAACGATTGGCGAAAAGCCCGCTGGCGCTTGTCGGCACGCTGGTGTTGTCCGGCGCGATCGGTGGCGCACTGGTGCTTGGCGTGCAGGCGTTGACTGCCGGATCGGACGGCGAGCAGGACGACAAGGCGATCGGTCAGGTCGTGCGCGACTATGTGCTCGAAAACCCCGAACTGCTGCCCGAGGCGATGAAGCGGTTGCAGGAGCGCGAGAGCGGCAAGGCGGTCGCGGCCAATCGCGCCGCGATCTTCGAACCCTATTCGGGCGCCTGGGAGGGCAATCCCTCGGGCGACGTCACCGTTTCGGTATGGATGGACTATGCGTGCGGCTATTGCCGCGCCAGCCTGCCGATGATCGCGCGGTTGATGGCCGAGGACCCGCGCGTCCGCATCGTCTATCGCGAACTGCCGGTGTTGAGCGAGGGGAGTCGCGTCGCCGCACGCTGGGGCCTCGCCGCTGCGGAGCAGGGTAAGTTCAAGCCTTTTCACACCGCCCTCTATTCCGCCGGACAGCTGAGCGAGGCATCGATCGCATCCGCGGCGGCTTCGGCGGGACTCGACACTGCGCGCGCGGAACAGGCGATCGGCAGCGAGCGGGTCGAAGAAGAAGTCGCACGCAACCTCGACACCGCGGGCAAGCTGGGTGTCACCGGGACGCCGAGCTGGGTGATCGGCGATCAGGTGATCTCCGGCATGGTGCCCTATGAAGTTCTGAAACAGGCGGTCGAAGCCTCGCGCACCAAGGCGAAATAACCGGCGCGGCCTTGTTCCGCCCATGCCCCCACCCTAGATGGCGCGCTCCACATGCGGGGGCAGTCTATGCAGCCGATCTTATCCGGGCACCCTATTTTATCTGTTAGGGGCGTCAGCAAGACCTATGCCTCCGGGCACAAGGCGCTGGGCGCAGTCGATCTCGATATCAACCAGGGCGAGATTTTCGCGCTGCTCGGGCCGAACGGCGCAGGCAAGACGACGCTGATCAACATCATCTGCGGTATCGTCACGCCCAGCAGCGGGACGATCACCGTCGATGGCCATGACACCATCGCCGATGCCCGCGCCGCGCGGATGAAGATCGGGCTGGTGCCGCAGGAATTGTCGGTCGACATGTTCGAAACGGTGCTGGCGACAACGCGCTACAGCCGCCGCCTGTTCGGTCGTGCGGGGCACGACGCCTATATCGATCAGGTGCTGAAAGACCTGTCGCTCGACGACAAGCGCAAGTCGAAGATCATGGAATTGTCAGGCGGCATGAAGCGCCGCGTCCTGATCGCCAAGGCGCTGGCGCATGAACCCGAAATCCTGTTCCTCGACGAGCCGACTGCGGGCGTAGATGTCGAACTGCGGCGGGACATGTGGAAGCTGGTCCACCGGCTGCGTGAGCGCGGGACGACGATCATCCTGACGACCCATTATATCGAAGAGGCCGAGGAGATGGCCGACCGGGTGGGCGTCATCAACAAGGGCGAATTGCTGCTGGTCGAGGAAAAGGCCGCGTTGATGAAGAAGCTGGGCAAGCGCGAAATGGATATCGCGCTGGTCGAGCCGATGACCGTGATTCCGGGCGAATTGGCGCGATGGCAGCTGAGCCTGGAGGATGAGGGGCACCGGTTGCGCTACACCTTCGACGCGCAGGCGGAGCGGACGGGCATCCCGTCGCTGCTGCGCACGCTCGCCGATCTCAACATCGCGTTCAAGGATCTCGATACGTCCAAGTCGAGCCTTGAGGACATTTTCGTCGACCTGGTGGCGGCCAAGCGGGAGGAAGCGGCGTGAAGGGATTCAACCATCACGGCGTCTGGGCGATCTATCGCTTCGAAATGGCGCGCGCGCTGCGCACCTTGTGGCAGAGCCTGGTCACGCCGGTCATCACCACCGCGCTCTATTTCGTGGTGTTCGGCGGGGCGATCGGCAGCCGGATGCAGGAGCTGGACGGCGTTTCTTACGGCAGCTTCATCGTGCCGGGGCTGATCATGATGAACCTCCTCCAGCTGTCGATTTCCAATGCCTCGATCGGCATCTATTTCCCCAAGTTCACGGGCACCGTCTATGAACTCCTCTCCGCCCCGGTATCGGCATGGGAGATGGTGCTGGGCTATGTCGGCGCGGCGGCGACCAAGTCGATCGCGATCGGACTGCTGATCCTGGTCACCGCGATGCTGTTCGTCGATGTGCCGATCGCGCATCCATTCATGATGCTGACGATGCTGGTGCTGACCGCGGTGACGTTCAGCATGTTGGGCTTCATCATCGGCATCTGGGCCAAGGGGTTCGAGCAGCTCTCGTTCGTCCCCGCGCTGATCGTGACGCCGCTGACGTTCCTGGGCGGTGCGTTCTATACGATCAACATGCTCCCCGAACCGTGGCGCACGGTGAGTCTCGCCAACCCGGTCGTCTATCTGGTCAGCGGCTTCCGCTGGGCGTTTTTCGACAAGGGCGATGTCGCGATCGGGATCAGCCTGGGCTTCACCGCCGCGTTCCTGCTGGTCTGCCTCGGCGTGATCGGCTGGATCTTCAAGAGCGGTTGGCGTTTGAAGAACTAGCGCTTTGCTGAGGCGGCACCGGCCCACTCCCCACGGGTCCCCGCAAAGTAGTACTTTGCGGGGTTACCCGCACCCGGCCACCCATTCAGTATATTCTATGGGTGGCCGGGTGGGGGAGTGGGCCGGTGCGGTCTGACGAACAACGGCCGGATCACGAGCGCGTTGAGGTTGAGGAGCGCGTGGACGGTCATGGCGAACCAGAGCTGGCCGGTGGCGAGATAGAGGATCGCCAGCAGCGCGCCGACCAGCGTCGACATCGCCATGCCGACCCAGCCCTGGTAGCGATGGGCATAGGCGAACAGCGCGATGGCGAGCGCCATGCCGACCTCCGCGCTGCCTGACACCCGCGCCGCGAATAGCGGAAGGGCGAGGCGGAAGAACAGTTCCTCGACGATCCCCGCGACGATGCCGAGCGCTGCGGTCCACCCTATTTCCCCTGGCGTGCGGGGGAGCAGCGCCGCGATCTTGCCCGCCATCAGCTGGCGCTTACCACGCCGTGCGCGCCACCAGGCGATCAGCAGGCCGGCCAGCGATCCGCCGCCGAACCCGGCCAGCACCGCAAGCTTGAGGTGGAGGATATCGCCCCCGAACCCGGCGAGCGTGCGCGCCGGTTCGATCAGCGGGTCGAACGCGACCGGCGGGCTCGCCAGCGCGCTCAATTGCCCTGCCAGCAGCAGTGCCGCCAGCGCGCTTGCCCCGAAGGCGAGCGGCGCGCGGCGCATCCAGCGGCGATAGCGGCCGATCCGGTCGTCGCGCCCGATGCCGCCGCCATCGCCACGGACGTACCAGAGATAGGCGGCGGCAAGCGCGGCGAGCAGCAGCGCATCGAGCGGCGCGAACGGCAGGGCGCCCGTCAATCCGCGCCCGTCAGATCAGCATGAGCCCCCGGAACAGCGCTCATCGATCGGTGCGATGTTCGCCCTTGACCCAGCGGACGGTGCCCGAACTGGCGCGCATCACGACGCTCTCGGTCGTCATCTTGCCCTTCATCCGCTTGACTCCCTGAAGCAGCGAGCCGTCGGTTACGCCGGTTGCGGCGAAGATGCAGTCACCCTTGGCGAGTTCGGACAGGTCGTACTGTCTGTCGAGATCGGTGATGCCCCATTTGCGGGCGCGGGCGCGCTCATCCTCATTGCGGAACAACAGGCGGCCCTTGAACTGGCCGCCGACGCAGCGCAGCGCGGCGCAGGCGAGCACGCCCTCCGGCGCGCCGCCCTGGCCCATATAGACGTCGATCGTGGTGTCGGGGTCGGTGGTGGCGATCACCCCGGCGACGTCGCCATCGCCGATCAGCACGACGCCGCAGCCGAGCGAGCGCAGTTCGGCGATCAGCTTTTCGTGGCGCGGACGATCCAGCACGCAGGCGATGATCTCATGCGGCTCGACGCCCTTCACCGCGGCGATCGCGCGGATATTCTCGGTCACCGAGCGGTCGAGGTCGATGGCGTCGGCGGGGTACCCCGGGCCGACCGCGATTTTGTCCATATAGACGTCGGGGGCGTTGAGCAGATTGCCTTCCTCGGCGATCGCCAAAACGGCGAGGCTGTTGGGACCCGCCTTGGCGCAGATGGTGGTGCCTTCCAGGGGATCGAGCGCAATGTCGATCTTCGGCCCCTTGCCCGGCGCCGATCCGACCTTTTCGCCGATATAGAGCATCGGCGCCTCGTCGCGCTCGCCCTCGCCGATCACGACGGTGCCGTCCATATAGAGTTCGTTGAGCGCAGCGCGCATCGCCTCGACCGCGGCGGCATCGGCGGCCTTTTCGTCGCCGCGACCGACCAGCGTCGAAGCGGCGATCGCCGCGGCTTCGGTCACGCGGACCATTTCGAGGACAAGGACGCGGTCGAGAAGCTGGCTGGCGGGCTGCATGGGCTGGGCGGTCCTCATTTTTGCTGTGTCACCGGGGCGATAGGTGGGCGCGCCGGGCTTGTCGATGCCCGCCAACGCTGTCAGTCCACGCAAATCGACATGGGCGGCGGGATGGTAACAGACGATACCGACTCGTTGACGTGAACCATCCCGCAGTGCAGCACGCGCCCATGGCCAGTTCACCCCCGATCACCAACAATCCCGATGTCCGTTTTCTGGGCCGCGTCCTTGGCGATGTGATCCGCGCCTATGGCGGCGAACCGCTGTTCCGGCGGATCGAATATATCCGATCGGCGTCGGTCGACCGGCACCGCGGCGTTGCCGGGGCGGACTCGATCGATCCGGGGCTGGACAGCCTCAGCCTCGACGAGACGCTCGATTTCGTGCGCAGCTTCATGCTGTTCTCGATGCTCGCCAATCTGGCGGAGGACCGGCAGGGGATCGCCGCAGAGCCCGGCGCGGATGTCGAACATGCCGTTGCGAAGCTGAAGGAACATGGCATCGGCCGCGATCGGATCGCGGAGCTGCTCGAACATGCGCTGGTCGCCCCGGTGCTGACCGCGCATCCGACCGAGGTGCGGCGCAAGTCGATGCTCGATCACCGCAACCGCATCGCCGAACTGATGCGGATGAAGGACGAGAAGATCGCCGAAACCCCGGACGGCGATCTGGTGGATGAGGCGATCGTGCGCCAGGTGGCGTTGCTGTGGCAGACGCGAGTGCTGCGCTTCGAGCGGCTCTATGTCGCGGACGAGGTCGAGAATGCGCTGTCCTATCTGCGCGACGTGTTCCTGCCGACCTTGCCCGCGCTCTATGCCCGCTGGGATCGCGCGCTGGGCAGTCGCGTCCCGCCCTTCCTGCGCCCCGGCAACTGGATCGGCGGCGATCGCGACGGCAATCCGTTCGTCACCGCAGAGTCGATGCGCCTTACGCTGGCGCGCTCGTCGGAAGCGGTGCTCGCCCATTATCTCGACGCGGTCCATGCGCTGGGCGCGGAAATCTCGATCTCGGCGCACCATGCGCGGATCGACGACGGGGTTCAGGCGCTGGCCGATGCGAGCGGAGACGCGGCGGCAAGCCGCAGCGACGAGCCTTATCGCCGGGCGATTTCGGGCATCTATGCGCGGCTCGCCGCGACCTATCGCGACCTGACCGGCAAGGCACCGCCACGGCCCGGCGCGCTCAAGGGCGAACGTTACGCCGACCCGGCGGCCTTCCGCGCCGACCTGTCCGCCATCGCCAAGGGGCTGGCTGCGCAGGGCGGAGAGACGCTGGCGTCGAGCGGCGCGCTGGGGCGGCTGATCCGTTCGGTCGATATTTTCGGATTCCACCTCGCGACGCTCGACATGCGCCAGAATAGTGCGGTGCATGAGCGCGTCGTCGGGGAATTGCTGAAGGTCGCGGGGGTCGAGGGCGATTATGCGTCGCTGGACGAGGACGCGCGTGTCGCGCTGCTGCGTCGCGAACTGGCGAGCCCACGGCCGCTGACCAGCCGCTATGCCGACTATAGCGACGAGACCGCGTCCGAACTCGCCATCGTTCATGAAGCGGCACAGGCGCATCAGCGCTACGGCCGCGCGGCGATCAGCCAATATATCGTGTCGATGGCGCAGTCGGTTTCCGACCTGCTGGAGGTCAACATCCTCCTCAAGGAAGCGGGCCTTTACATCCCCGGCGAGACGCCGCAGGCGCATGTGATGGCGGTGCCGCTGTTCGAGACGATCAGCGATCTGGAGGCCGCGCCGGACATCATGCGCGCCTGGTTCGCGCTGCCCGAGATCGCCGCGATCTCGAAGGCGCGCGGGCATCAGGAAGTGATGATCGGCTATTCCGATTCGAACAAGGACGGCGGCTACCTCACCTCGACCTGGGGCCTGTCCAAGGGATCGACCGCGCTCAAGCCCGTGTTCGAGGAGGCCGGGATCGGGATGCAGCTGTTCCATGGCCGCGGCGGTGCGGTGGGGCGCGGGGGCGGCTCGTCCTTCGCGGCGATCCAGGCGCAGCCGCCGGGCACGGTGCAGGGCCGCATCCGCATCACCGAACAGGGCGAGGTGATCGCCGCCAAATATGGCACGCGGGAAAGCGCGCAGACCAATTTGGAGGCAATGGCGTCGGCGACGTTGCTCGCCAGCCTGGAGCCGCAGCGGCTGTCGGATGCTGACGCGGCGCGGTTCGAAGGGGCGATGGAGCAGCTTTCGACCACGGCGTTCGCGGCCTATCGCGACCTCGTCTATGGCACCGAAGGGTTCACCACCTTTTTCCGCCAGATGACGCCGATCGCCGAGATCGCCGGCCTAAAGATTGGCAGCCGTCCGGCGAGCCGCAAGAAGAGCGACGCGATCGAGGATCTGCGCGCGATTCCCTGGGTATTCAGCTGGGCCCAGGCGCGAGTCATGCTGCCGGGCTGGTATGGCGTGGGGCAGGCGCTTGCCGCGTTCAAGGATCGCGGATTGCTGCGCGAGATGGCGGCGGGCTGGCCGCTCTTCGCTTCGACGCTGGCGAATATGGAGATGGTGCTGGCGAAGTCCGATATGGGCATTGCCGGTCGCTATGCCGCGCTGGTCGAGGATCGCGCATTGGCGGACGGTATTTTCGGGCGCATCGGTGACGGCTGGCGCATGACGCACGACCAGTTGCTGGAGGTGACGCGGCAGACGCGGCTGCTGGAGAAGCATCCGGCGCTCGAGACGTCGATCAAGCTGCGCCTGCCCTATATCGAGCCGCTCAACCTGCTTCAGGTCGAACTGCTCAAGCGGCATCGCGCGGGCGAGACCGATCCCAAGATCGAACAGGGCATATTGCTGTCGATCAACGCGATCGCGACGGCACTGCGGAATAGCGGCTAGCCATTCCTCCCCTGAGCTTGTCTCAGGAGAGGGGGACCGCCCGCGCAGCGGGTGGTGGAGGGGTGGCCGCGCAGACGGCCGTGAACAGCTCGGCAAAATTCCGCCCTCTGCGGGGCGGCCCCTCCGTCAGCTTCGCTGCCCCCCCCCCTGCGGGGCAGGGGAGGATTTTTTAGTCCCCCAGAAACGGCGCGGCGATTTCGGGTCGCACCCGGACCAGCCGTCCGCTGGCGCGGTCGAGCATCGCCCAGGTCGATACTGCCTCCACCTTGACGCGGCCGTCGGCGTCGGTGAAGCGCATATGGCGATCGAAGCGCGCGCCCTTCGGTGGGTCGGGGACCCAGGTTTCCGCAGTCACCGTCTCGCCCGCCTTCACATTGCCGCGATAGTCGATCTCGTGCCTAGTCACGACCCAGATATAGGCGTCCCGATGCGCGGGCGGCGCCACCGCGTTCCAATGCGCGACCGCCACATCCTGAATCCACCGGACCCAGACGGCATTGTTGACGTGCCCCAGCTCGTCAATGTCGTCGGGCCGGGCGGTGATGTCTTGCGTGAAGCGCGCCATGGCAGACGAATAGGGGAGGATCGCGGGTCGCGAAAGTGGCGTCGACCCGCGCGCCCTCAATCCGTGCCGTCAGTCGAGAGTCATCGCCTCATGGCCGACAAAGCCCAATTTGGTCACCCCGGCACGCTTCACCACTGCCAGCACATCGTCAAACCGTTCGTAGCGCGCGGCGGCGTCGGTCTTCATGTGCAGCGGTTCGTTCGCCGCGACGCCTGAAGCGAGCAGGGCGGGGAGCTGCGCGTCGGCGATCCGGGCGCCATCCCAGCTCAGCGTGCCATCGGCGGCGATATCGAGCCGGTGGGTAATGCCGTCATCCGGCTTGCTCACGCCGGTCGGCAGATCGACGGGAATCTTGTGGCTGGCGATCGGGATGGTGACGATCAGCATGATGAGCAGCACCAGCATCACGTCGATCAGCGGGGTGATGTTGAGCGCGCTGAGCGGTTCGAACTCATTGCGGCGATAGGTAGCGGCGCGGGCCATCATAATCTCCTCTCAAAAAAAGAGATGGTGTATCATGACACAAATCCGACACCGCGCAAGCCGCTATCGTTGCATGTTCTGGTTCCGCGATCAGGGACTCAGTGCCGTGGACGTGCTGTCGTCCAGGCCATCCTCGTCGATCGTACTGGAATCGAATTCGGTTTGGGCCGCATCCTCTTCGGCATCGACATCTTCATCGGGATCACCAATCTCTTCCTCGGTCGGTTCATCGGCGAGGCCAAGGACATCGTCCTCGTCATCCTCTTCGTCGATTTCCTGACCCAGATCGGGGTCGAGATCGGTCAGCAGGACGCCATTGCTCGGGCCGCCGCCGGTTGCCTCGAGTATTTCGGCACGCTGACTTTCGTCATAGCCGTCTTCGTCATATCCGTCGTCGCCGGTTCCTTGCCCCGGCACCTGATGACCACCCATGTTCAACGCCTCCGTCAGATTTTCCTGGAGGCGCGAACGGCGGGCGGGCGCGGCTGGTTCCGCGCGTTGCGACGAGCGCCTTCAGTTGCGGCGAAACAATTTGCCGCGTTCGGTCACGAAAACGATGCCGAGCGCCGCGAGGCCGAGCACGGTGAAGCCGATATAGAGCGGCACCGTCGTGCCGTCGAACGCCTGGCCGATCACCGCGCCGAACACCGCGGCGCCCAAGGTCGCGATAAAGCCTTGAAGGCTGGAGGCGCGCCCGGCGATCTCCCCCATATTCTCCATCGCCATTGCCGAGAAATTGGAATTGGCAAGGCCCATCGCCGCCATCATCGGTGCCTGCAACACGATGAAAACGACCAGATTCTCGCCCCCCAACAGGATCACCGCGAGATGGACCATGGCGAGGATCGTGGTGACCAGAATCGCGAGGTGCGACAGGAAGCGCATCCCGAACCGCATCACCAGCCGCGAATTGGCGAACGCGCTGACCGCCATCAGTCCGGCGACCGAGGCGAACACCACCGTCAGCAGTTCGGGTCGCTTGAATACGTCATAGACGATCTGCTGGATCGAACCGATGAAGGCGAAGAAGCAGCCGGTGATCGCCGCGGTCGCGAAGGTATAGCCCACCGCCCAGCGATCGCGGAACATGATGCGATAGCCGCGCCAGATCTCGCGCAGGTCGAGCGGGTTGACCGACTTCGGGTCCAGCGTTTCGGGCATTCGGATCAGGAACCAGGTGAGCACCAGCGCCGCGACGATGCCGATTCCGCCGAAGATCAGCCGCCACGATCCGAAGATCATCACCATCAACTGGCCCCAGGCGGGTGCCAGGACCGGGACGACCATGAACGTCATGAACGCAAGGCTCATCACCCGTGCCATCGCCCGGCCCTGGAAGCAGTCGCGCACCAGCGCCACGGTCACCACGCGTCCGGCCGCGACCGCAGCGCCGCTCGCCGCGCGTGCGACCAGCAGCAGTTCGAAGCTCGACGAGAAGGCAGCGACGACGTTGGTGACGACATACAGCGCGAGGGCAATGCCGATCACCGGCTTCCGCCCGAACCGGTCGGCGAGCGGGCCGTGGAACAGCTGGCCGACGGCGAAGCCCAGCATGAAGGCGGTGATGATGTACTGGCGATGATTGGGCTCGCTGACTCCCAATTGCTCGCCGATCGCGGGCAAGGCGGGCAGCATCGAATCGATCCCGAGCGCGGTCAGCGCCATGATCGATGCGATCATCGCGACGAATTCGCCCATCGGAATGGGGGACCGGTCGATCGGTTCGGACTGGGAAATCTCTGTACGCGCGTCCATTCGCGGTCCCATGCCGCATCGCAACCGATGCGTCACCCCGTGAATTGACGTTCACGACAAACCCCGTTAGTGTATTGCTCAAATAACACGCTTGGAGACTGTGATGAAAACCATCTGGCTCGCACTTCCCCTTGCCGCCGCGCTTACCGCGTGCGGCGACGGCGAGGGGACAACGATCTCGATCGAGGGCGATAACGGATCGGTGACGGCGAAGGCCGACAAGGACGGCCGGGTCGAGGTCAAGGCGCCGGGCTTCGAGGGATCGATCAAGCTGCCCAGGTTCAGGATGGATGCGGACAATTTCGATATCGACGGGGTAAAGCTCTATCCCGGATCGACCATCTCCAGCCTGAATATCGAGGATCGCGGCGGCGATGCCGCCAAGGGCGGGGTGCGGGTCGCATTTGATGCGCCCGCCGATGCCGAGCGTGTCCGTGCCTGGTTCCGCGAGCAGATGGAGGGCGCGGGCTTCACCGTTACCGGCAACCGTGCCGAACTGACCGGAAAAACGGGTAAGGGCAGCCCTTATACGCTGAAGATCGATCCGGCGGGCGAGGGCAAGAGCCGCGGTACGCTGTCCGTTACCGAGGGCTGAGATTTCGCAACCCGCCGTCCGGAAGCGTAGGCGGACGGCGCAGCGGGAGGGGCGCACGGCACCGCGCCCCTCCCGCGCCACTGTTCGATCACGCTCAGAGCGATTATCTGCGGGGGAATCGTTTCCCGGAGTCGCTTTGAAATGCCCGATACCCTGTTAGCGCAAGTCCCGCTCGTCAGCCTCGCCGATCAGGCGGGCGATCCGCAGGGATTTGCCGCCGTGCTTGGCGGTTCGTTCGAGCGGTTCGGCTTTGCGATGGTGCGCGATCACGGCATCCCGCAGGATCTGGTCGATCGCGCCTGGGCGATGACCAAGGCGTTCTTCGACCGCCCCGAAGCCGAGAAGCGCGGCTATTTCATCGAAGGCGGCGGTGGCGCGCGCGGCTATACGCCGTTCAAGACCGAGATCGCCAAGGGCGCCACCCATGTCGACCTCAAGGAATTCTGGCATATCGGCCGCGAACTGCCCGAGGGGCATCGCTTTTCGGCCTTGATGGCGCCGAATGTCTGGCCCGATGCGCCCGAGGGGTTCCGCGAGACCTTTATCGAGCTGTTCGCCGCGTTCGATACGGCGGGCGACAAGCTGCTCTCGGCGATCGCGGTGCATCTCGGGCTTGCGCCCGACTGGTTCGACCATGCGGTCGCGGACGGCAATTCGGTGCTGCGCCTGCTCCATTATCCGCCGGTGACCGAGGATGCGCCCAATGTGCGCGCCGGCGCGCATGAGGACATCAACCTCATCACCCTGTTGCTCGGCGCCGAGGAGGCCGGGCTTGAACTGCTCGACAAGGATGGGCGCTGGCTGCCGGTCAAGCCGCCCGAGGGCGCGCTGGTCGTCAATGTCGGCGATATGCTCCAGCGGCTGACCAACCATGTCCTTCCCTCGACCACGCATCGCGTGGTCAATCCGCCCGTCGAGCGGCGCGGCCATTCGCGCTATTCGATGCCCTTCTTTCTGCATCCTGCGCCCGATTTCCTCATCAAGGCGCTGCCGCAATGCGTGAGCGAGGAGAATCCCGAGCGCGAGCCGCCGATCACCGCGCACGACTATCTGGCGGAGCGGCTGGCCGAGATCGGCCTGACCAAGAGCTGAGCGGCGGCCTTCCGCACAAACCGGGGGTTGGCTGGGGGCGATATTTTCTCGCCCGGACTTGCGTGCCCTCGGGGTTTCCTCTGCCCCGCCCCGTCCCCTAAGGGGGAGGGGCAATTTCGAGGATGACCATGACCGAACCGCTCCGCGTCGCACTTGCAGGACTTGGCACCGTCGGGGCGGGCGTGATTCGCCTGATCGATGCCAATGCCGATCTGATCGCGCGCCGCGCCGGGCGGCCGATCGAGATCGTTGCGGTGTCGGCGCGCGACCGGTCAAAGGATCGCGGCGTCGACATCACGCGCTTCGACTGGATCGACGACATGACCCAGCTCGCGCATCATCCCGATGCCGAGGTGGTGGTCGAGCTGATCGGCGGATCCGACGGACCGGCGCTTGCGCTGGCGCGGGCGACGCTGGCGGCGGGCAAGGGGCTGGTCACCGCCAACAAGGCGATGATCGCGCATCATGGCCTCGAACTCGCCGAGATGGCGGAGAAGACCGATACGCCGATGAAGTTCGAAGCTGCGGTCGCGGGCGGCGTTCCGGTGATCAAGGGGCTGCGCGAGGGCGCGGCAGCCAATGTGATCGACCGCGTCTATGGCATCCTCAACGGCACGTGCAATTTCATCCTGTCGAAGATGGAAGCCGAAGGCCGCGACTTCGACGACGTGCTCGCCGAGGCGCAGGCGATGGGTTACGCCGAGGCCGATCCTGGTTTCGACATCGATGGCGTCGATGCCGCGCACAAGCTCTCGATCCTAGCGAGCCTTGCGTTCGGGACACAGCCCGCGTTCGGGGACGTTGCCGTCGGCGGCATCCGCGACGTGGTGGCCGCGGATATCGCCGAGGCGGCGGCGCTGGGCTATCGCGTGCGCCTGCTGGGCATCGCCGACCTGAATGGCGAGGGGCTGTTCCAGCGCGTCCATCCGCACCTCGTCCCCTTCGCGAATCCGCTGGCGCATGTCACCGGCGCGACCAACGCGGTGGTGGCGGAGGGCAATTTCGTCGGGCGGCTGCTGTTCCAGGGCGCTGGCGCGGGCGACGGGCCGACCGCGAGCGCGGTGGTCGCCGATCTGATCGACATTGCGCGCACCGAATTCGGCCCGCCCTATGCGATGCCGTCGGCGAGCCTCGCGGCGGAGCCAGCGGCGCCCACCGGCGATCGCCGCAGCCGCGCCTATCTGCGCTTCACCGTGCCCGACAAGGTCGGCGTGCTGGCCGAGATCGCGGCGGCGATGCGCGATGCCGGCGTGTCGATCGAATCGCTGATCCAGCGCGGCGCGATGGCCGATGGCAGCGTGCTGCTGGTGATCGTGACGCATGAGGGCCCCGAGCGCTGCGTCGCGCAGGCGCTGGAAAAGCTGCGCGGCTCACAGAGCCTGTCTGGCGAACCGATGTGGATGCACATATTGGGCGAGTGAGCGGGCGGGGCGGCTGGCATTTGCCTTGTGATTCCGCCCCTGAGCTCGCTCAGGGGAGCGGGACCGCCGCCAAAGGAAAGTGAGGCGTCACGGCGCGGGTTCGCGTTTGCGCACCACCTTGCCGTCGAACCCCACGCCCACCGTCACCCCGACCATCCCCCTGCACTGCGCCAGGAACGGGCCGGAGACGCCGCACTGAAACATCGTATCCTCAAGGACGCGTTCGGTCTCTGCCGGCCGATTGTCCACTGTGCGGGCGGTGACGAAGGGAACGCGATATTTCTTGTCCGCCTCACGCAAGGCGCAGATGGTGACCTCGTCGGGGTCGGCGGTCGCTTTGCAGGGAATGACCGCGCGGGTCTTTTCGCGATAGGCGGCAATCGGATCGGCATCGGGGCCGGACTGGAATGCCAGGGCGAGCAGCAACAGGGGCATGATGTCGAACCTCCCGCTCGGCCCATAGCATGGTCGCGGCCAGTCGGGAACGAGTCAGTCGGCGCCCGCCAGCTGATCCTCGACGACGGAAATCTCCACCAGCGCTCGCCCGCGCCGGACGATGCCGAGTTCGCGCGCGGCGGCTTCGGACAGGTCGAGCACGCGGCTCTTGTGGAACGGCCCGCGATCGTTGACCCGGACGACGACGCTTCGACCGGTCGACGGGTCGGTCACGCGGAGGCGGGTGCCGAACGGCAGGGTACGGTGCGCGGCGGTCATGGCATCGGGATCGAAGCGTTCGCCGCTGGCGGTGCGGTTGCCGGCATGGGCATCGCCATAATAGCTGGCCACGCCGCTCGCGAGGGCCGTCGAGGCCGAAGGCGCCGCATCCTGCGCGACTACAGGCGCCGCAGCGATCAACAATGTGAAAGCGATGAATCCCCGCATCGATCCGGCCCCTTATTCCGGTGGCGGCGATGAAACAGAAGCGGCACCGGACGGCAATCCATCCAGCGCCGCAATGTTGGGATTCCGCGATCAGACGTCGAGATTGGCGACGCTGAGCGCATTTTCCTGGATGAATTCGCGACGCGGTTCGACCACATCGCCCATCAGGCGGGTGAAGATTTCATCGGCGACGTCGGCCTGATCGACCTGGACAACCAGCATCGAGCGATTGGCCGGATCGAGCGTGGTCTCCCACAATTGCTCGGCATTCATCTCGCCCAGGCCCTTGTAGCGCTGGATCGACAGCCCCTTGCGCCCGAATGCGAGGATGGCGTCGAGCAGCTGGCTGGGCCTCGAGACCAGAGCCTCTCCCTTGGCGGCGGTGACGGGGGCGCCCGCCTCCTCGCCGTCGGCCGGCGCCTCGGCTTCGGCGGCATCCGCAGCTGCGCTCGCCTTGGACGAGATCAGCCTGGAAGGGACGAGATATTTGTCGGCATGTTCGACCGCAAGCGCGTGGAGTTTGCGCGCTTCGGCGGAGGCGAGGAACGCCGCCTCGACGATATGATGGTCGGTCACGCCGCGCCATGCGCGTTCGAAATGATAGCCGCCATCCTCGGTCACGCGTGCCGACCAGCGCGCATCGGCGTCCGCCGCGTCGAGCCGGGTGACGACCGTGGTCAGGCTTTCGGCGCGCTGGTCGCGCGTCGCCTGCGGGTCCAGCCCGTGACCCAGCGCCAGCGCCTCGATGATCATCGGATCGTAGCGCCGCGGGACGTAGCGGACGAGGGTGCGCATACGGCGGGCATGTTCGACCAGGTCGCGCAGATCCTCGCCGGTACGGTGGACGCCAGCCGTATCGAGCACGGTGCCGCCGACACCCGCATCGACCAGATATTGGTCGAGCGCGGCATCGTCCTTCAGATAGACTTCCGACCGCCCCTTGCTCGCCTTGTACAGCGGCGGCTGGGCGATGAAGAGGTGCCCGGCCTCGATAATCTCGGGCATCTGGCGGTAGAAGAAGGTGAGCAGCAGCGTGCGGATATGCGCGCCGTCGACGTCGGCGTCGGTCATGATGACGATCTTGTGGTAGCGCAGCTTCTCGATATTGAAGTCGTCGCGGCCGATGCCGGTGCCCATCGCCTGGATCAGGGTGCCGATTTCCTTGGACGACAGCATCCGGTCGAAGCGCGCGCGCTCGACGTTCAGGATCTTGCCGCGCAGGGGCAGGATTGCCTGGAAATGACGGTCACGGCCCTGTTTGGCGGAGCCACCTGCTGAATCGCCCTCGACCAGGAAGAGTTCGGACTTGGCGGGATCGCGTTCCTGGCAGTCGGCGAGCTTGCCGGGGAGCGAGGCGATATCCATCACGCCCTTGCGCCGCGTCAGTTCGCGTGCCTTCTTCGCGGCTTCGCGTGCGGCGGCGGCGTCGATCACCTTCTGGATGATCTGCCGCGCGTTCTGGGGATTTTCCTCAAGCCATTCCGCCATCTTGTCGGCCATCAGGCTTTCGAGCGGCTGGCGGACCTCGCTGCTGACCAGCTTGTCCTTGGTCTGGCTGCTGAACTTGGGATCGGGCAGCTTGACCGACACGATGGCGGTCAGGCCTTCGCGCATATCGTCGCCGGTCAGCGTGACCTTTTCCTTCTTCAGAAGGCCCGACTTATCGGCGTAGTTGTTGATCGTACGCGTCAGCGCGGCGCGGAAGGCGGCAAGGTGCGTGCCGCCGTCGCGCTGCGGGATGTTGTTGGTGAAGCAGAGGACGTTTTCGTAATAGCTGTCGTTCCACTCCAGCGCGACGTCGATGGTGACGTCGTCGCGGGTGCCGGCGATCGCCACCGGATCGGGCATCAGCGCGGTCTTGTTGCGATCGAGATATTTCACAAACGCGGCGATGCCGCCCTCGTAATACAGCTCGACTTCCTTCACCTCTTCATGCCGCGCGTCGCGCAGGAACAGGCGGACGCCCGAATTGAGGAAGGCGAGCTCGCGATAGCGATGCTCGAGCTTGTCGAAGTCGTACTCGATCTGGTTCTTGAACGTGCCGCCGTCGCCGGGGGTCTTCTCGGTCGAGGCGAGGAAGGTGACGCGCGTACCCTTCTTCCCGTTCGCCGGGCCGATCACCTTGAGCGGCGCCACGGCGTCGCCATAGGCGAAGCGCATGTAATGCTCCTCGCCGTCGCGCCAGATGTTGAGATCGAGCCATTCGCTGAGCGCGTTGACCACCGAAACGCCGACGCCGTGCAGGCCGCCCGACACCTTGTAGGCATTGTCGTCGGACGTGTTTTCGAACTTCCCGCCTGCATGGAGCTGGGTCATGATGACCTCGGCGGCGCTGACGCCTTCCTCGGCATGGATGCCGGTGGGGATGCCGCGGCCATTATCCTCGACGCTGACCGACCCGTCGGCGTTCAGCTGGATGATGATCTTGTCGCAATGCCCCGCCAGCGCCTCGTCGATCGCGTTGTCCGAAACCTCGAACACCATATGGTGGAGGCCGGACCCGTCGTCGGTGTCGCCGATATACATGCCCGGCCGCTTGCGAACCGCGTCCAGGCCCTTGAGGACCTTGATGCTGTCGGCGCCGTAGCTGTTGCTGTTGGGGGTGTTTTCGGGGGTTTTATCGTCTTCGGATGCCATGCCCAGCATATAGGGTCGCGACCCCCACAACGGAAGCGAAATGCGTCTTTCCGATGACTATTGCGAATCATGTCGCGTTATGAGATATGAATCTCATAACGGTATTTCTTCTATGGGAAAGGGAGGACGGGAACAATGCTCAGCGCGGCACAGATGGACAGCAGGATGGACGCGCATTTCGCGTTCGAGATGCACGACGACGTGGAAGGGGTGCTCACCACGTTCAGCGACGATGTCGAGCATGATATCGTCGGTTGGCCCACTGGCCCCGTCCATGGCCCCTCCGCCGCGCGCGGATTTTACGAGGCGCTCTTCGCCGACCTGGCCGACGGACGTGTCGAATGCCTCCGACGCCTCCATGGCGACCGCTTCCTCGTCGACGATTCGATGTGGCACGGCCGCGCGGTGGGGCGGCCGTTCGGGCTGGAGGGGCGGGGGCGCCCGCTCTCGTTCCGTTTGCTTCATGTGGTTGAATTCACCGACTCCGGCGCGATCAAGCGGGAGAATGTCTGGATCGACCTCGCGGCCATCCAGGCCCAGCTCGCCTGATGGCGCGAGACAATCAGCGCCAGCGCACGCGCAAGGACCTGCTCGACGCGGCGGCGCGGCTGGTCGCCGAGGGCGCCACGCCCGGCTTCGACGAGGTGGCGGCGGCGGCACGCGTTTCGCGGGCGACGGTCTATCGCTATTTCCCGGGGATCGATGCGCTGCTGACCGAAGCGGCGCTGCATGTCGCGATGCCCGGGCCGGATCTGTTCGACGCAAATGCGCCGAGCGATCTGGTCGAGCGGCTCACGCTTGCCGATGGCGCAGTCGCCGCGATGATGGCGCGGACGGAGCCAGCCTTGCGGGCGATGCTGGCAAGCGCCGTCCAGCAGGGAGGGGGCGAGGCGGGCCCGGCACGCCAGAATCGCCGTTCCCCGCTGATCGATGCGGCGATTGCCGGTGCGGGCGAGCGCTTCCCCGCGCCGGTGGCAACGATGCTCTCCAACGCGCTCGCGCTAGTCATCGGGACCGAGGCGATGATCGTGTTCAAGGATGTGCTGGAGCTGGAGGACGGCGATGCCGAGGCGGTCCGCCGGTGGATGATCCGGGCGCTGGTCCGTGCCGCCCGTGACGACGCAGCGGGGACCGTGGGCTGACCCGCGCTTATCCCCCGCCCGGTCCCTTCTTCTCATGCCCGTGGCCGATCGGCATCTGTTGCTCGCCGCGCGGGCTCTGCGTCCAGTCGATGCGGTAGAGGTCGAAGCGGCGGTCGGTGAGGTTGCGCACCGTTCCCTCGGCGCGCGCCCAGGTGAGGTCGGCGAGGTTGACGTCGGCGATGGTCAGCGTCTCGATATTTTCGCTCGCCTCCGCCGCGATGCCGTCGCGCGCGAAGGGGAAGTCGCACGGCGTGAGGATACAGCTCTGGGCGTACTGGATGTCCATATTCTCGACGCCGGGGAGGTTGCCGACATTCCCGCTCATCACCACGAAACACTGGTTCTCGATCGCGCGGGCCTGGGCGCAGTAGCGCACACGCATATAGCCCTGGCGGCTGTCGGTGCAGAAGGGAACGAAGATGATCCGTGCGCCCTCGTCCACCAGCCGGCGGGCGAGTTCGGGGAATTCGCTGTCATAGCAGATCAGGACGCCGATCGGGCCGCAGTCGGTCTGGATCACGTCGACGCTGTCACCGCCCTTGATCCGCCACCAATAGGCTTCGTCGGGGGTGGGGTGGATCTTCTCCTGCGCATGGACCGATCCGTCGCGCAGGCAGACATAGGCGACGTTCTGGATCTCGCCATCGTCGGTATAGGTCGGATGCGACCCGCCGATGATGTTGACGTTGTACGACAGCGCCAGCTCCGACAGCCGGTCGACCAGCGGCTTGCGCCAGCTGGTGAGCTTGTCCAGCGCCTGGGCCGGGGTCAGGTCGTGCGGCTCGAACGAGAGCAGCGACAGGGTGAACAGCTCGGGGAACACCACGAAGTCGGAGCGATAGTTGGACGCGACATCGACGAAATATTCGACGTTGCGCAGGAATTCGTCGAAATCGGCGACGGCGCGTGCCTGAAGCTGAACGGTGGCAAGCCGGACGCTCTCGATATCGCGCGGGACGCGATGGGTCGGCGGCTCATTCGGATCGACATAGGGATTGCGCCAGACCATGTGCGCGGCATGGCCGCCCGACGGCTTGTCCTCCGGCAGATAGTCGGGAAGCACCCCGATCGGGCGAAAGCCGTTGGCGATTTGAAAGCCGAGCGTGGGGTCGCGAATCTCCCCCTCAACCACCTTGTCGATATAATCCTGTGGCCCGTCGATTCGTGTCAGTGAACGGCGAAAATTGGGCATTCGCGCGCCGAACACGATGCCTTTCAGGTCGAGCCGCTCGACCAGCATCCGCCGCGCGTCATAGAGTCGCTTGCCGATGCGCAGCCCGCGCTGTTTGGACGCGACGACCATTTCATAGCCGTACAACCAGTCGCCGGTGGGATCGTGGCGGCTGCCGAAGCCGTTGCCGGTGATGGATTCCCAATCGTGCGGCGCGAGCGCCACTTCCTCGTCGATCCGGCTCGCCGCACAATAGCCGACAACCTCGCCTTCATAGAGCGCGACAAACACACCGGATGGGTAGTTGTTGATATGGCCGCGGATCATGCCCGCGCTGTAGTTTTCGACGTTGCGATAGGTTTTGCGCGTCAGCGCCAGAATGCCCGGTATGTCTTCGGTCGTGGCGTTGCGAATTTCGAGCTTGGCGGGGGTGGCTCTGGTCATCGATGCTCCGGTTCTGCGACGCTTTTCGATACGCGCGCGATACGAGAAAGTTCAATCCGCACGCGGATCAAACCTCGCCGAGGATGCCGCCCGCAACGCGATAACGGTGGAGCGGCTTCGGCACGCTGGCGAACAATTGAGGCTCCGTGCCGGTCATCCACACCTGGCCCCGGCCTGCGAGCCGATCGAACAACGCTGTGCGGCGGCTGGGATCGAGATGCGCGGCGACCTCGTCCAGGAGCAGGATCGGCGCGCGTCCGGTGCGCATCGCGACCAGTTCGGCATGGGCGAGGACGATCCCGAGCAGCAGCGCCTTTTGCTCGCCGGTGGAGCAGAGATGGGCGGGTTGCGCCTTGTCGAGATGCGTCACCGCAAGATCCTGGCGGTGGGGGCCAGTCAGGGTGCGTCCGGCCGCCGCATCGCGCGCGCGCCCTGCACGCAGCCGCGCGGCGAGATCGTCCGCGCCTTCCCCCTCCAGTGCCAGTCCCGCACGCGCGAACGGGCCCGGGGGCTGATCGGCAAGGCTTTCGGCGAGCGCGGCAACGGTCGTGCGCCGTGCCTGGTCGATCGTCGCGCCATGCTCAGCCATGCGCGCTTCGAGCGCGGTGAGCCAGTCGGGATCGGCGGGCTCCTCGGCGGCGAGCAGCCGGTTGCGCTCGCGCATCGCCGCTTCGTAGCGCGCGCTGTGATGGGCATGTCCCGGCGCCAGCGCCAGCGCGAGCCGGTCGATAAAGCGCCTCCGCTCGCTGGCCGGCTCGACGAACAACCGGTCCATTGCGGGCGTCAGCCAAAGCACCGTCAGCCATTCGCCGAGCGACGTCGCCGCGGCCGACGCGCCATTGACGCGCACCACGCGCCGCTCCGGCGCCGTTGTCAGCGTGCCGGTGCCGATCTCGCTGCCCCCTGACAGGGTCGCGGCAACCGAGAAGCCGCCGGTACCGCCCTGCCGCGCCATATCGCCCAGCGGTGCGCGGCGCAGCCCGCGTCCCGGGGCGAGCAGCGACACCGCCTCCAGCACATTGGTCTTGCCTGCGCCATTATCGCCCGCCAGCACGACGAACCCCGCGCCCGGTGTCAGGAGCGTGTCGGCATGGTTGCGGAAATCGGTAAGGACGAGGCGGGTCACGGCCATGGGCGGCATGTAGCGTTCCGGCTTGCCGAGGCATAGCGCTTGCGCAATCATCGCGGGCGGGGGGATTTATGAAGCGATTGATTCTGGCTGCAACGCTGTTCGGGATGACCGGCTGTGGAGGCGATCCGGCCACCGCCGTCATCGATGGGCTCGAGGCGAGCTACAGCAAGGACGGCCGCCCGGACGCAATCGTCGTCAGCCTGGCCGGGAATGGCGATGCGCGCCTGTATGCCGGCAAGCGTCGCGGAATCGTCCGGCGCGACGGGCTCGACTATCTGATGAACGAGAAGCGCGTTGCGATCGACGGTACCAAGTTCCGGATGGAGCCGATCGCGGCGCTGCGCTCCGACGTCATCGGTATGCTGGAGGATCTGGCGGAAGCGGCGCGACGGCGCCGGGCGGCGGAGCCCGACGCGACGCCGGGCGCGCGCGAAGTCCGGCTGCCGGACGGCCGGGTGTTCCGCTTCGAGCCGCCGCCCGTGCTCCAGTTCAAGGTCGAGAAGATCGGGACAGAGGAGGTTGCCGGGCGTCGCGGGCAGGTGTGGCGGCTGAGCGTGATCGGCGATGGCCGACCGAACGGTTTGGAGGCGGTCACGACGACCGACAAGGCGCTGTCACCGGTGGGCAGGCTGATCGCGCTGCATCTCGCCCCGCCCGAAGTGGCGGAGTTGCAGCAGGAGGGGACGCGGCGCAACTTCGCGCGCGCGCTCGCCGATCTGCTCGGGACCGGCGCGCTGTTGCGGCTGTCGGTGCGCGGCGATGCGGGGCAGACACAGGAACTGTTCAGGCTGGAGCGATTCGGCCCCGGATCGTTCCGCGGATCGGTGCTGGCACTGCCGCCGACCATCCTTGATCGCAAGACGCTGCGCGGCGACCTGGAGGTCCTTGCGCCGAGCGACGAAGTCGCGCCGATGACCATGATCTAGCGCGGTCGCGACGCGACCGGGTGGGTGATCAGATCCCGATCAGGCCCTTGGCGCGCAATTCGGTCTGCGCCGCGCGGTACAGCACAGGATCGCCGATGTTCAGCCGTTTGCGCACCGCGTCGAGCGGTTCGGCGAGCAGCTGGACATAGTCCTCGCCCGATAGCCATCTGGCGGCCTTGCCATGGCGATAGCCTTCGCGCACCGCCCGCGCGAAGGCACGCGATCCGGTAACGCGAAGGCTCTTGAGTGCCGCCCCCGCGGCGATGAAGGCCCAGCCCAGACCACCGGTTTGCGCGTAGGAAAAAGCGACCAGGCACGCCTCTCCCAGCGGCTCGTCGGCTTGATAGCCCGTGATGACGTGCCAGATATCGTGAATGTCGCGCTCGCGGCGGCCATACCAGGCGTGCGGGTGTTCGACCCCGCGTTCGACATCGGCATCGGTATAGCTGACCTCGGCAAGGCCGGTCGCCGAATAGCCGGTGCGGTCCAGAAAATCGCGATAGGCGGCGCCGACGCTACCCTCGGGCAGCGAATCGATCCAGGCGCGGTCGGAAAAGCGCTCCGCGAGCTCGACCCGCTGATAGGCGATTCGGCCGCCATTGGCGGTCGTCAGCAGCCTGCGATAATTGCGCGCCAGCGTATCGCCGTTGAGCGCGCGCATGATGCGGAACACCTGCACCGTATCATCGCCATTGGCGAGCAGGCGGCGGAGCGCGGCAAGCGCCGTACCCCATTCGCGCCGGCGCGGCTTGCTCCAGTCGATTACCTGCGTAGCCATAGTGCGACTGCCTTTACTGACAGTCATGTAAATAAGTGATTATGCGAAGCGACGCAAGAGGGGGGCTACACCCGCATCGGCATCAGCACGTACAGCGCCGGCGACTTGTCATTCTCGCGGATCAGCGTCGGCGCGGCTGCGTCGGCGAGATGGACCTCGACCAGATCGCTTTCGATCTGCCCAAGAATGTCCATCAGATAGCGCGAGTTGAAGCCGATCTCGAACGGTTGCGCCGCATAGTCGCCGGGCACCTCCTCGGCGGCGGTGCCGTTGTCCGGGCTGGTGACCGACAGGGTGATGCGGTCGCGATCGAGCGCCATCTTCACCGCACGGGTCTTCTCCGTCGCGATCGTCGAGACGCGATCGACGCCTTCCATGAAGCTCTTGGGATCGATCTTGAGGATCTTGTCGTTGCCGGTCGGGATGACGCGGCTGTAATCGGGGAAGGTTCCGTCGATCAGTTTCGACGTCAGGATCGCCGCGCCGAGGTCGAAGCGGATCTTCGAACCCGACAGCGACACACCAACCGACCCGTCGACCTCGTCGAGCAGCTTGCGCAGCTCCGCCACGCACTTCCGCGGGACGATCACGTCGGGCATCGCCTCGGCCCCCTCGGGGCGCGGCACGGTGACGCGGGCGAGACGGTGGCCGTCGGTCGCGGCCGCCTTCAGCGTATCGTCAGCGACGTGGAGGAAGATGCCGTTGAGATAATAGCGCGTCTCTTCGGTCGAGATCGCGAATCGGGTCTTGTCGATGATCTGCTTGAGAATCTCGGCCGGCAACTCGAACACGGTCGGCAGTTCGCCTTCCGCGATCACCGGGAAATCGTCGCGCGGCAGCGTGCCGAGCTCGAACTTGGCGCGGCCGGCATTGACCTTGATCTTGCCTTCCGCCGCAGTCAGCTCGACCTGCGACCCTTCGGGCAGCTTGCGGGCGATGTCGAACAAGGTGTGCGCGGGAACGGTAATCGCGCCGGCCTGATCGACCGCAGCGGGAACCGTCTCGTCGATCTGCAGGTCGAGATCGGTCGCCATCAGGCGCAGCGATCCGTCAAGCGATGCCTCGATCAGCACGTTGGAGAGGATGGGAATCGTGTTGCGTCGCTCCACCACGGACTGGACGTGGCTGAGGCCCCTCAACAGCGTTGCGCGTTCGATCGTCGCTTTCATGTGTATTCCAAACCCCCGGGCGGCCGCCCCAATTCAACTGACGGCGTGCGGATTGCCGTCGGAAGTTCGAGATATCCTTAACGTCAAAAAGGGCCGGAGCAAGCCGCTCCGGCCCTTCCTGTCATTCATTTGTGGACGGAATCACGCTTAGAAGCGGAAGCCGACGCCCGCGACGATCTGGTGACGGTCGGTATCGATGTCGAAATCCTCGGTCACCGCGCCGTTGTTGAACTCGAAATTCGCGTTCGAATAATTCGAATAGCGGTATTCGAGCTTCGCAAAGGTGTTGGTGCCAATCGCCTTCTCGACGCCCGCGCCGATGCGCCAGCCGTCGAGCTCGAAATTCTCGCGCAGTTCGGTGGTGCCGTCGCTGGCCAACACGTTCAGGCGGGCATTGGTATAGCCGCCCTTGGCGTAGATCAGCGTGCTCGGCGTGGCGAGAACGCCGGCGCGGACCCCGACATAGATGTCACGGCCGGTGCCGACTTCGCCGAAGCCGAAATAATTCGGATCGGTCGAGTTTACATTAACCTTGCCGGTCGATTCGGACAGCTCAGCCTCGACACCGACCACCGCGCCGCCGACGCCGATGTCGTAGCCCGCTTCGACGCCATAGAGGAAGCCGTCGACGCTCTGGTCGTCGCCGTCGATGTCGCTGTCTTCAGTGCTGCCCGGACGGATGATGTCATAGCCGCCGATCACGCCAATGCGCGGACCGGTGAAGGTGGCTTCGCCGTCTTGAGCCAAGGCTGCAGGAGCGGCCAACATGGTCGAAGCGACAAGTGCGGCTGCGAAAACGGTACGCATAACTAAACTCCTTTTACACGCCCCGCGGGCCACGCCCGCCGGGTCCGGAGCTAAATGGTGCGTCGCGGCGCAAGTTGCATGAACGTCAAATAAACGCGAAAAACCGTTGCTTTTTGGCCACAGCGGCTCGTAGCTGCGCGGCAGCATGAGACAGGGTCGCGACTTCATCGCCCGTCACGGGGAAACGGTGTTCAACGCCGCGCGCCGGTTGCAGGGCGATCATCCGCATACGCCGCTGACCCGCGCCGGGTTCGCGCAGGCGGACGCGATGGGGAGGGCATTGCGCGACCGGCTGGGTCCGCGTCCGGCGCTGACCTTATGGGCCTCCGACACCGGCCGCGCGCTGCAGACGCTGGCGGTGATCGCCGAGCATCTCGAACTCGACTGGCACGCGGCGCGCCGCGATGTGCGGCTGACGGAAATCGGGATGGGGAGCTGGGGCGGGCGCTATTATGCCGATCTGATGGCGGACGACCTGCCGATTATCGCCGAGGGGGGATTGCTGCACCCGGCGCCCGATGGCGAGCGGTACCACCAGATCGCGGCGCGCGTGTCCGCCTGGCTGGCCGACACCGATGACGATCCGGGCGATCGGCTGGTCATCATGCACGGCATTTCCAGCCGCGTGCTGCGCGGGGTGATGACGGGGCAGGACGTACATCCGCAGTTCGAGGCACCGATCGCGCCGGGATTGCCGCAAGGATCGGTGGCGATGATCGCCCAGGGCGTCGAGACGGTGGTCCATCTTGGCTCCGGCTACGCCCCGGCATGATCGCGCTTCTGCTTTTGGTTGCCCTTGTGGCGCAGGGACCAAGCACGGGACAGGATCGCGAATCGCTGGGCGTGTTCGATGGCTGGGGCGCGTTCCGCGACGCCGCGCCTGCCCGCTGCTATGCGATCGCGCGCACCGTGCGCGGGCGCTCGGCAGCCTTTGCCAGCGTCGCCAACTGGCCGCGATCGGGCGCGCGTAACCAGATTCATGTGCGCCTCAGCCGCGCGCGCGATCCCCGCGCCAAGGTGACGTTGGCGATCGGCGAGCGCCGGTTCGAGCTGAAGGCCGGGGCGAGCGATGCCTGGGCGCCCGATGCGCGCACGGATCGCGCGATCGTCGCGGCGATGCGGTCAAGCCGGTCGATGAGTGTGGAGAGCGTGGCGCGCGGCGGCGGCGCCTTTGCCGATGTCTATGCGCTGGCAGGTGCGGCGACTGCGATCGACGCAGCGGCGATGGGATGCGCCCGGCGCTGATGGCTGCGCGGCACCGATCAAAGGATCGGCACCGCGCGACGGAAAATCACTGGGTCTGGGTCGGCGTCGGGGTCGCCGCCGGGCCTGCCGGAGTGGCGGGCTTGGCGTCGCGGATCGCGATGATCGCCGCCTGGACCTTTTGCTGAAGCGCGGGGTCGGATTGCGATGCCTGCGCGATCTCGTTGAAGCGCGTGGCTTCCAGACCGTTGCTGACAACCGCTTCGGCCATTTTCGCCTGCTTTTCGGTTGCCGGGATCGCCGCATCCTTGCTCACCGCATCGGCGGCCAGTGCGGCCTTGGCGAACTTCGTCACTTCCTCGTCGGTCACCGGTGCGGGAGTCGCAGGCGTCGTCTGAGGTGCGGGGGGTGCCGGCGGAGTCGTCTGGGCCAGCGCGGGAACGGTCACAAGAACGCCGGCCGCCAGGGCCGCATGGGTCAGCTTAATCAAAATTCCACTCCGGGTCGTTGATGGGATATGCGATACACCGCCGACAAGGTTCCAGACTGCGGCACGCTCTCGCAACCCTTCCTCGGTGGATCGTTGTCTCTGCGGGATGGGTGGGGCATGGAAATCTGTCCCGAACTTCGCTATAGGCGCGCGATGCAGACAGTCTCGGCGCCTTCCATGCCCATACCCGGGCATATCGATCCCGTACCCGTTCCCCGCAGCCTCAAGCCGCGCGCGGATGGGCGTATCGACCTGCTCGGCCTGTCGCGCGACGATCTGCGCATGGCGCTGGAGACCGCGCAGCTGGAGCCCAAGCAGGCGAAACTGCGCGCCAAGCAATTGTGGCATTGGATCTACAATCGCGGCGTGACCGACTTCAGTCTGATGACCGACATCTCTAAGACGATGCAACCCTGGCTCGACCAGCGCTTCGTCGTCTCGCGCCCCGCAGTGATCGAGGCGCAGGTCTCGACCGACGGGACGCGCAAATGGCTGCTCCGATCCGATGACGGGCAGGATTACGAGATGGTGTTCATCCCCGACGCGGATCGGGGAACATTGTGCGTCTCCAGCCAGGTGGGCTGCACGCTCAACTGCCGCTTCTGTCATACCGGCACGATGCGGCTGGTCCGCAATCTGGAACCGGGCGAGATCGTCGGACAGGTGATGCTGGCGCGCGATGCGCTGGGCGAGTGGCCGAGCCAGCCCGAGGGGCGGATGCTGACCAACATCGTGATGATGGGGATGGGCGAGCCGCTCTATAATTTCGACAATGTCCGCGACGCGCTGAAGATCGTGATGGATGGCGACGGCCTTGCGCTGTCGAAGCGCCGTATCACCCTGTCCACCAGCGGCGTGGTGCCGATGATGGCGCGCGCGGGCGAGGAGATCGGGGTCAACCTCGCCGTTTCGCTCCATGCCGTGACCAAGGAGGTGCGCGACGAGATCGTGCCGCTCAACCGCAAATTCGGGATCGAGGAACTGCTTCAGGCGTGCGCCGACTATCCCGGCGCGAACAATGCCCGGCGCATCACGTTCGAATATGTGATGCTGAAGGACAAGAATGACAGCGACGCCGACGCGCACGAGCTGGTGCGGCTCATCAAACACTATAAGCTGCCCGCAAAGGTAAATCTGATCCCGTTCAACCCCTGGCCCGGCGCGCCCTATGAATGTTCGACGCCCGAACGGATCCGCGCGTTTCAGGAGATCGTGTTCGGTGCGGGCATTTCCGCCCCCGCCCGTACGCCGCGTGGCCGCGACATTGACGCCGCCTGCGGCCAGCTAAAGACTGCGGCGGAGAAGAAGAGCCGGGCGGAATTGGATCGGCTGGCGGAAGAGAAACAGGCAGCACTGGGCTAGGCCCGGAGCGGGATGTTGCATTTGCGCAACATCTTTCACGCGTTGTTGCATAAATGGACCGTGTTAGTCTTGTAAAGCACGCGAGGCGCGCCTAGCTGGGCGTCGCAACGTCCTGTTGCAGCCAAAGAAACATAACATTCTGTGGGATACCAATATGCGTAAGATCGTAATTCTTGCGGCCCTTGCTGCCGCCACCGTCGCCTCGCCTGCGCTCGCTCAGTCCGGCGAAGGCCGCGCCGAAGTTCGTGGCGGCATTGCCTGGGCACAGGGCCAGGAAGAAGCGTTTGCGGGAATCGCGGCCGGTTATGACTTCGACCTGGGCGATACCGCGTTTGTCGGCGCCGAAGTGTCGGCCGACAAGGTCCTTGCCGGTGGCGCGGACGTGCTGTTCAGCGTCGGCGGCCGCGTGGGTGCGAAGGTCGGCGATGCAGGCCGCGTCTATGCGCTTGGCGGCTATGGCTTCACCGAGGGTGACGATGGCGCATTTGCGGGCGCTGGCTACCAGCACAATCTGGGCGAGAAGCTTTTCGCCAAGATCGAATATCGCCGCACGCTGGTCGAAGGGCCGGACGTGAACTTCGCGGGCGTCGGCGTCGGCCTGCGCTTCTGATCGCCTCGACGATATCGAGACGAGGGTGAGGGCGGCTCCATTGGAGCCGCCCTTTTTCGTTGCAGGCTTGTCGCGCCGGGCCGGGTGGCGCAAGGGGCGGGGATGGATGCCGCCGCACTTCTCCTTGCCGCCGGGGCCGGTTGCATCGGCGGGATCATGAACGGCCTGGCGGGGGGCGGGACCTTTGCGACCTTGCCTGCGCTGATCGCGCTCGGACTGCCCGCCAATATCGCCAACGCGACCTCGAATGTCGCACTGCTGCCCGGTGCTGCCGCGAGCGCATGGGGGTTTCGCGACGAACTGGGTCCGGTCGCGGGCCTGTCGGTGGCGTTGCTTGCGACGATCACCTTTGTCGCGGGGCTGGGGGGCAGCTTGCTGCTCGTCCTGACCCCCAGCGATATGTTCGACTTCATCATTCCCTGGCTGTTGCTGTTCGCGTTCGTCGTGATGGTGTTCGGGCGCCGCGCCGCGGACTGGCTCCATGCGCGCGTCACGATCGGTCGGCGCACGCTGGTCGGGGCACAGGGGATTCTCGGCATCTATGGCGGCTATTTCGGTGGAGGCGTGGGGCTGATGACCACCGCCACCTACGGGCTGCTCGCCAATATCGAGCCGCGCGCGCTGTTCGCGATCCGCACGCTGATGCTCGCCATCGCCAACCTTGCTGCGGCATTCGTCTTTATCGGCTTCGCGATGGTCGACTGGCGCGTGGGAGCGCCGATGCTGATCGGCGCGATTGTCGGCGGATGGAGCGGAGCTGCGATCGGCAAGCGCATGTCGCCGGGGGTGGTGCGCGGCTGGACATTGCTGGTGACGGCGGCGACGACCGTGATATTCTTCGCCCGTGCCTATGGATGAAGCTCCACCCCCGGCGGTGATTCGCCGCCACGCGCTGGCGACGCGCATCTGGCACTGGATCACCGCGATCAGCGTGATCGTGCTGCTGGGCAGCGGGCTGATGATCCTCAACGCGCACGGCCAGCTCTACTGGGGCGAGTACGGCGCCAATTACGACCAGCCCTGGTTCAAGCTGATCTGGCTGTTCGATACCGCGCGGGTGCCGGGGTGGCTGACCATCCCCTCGACCTATAATCTCGCGTTGGCGCGACGCTGGCATTTGTTCTTCGCGCTGGTGCTGGGCTTCGCGCTGTTGCTCTACATGGTCGTCAGCCTGCTCAACCGCCATTTTCAGCGCGACCTGCGCATCCGCGCAGGCGAGCTTGCCGGGCGCCATCTCAAGGCCGATCTGCGCGCCCATCTGGCGTTGCGCTTCCACGATCCCGAGAATCCGCGCGCCTACAATATCTTCCAGAAGCTTTCCTATGCCGGGGTCATCTTCGTCCTGCTCCCGCTGGTGATCTTTACCGGGCTTGCCATGTCGCCGGGGATGAATGCGGCCTGGCCCTGGCTGATCGACATCTTCGGCGGGCGGCAAAGCGCGCGCTCGATCCACTTCATCGTCGCAATGCTGTTGGCGCTGTTCATCATCGTCCATCTCGCGCTGGTTATCCTCGCGGGGCCGTTGAACGAGGTCCGCTCGATGCTGACCGGCAACTGGCGCGTGCCGTCGGAGGAGGAGGAGGAGGCGTGACGCTCATCACCCGCCGCAATCTGATCGTTGCCAGCGCGGGCGGGCTGCTCGCGGGGTGCGATTCGATCGGCAAAAGCGCGACCGGGCGCGACATATTGTTCAAGGCGGAGGCGGTGCATCGCAGCCTTCAGCGCACGATCATGAACCGCGACGCGCTCGCCCGCGAATTTTCGCCCGAGGACATGTCGCCGCGCTTTCGCTCGAACGGCACGCGCAACCCGAACACCGATGCGTACCGCGCGCTGGCGGAAAACCGCTTCGTCGACTGGCGGCTGCGCGTCGATGGGTTGGTGACCCGCCCGCTCAGCCTGTCGCTCGCCGACCTGCGCGCCATGCCGCAACGTGCGCAGATCACCCGCCATGATTGCGTGGAGGGGTGGAGCGCGATCGGCAAATGGCAGGGGCCGAAGCTCTCCGCGATCCTCGACGCGGCGGGGCTGCGCGACACCGCCCGCTATCTGGTGTTCCACTGCGCCGACAGCTTGCGCGGCGGCGCCTATTATGAATCGATCGACCTGATCGACGCCTTCCACCCCCAGACGATCCTGGCCTGGGCGATGAACGACCGGATCCTGCCGGTTTCGCATGGCGCGCCCGTCCGCCTGCGCGTCGAGCGTCAACTGGGCTACAAACACGCCAAATATGTCATGCGGGTCGAGGCGGTGGCATCGCTCGACGGCGTCGGGCGGGGCAAGGGCGGCTATTGGGAGGACGTCGCCGACTATGAATGGTATGCAGGGATTTAGGGCCCTTTGTTACCACCTTCGCACTTGCGAAAGACCGTCCAGTCGTTAGCGTGCCGGGCATGGCGCTGATCGATCATTTCTTCACTCGCGCCGTGAAGCGCGGCGAACTCACCGTAATCCATGCCGATGGCAGCGCGCGCAGCTTTGGCGCGCCCGATCCGGCGCTGTCCCCGGTGACGATCCGGTTCACCGACCCCTCGGTCGCGCGGCGCATCGTCACCGATCCGGCGCTGGGCGCGGCGGAGAGCTTCATGGACGGGCGGCTGGTGATCGAGAAGGGCGACATTCTCGCGCTGCTGCGCCTGGTCACGGCCAACAACCGATGGGAGGACAAGACCGGCAATCTCGCCCCCGGCCCCGTGAAGCAGGCGCTGGACAATGTCCGCTTCCGGCTCGACCGGGTGAACATGGCTCGCCGGTCGAAGCGCAACGTGGCGCATCATTACGACCTGTCGCGGCGGCTGTACGACCTCTTCCTCGATGCCGACCGGCAATATAGCTGCGCCTATTTCACCGATCCGGCCAACAGCCTGGAACAGGCGCAGGCGGACAAGAAGGCGCATATCGCCGCCAAGCTGGCGCTCAAGCCGGGCATGACGGTGCTCGACATCGGCTGTGGCTGGGGCGGGATGGCGCTGTATCTGCACGAGAAGACCGGCGCCGAAGTGCTGGGCGTGACGCTGTCCGAGGAACAGCTGAAGGTCGCGCGCGATCGCGCCGATGCGGCAGGGGTCGCGGGCAAGGTGCGGTTCGAGCTGATCGATTATCGCCACGTTACCGGGCAGTTCGACCGGATCGTGTCCGTCGGCATGTTCGAACATGTCGGTCCGGCGCATTACCGCACCTTCTTTCGCAAATGCCGCGAGCTGCTGACCCCCGAGGGCGTGATGCTGCTCCACACCATCGGTCGTGCGGGCGGACCCGGGGTCACCGACGCCTTTACCGCCAAATATATCTTCCCTGGAGGGTATATCCCGGCCCTGTCGGAGATCGTGCGCGGGCATGAGGGGCTGCGCTATTTCCTCACCGATGTGGAGGTGCTGCGGCTGCATTATGGCTATACGCTTCAGCACTGGTACGATCGCACCGTTGCCGCGCGCGATCAGATCGTCGCGCTGTATGACGAGCGGTTCTTTGCGATGTGGACCTATTATCTCGCCGGGTCGCTGGTCAGTTTCGAGAATGGCGGGCTGGTGAATTACCAGCTTCAGTATAGCCGGTCGCGCACCGCGCTGCCGATCACGCGCGACTATATGGCGCAGGCGGAAGCGCGGCTGCGCACATGCTGAGCCGTTCGCGCCGAGCTTGTCGAAGCGCCGTTCCGCGCGGGTGCTGATCAGCCTTCGACAGGCTCAGGGCAAAGGGGCGGGTGTGATGACCACTATTCGACGCCTAATTGCTCGACATCGGCGCCCAGATGCGCGCTCAGTTCGGCCCGCGTGACCTTGCCGTCGCCATCCTTGTCCGCCGCCGCGAACCAGGCATCGGCCTTGGCCCAGCCCATCGCGGGCGAACGCACCTCAGGGCGGGGATCGCTCGCCTTTTTGGACTGGCGCGATGCCTGATAGGTCGCCTCCGCGCTTGCGTCGAAATCGAATCGCGCGCGGACCTCGTCGCGCTCCACGCTTCCATCCTCGTTGAGGTCGAGATCGGCGAAGCGCTCGGCGACGCGGCGTTCGGCCTCCGCCTTCGGTAGCGGGTCGGGGGCCACGCCAACCGGTTGGGCCTGGAGGGCGAGCAGGGTGAGTGCGATCAGCATGGATCCAGCATAGCGGCACGCGGCTGAACGGCAATCGAACCGCTCAGGCGAACCAATCAGGCGAACCGGTCAGGCCGGGTATTTCGCGTTCATATGGTCCCAGGCGGCGGTGGCCATCTCTTCGAGAACGGCCAGGTCCACGTCCGCCAGCTTCTTGATGTAAAGGCAGGACTTCCCGGTCCTGTGTCTGCCCAGCCGCGCCAGATCCCCCGCTTCGCCCGCGCGGTCGGTCAGCATGTAGAATACCAGCTCGGCCTTGCGGGGGCTGAAGCCGAGACGGCACATGTCGCCCTCATGCCCGCTTTCGTAGCGATAATGATAGCTGCCGAAGCCGATGATCGAGGGTCCCCACATGGCCGGCTTTTCGCCGGTGATCCGTTCGAGCATCGCGCAGGCCGTCTTGGCGTCCTCGCGTCGGACCGGCGGCTCGACAGCGTCGATAAAGGCGGCGACGTCGGCGGGGGTGGGCTTGGTCTTGATCTCGGCCATTTGCGATCTCCCGAGGGAAGGCATAGCCTGATCCGTCATCCGGGCGAAAGCGGGGATTTCTCGTGATTGCGGGAGCGGATTGCCTCACGAGATCCCGGCTTTCGCCGGGATGACGAGCGGGGCTATGGGGCACAGATGACCGCCCAGCCGCTCACCCGCCGTTCGATCCTGGCGCAGGCCTGGCCGATCATGCTCGGCCAGACGACGGTGCCGCTGGTGGGGCTGGTCGATACTGCGGTGATCGGCTGGACCGGCGACGCCGCCGCGCTCGCCGGGGTGGCTCTGGGAACGGCGATCATCAGCTTCATCTTCTGGGCGTTCGGTTTTCTGCGCATGGGGATGACGGGCCTGACTGCGCAGGCGCATGGGCGCGCCGCGCGGGAGGAGGTGGACGGGCTGCTGGTGCGCGGCGTCGCGGCGGGGGTCGGTATCGGCGTGGTGCTCGTCGCGCTCCAGATCGTCCTCGTCCCGGCTGTCTTTGCGTTGCTGGCGGGAGGTGGCGCGCTGGACGCGGCGGCGCGGGAGTTCGTGACCGCGCGATTTATCGGTGCCCCGGCAGCATTGGGCTTTTATGCCATCAGCGGCTGGCTGTTCGGTCTTGGCCGCACCCGCGAGACGCTGGCGCTCCAGATCCTCGTCAATCTGGTCAACGGCGTGCTCGATATCGTTTTTGTCTGGCAGTTCGGCATGGGCGCACGCGGCGTGGGCCTTGGTACCGCGATCGCCGAATGGGTCGGGCTGATCGCCGGTATCGCGCTTGTGGTCCGGATCGCGGGCCTGCGCGCGCTGCTCGCTCAGCGTGCCGGTTTCTTTCACGGCGCGGCGTGGAAGCGACTCTTTGCGGTCAATGCCGACATCATGGTCCGCACGATCGCGCTGCTCGCGCTATTCCTGTGGCTCGCCAATGCCGGTGCGCGGCTCGGCACGGTCCAGCTCGCCGCCAACCATGTGCTGATGCAGCTGGTGAGCATCTTCGCCTTTGTCCTCGACGGCTTTGCCTTCACCGCTGAATCGCGGGTGGGCCAGGCGGTGGGGAAGCGCGCAAGGGCGGAATTGCTTCGGGCGATCCGGCTGACGGGTGAGTTCTCGCTTGGATTCGGTCTGTTGGCGACGCTTGCTGCGCTGCTGTTCGGCGGCGCGCTGATCGACCTGTTGACCACCAATGTTGAGGTGCGCGAAGCCGCCCGCTCCGTCCTGCCGCTGGCAGCGTTGGCAGCGATCGTCGGCGTTCCGGCCTGGCTGCTCGACGGGGTGTTCATCGGCGCGACGCAGGGGCGGGCGCTGCGCAATGCCGCGAGCCTCGCCACGAGCCTTTACATTGCGACCGATCTGTTGCTGCGTCCGTTCGGCGCAACGGGACTTTGGCTGGCGTTGCTGGCGAGCTATTTCTTCCGCGCCGGGTTGCTCGCGATCCACTTGCCCCGGCTGTTCGCCACGGTTGCCGAACCGCCCGCGCGGGCCTAGAGGCGCACCGACTTTCCCTCTGGAGCAACAGCAATGGCCGACAAGATCAATCGTGTGGTTCTCGCCTATTCGGGCGGTCTCGACACCAGCGTGATCCTGAAATGGCTTCAGCAGGAATATCAGTGCGAGGTCGTCACCTTCACCGCCGATCTGGGACAGGGCGAGGAGCTCGAGCCCGCGCGGCAAAAGGCGCTGAACGCCGGGGTGAAGCCCGAGCACATCTTCATCGACGACCTCAAGGAAGAGTTCGTCCGCGACTTCGTGTTCCCGATGATGCGCGCCAATGCGCTCTATGAGGGGCTGTACCTGCTCGGCACGTCGATCGCGCGCCCGCTGATCAGCAAGCGGCTGATCGAGATCGCCAAGGAAGTCGGTGCGGACGCGGTCAGCCACGGTGCGACCGGCAAGGGCAATGATCAGGTCCGCTTCGAGCTGTCGGCCTATGCGCTCAACCCGGACATCAAGGTCATCGCGCCGTGGCGCGAATGGGACCTGACCAGCCGCACCAGGCTGATCGAATTCGCCGAACAACACCAGATTGCGGTGAGCAAGGACAAGCGCGGCGAGGCGCCCTTCTCGACCGACGCCAACCTGTTGCACACCAGTTCCGAGGGCAAGGTGCTGGAGGATCCGTGGGACGAGACGCCCGATTATGTCTATTCGCGCACGGTGAACCCGGAGGACGCGCCGGACACGCCCGAATATATCACGATCGATTTCGAGAAGGGCGACGGCATCGCGCTGAACGGCATGGCGATGTCGCCCGCGACGCTGCTGGCGGCGCTCAACGATCTGGGGCGCAAGCATGGCATTGGGCGGCTCGACCTGGTTGAGAACCGCTTCGTGGGCATGAAGTCGCGCGGCATGTACGAGACGCCGGGCGGCACCATCTATCACCTCGCGCATCGCGGGATCGAGAGCATCACGCTCGACCGCGGCGCCGCGCACCTCAAGGACGAATGGGCGCCGCGCTATGCCGAGATGATCTATAACGGCTTCTGGTTCGCACCCGAGCGCGAGATGATGCAGGCCGCGATCGACTATTCGCAGCAGAAGGTTGCCGGGACCGTGCGGCTCAAGCTCTACAAGGGCGGCGTCTATGTCGTCGGGCGCAAGTCGCCTTATTCGCTCTACAGTGAAAAGGTGGTGACGTTCGAGGACGATCAGGGCGCTTATGACCAGCGCGATGCGGCGGGGTTCATCAAGCTCAACGCGCTGCGGTTGCGGTTGCTGGGGCGGCGGGGCCAGTAAGGGTCAGCAGCCACAGGTCGGGCGGGGCGCCGATGCGCAGGGGCAGCAGGCTGGTGCCCAGCCCGGCGCCGACTATGATCGTCCGCTCGCCCTCGCGGATCAGCCCGCACGCAAAGCGATCGCCGTAGCGCGACATGGTGGCCGGCCGCCCGATCAGCGGCAGCGCGATCTGGCCGCAATGCGTGTGTCCGGCGAGGACCAGCGCGAAGCGGGGCGGTAGCGCGGGCACGATGTCGGGCGAGTGGCTCAGCGCCACGACCGGCCCCTTGAGCGGCGTGACCGCGCGGGCGAGCGCTGCGGGGTCGGCGCGGCCGGTGAAGTCGTCATCGGCGCCCGCGATGATCAGCCCGGCGCGGCGAATAACCGAATTGCTCAGCACCGTGACGCGGTTGGCCTCGAGCGCGTGGCGGATGCCGGCGGTGCTGCGCCAATGGTCGTGATTGCCGAGCACCGCGACCACCCCGAACCGGGCGCGCAGCCTACCGAGCGGGGCGATTGCCTCATCTTCGCTGTAACGATGGGTGGAAACGCGCTTGTCGCTGACCAGATCGCCCGCGATCAGCACCATGTCCGGTTTCAGCGCGTTGACCTGCTCCACGATCCCCGCCAGCCGCGCGGGTGGCATATCGGGCCCGGCGACGTGCAGGTCACTTAGCAGCGCAACCCGCAGCGGGGCTTGCCCTTCTGGCCAGTCCGCCATCCCGATCGCAGCAGTCCGCACGACAGGATCGCGCAACGCTTCCCAATAGCCATATCCCGCAAATGCGAGTGCCAGGCACAGGCCGATCATGAGAATGCGCTTCATCCCATCAGCCTAGCGCACGGCATCGGGTCCGCAATGCCGCTCGACGAACGTTAACCGGAATGGGATAGGCAAGGGCCATGGGGGCGGCGCGATCCGGGATCTGGCGCGATAATGCGGTGGCGGTGGGGCTTGCGCTGCTGCTCGTCGCCATGTGGGCGTGGCGCGACTGGGCGGCGCTGTCGGTGTTGCGGTTGCCCGATACCGACGACGTCATGCGGCTTCAGCAGGTTCGCGACTGGCTGGCGGGGCAGGACTTTGGCGATCTGTCGCAACACCGGCTCGGCGCGGCAGGACTGGAGATGCACTGGTCGCGGCTGCCCGATCTGGTGCCCGGCGCGATCATTGCGGTGCTGACCCCGGTGACGGGCGCGGATGTGGCGGAACTGGTCGCGGTGATCCTGTGGCCGCTGCTGCTGTTCGCCGCAGCGCTGGTGCTGGTCGCAGCGATCGCACGGCGGGTGGCGGTGTCGGCGCCGGTCGCTGTGATAATCGCAGCGCTCGCCTATCCGGCCAATGCGCTGTTCCTGCCCGGGCGGATCGACCATCATGGGATGCAGCTTGTACTGCTGCTGGTCCTCGTTCGTGCAGTGATCGGTCCCGGCGGGTGGCGCAGCGGCGTTGCGGCGGGGGTGGCGAGCGTCGCGTCGCTGGCCGTGGGCATGGAGACCGCGCCATTCCTTGCGCTTGGTGGCGGGGCGTTGGCGCTGCGCTGGGCGGTGGAGGGGGAGGGGGAGCGGTCGCGGCTGCTGGGCTATGGCGTTGCCTTGGTCCCCGGCCTCGCGCTGGCCGCGTTGCTGTTCCGCACGAGTGGCTGGAATACCGCAAGCTGCGACGCTTTCGCCGCACCGCTGTGGCGGGCGGCGCAGGTCGCCGCGCTTGCGCCGCTTGCGCTGGCGCTGGCCGGACGCTGGCTCGCCGCGCCCGGGAGGCTGGTTGCGGCAGTAGCATTGGGCGGCGTTGCGCTTACCGTTGCGCTGACCCTCTCACCCGCATGTCTGTCGCCCTATGGCAGCGTCGATCCGTTGCTCGAACGGCTGTGGCTGGCGCGGGTGGCGGAGGCGCAGCCGCTATTCGCCGCGCCGCTCGATCATGCGATCGGCTATGTCGGACTGGCGCTTGCCGGGCTGGCAGCGACGCTGTGGCAGTGGCGGCGGACGCGCGGTTCAGGCTGGGCCGTGCTGGCCGGGTTCCAACTGGCCGCACTCGCACTCGCGCTGGTGCAGTTGCGCGGCGTCTATGCCGGAACGCTGCTCGCCGCGCCGGGGCTGGCTGCGTTGATCGCCCAAGCACGCGAACGTGGACCATTCGCGCTGGCGGCGGCCTGGATCGCTTCGGCGGGGTTCGTCTATCCCGCGCTGGGGAGCCTCCTTGCGCCTGAGCTGCCCGCGCCGCAATGCGATGGCGGCGCGTTGCTGGATGTCCTCGCCGTGCAGCCCGCCGGAGTGGTCGCCGCGCCGATCGACCTCGGCCCCTATATGCTTGCCGCGACACCGCACCGCGCGCTGGCCGCGC
Organism: Sphingomonas suaedae; assembly: GCF_007833215.1. Taxonomy (NCBI): domain Bacteria; kingdom Pseudomonadati; phylum Pseudomonadota; class Alphaproteobacteria; order Sphingomonadales; family Sphingomonadaceae; genus Sphingomonas; species Sphingomonas suaedae. The sequence continues at coordinate 3,878,327 of NZ_CP042239.1, forward strand.
CCTATCATCGCAATGCTTCGGGCAATCTGGCGGTTTACCGGTTGCTGCTGATGCCGGTGGAGCAGGCGCGAGGCGCGGCCGCGCGGCTCGATCTCGACTATCTGGCGGATTGCGCGGGAGCGTGGGAGGAACTCGGTTCACCGCCGCCGGAGTCGCTGCTTGCCTCCTTGCGCGCGGGGAGCCCTCCTGCATGGCTGGTCCCGATCTGGAAACGGAGCGGTTCGGGCCTCTATGCGATAGACGGTTCGCCAACCCGCTTGCCGGAGGATAGCGCACCGCAGTAAAGGCGGTCGGATGCAGGGGGGCTCCGAAGATCTGCGCTGGTGGCAGACGCGCTGGTTCGTGCTGTTCGCCGCGCTTGCGGCGGCGGTGCCGTTGCTGTGGCCCGATGTTCCCCCCCAGGTCGATCTGCCCGGCCATATGGCGCGCTATCGCGTCCAGCTGAGCCATGGCGAGGTGCCCTGGCTCAACGACTGGTACAAGTTCGAATGGAGCCTGATCGGCAATCTCGGGCTCGACCTGCTGATCATCCCGCTCGAACCGATTTTCGGGCTGGAGCTGGCGGTCAAGCTGATCGTCATCACGATCCCGATGCTGACCGTCACCGGCCTGTTGTGGATCGCGCGCGAAGTGCATGGCCGCATCCCGGCGACCGCGCTGTTCGCGCTCCCGCTCGCCTATAACTATGCTTTCCATTTCGGTTTCGCGAACTTCGCGCTGTCGATGGCGCTGGCGCTCAATGCCTTTGCGCTGTGGCTGCGGCTGGCGCGACTGGGGAAGATCCGGTTGCGCGCGTTCCTGTTCGTGCCGATCGGCGCGATCATCTGGGTCACCCATACCTTCGGCTGGGGAACGCTGGGCGTATTGTGCTTCGCCGCCGAACTGATCCGCCAGCATGATCTGCGCGCGCCGCGCACCGGCCCGTGGCACGCGAATTTCGTGCAGAGCTGGGTGGTGCCGTGGTTCCGGGCGGGCATCCACTGTCTGGTGCTGGTGCCGCCGGCCATCCTCATGCTGATGTGGCGCAGTGCGGGCGATGTCAGCGGCATCACCGGCGACTGGTTCAACTGGCGCGCCAAGATCTGGTGGGTACTGATGGTGCTGCGCGACCGGTGGCAGCTGTTCGACATCGCCTGCCTCGGCGTTCTCTATCTCGTGCTGCTCAAGGGGCTGCGCGATCCGAACATCGAATATTCGCGGCATCTCGGCATTTCGGCGCTGTTCCTGATCGCGGTTTTCATCCTGCTGCCGCGCGTGGTGTTCGGGTCGGCCTATGCCGATATGCGGCTGGCCCCGTACATGCTTGCCATCGCGGTGATCTCGCTGCGGCCCAAGCCGGGCATGACGATCCGCGGAGCCAAGGTGCTTGCGCTGGCCGGGCTTGCCTTCTTCCTTGTCCGGATGGGGGCGACCACGTGGAGCAATGTTCTCTACGACAAATCCTATGACCGCGAACTGGCGGCGCTGGAGCATGTGCCGGAAGGCGCGCGGCTGCTGAGCTTCGTCGGGGAAACCTGTTACAACGAATGGACGATGACGCGGCTCCAGCACCTCCCGGGCATGGCGATGGTGCGGAAGCTCGCCTATACCAACGATCAATGGTCGATGGCGGGCGGGCAGTTGCTCACCGTTCGTTACCAGCAGGCGCGCGGGTTCAGCCACGATCCGTCGCAGATCGTGACCGACACCAAATGCCCGCGCGAATGGTGGCGCCCGGTGGCGGTCAGCCTCGCGCGCTTCCCGCGCCATGCCTATGATTATCTGTGGGTCATCAGCCCGCCGCCCTATGACAAGAGGCTGGAGGCGGGTCTGATTCCGGTCTGGCGCGACGGCAACAGCGCATTGTTCAAGATCGATCACGGCACGCCCGCAGCGATCCTGAACCCGGTCGACCTTGGCCCCTATCGCAGCCAGATTCGGCAGATGCGCGAGTTTCTGGAGCGCGACAAGCGCAAGCAGTTGGAGGCATGGGAGGCCGCGAAGAAGGCGGTCTAAGCGCTCCGTTTGCCCTGAGCTTGTCGGCGGGGCGCGGCCCTTCGACAAGCTCAGGGCAAACGGGCCGTGGGCCGCCCTAACCGCCCCTTCGAAACGGCGTCATGTCGCCCAGAAATTCCTGTTCCTGCGCGACCGCTTCACGCTCGCGCACCAGATAGTCCGCGATCGCGCGCCGAAAGCCCGGGTCGGGGATGTAATGCGCCGACCAGGTCGTGACTGGCGCATAGCCGCGTGCCAGCTTGTGCTCGCCTTGTGCCCCGGCCTCGACCCGCGCCAGCCCGCGTGCGATCGCCGCATCGATCGCCTGATAGTAGCAAAGCTCGAAATGGAGGAACGGCACGTCCTCGACGCAGCCCCAATAGCGCCCGTACAGCGCATCCGCACCGATCAGGTTGAGCGCTCCCGCGATCGGCCGCCCATCGCGCTCGGCGAACATCAGCAGCACTTGATCGCCCATCGCCGCGCCCAGCATCGAGAAGAAGGAGCGGGTCAGATAGGGGCGGCCCCATTTGCGGCTGCCGGTATCCTGATAGAAGATCCAGAAGGCGTCCCAATGCGCCTCGATGATCTCCGCGCCGGTCACATGCCGGATCGTCAGCCCTTCGCGTGCGCGTTCGCGTTCCTTGCGGATCGCCTTGCGCTTGCGCGAGGACAGATCGGCCAGAAAGCCGTCGAAATCGGCGTAGCCGCGGTTGTGCCAGTGGAACTGCGTTCCCGCGCGCACCAGCCATCCTGCCTGTTGGAACAGCGGTAATTGCGCCGCATCGACGAAGGTTACATGCGCCGAGGACAGGCGGTTATTGTCCGCCAGCGCCTCAAGCCCCGCGATCAGGGCGGGGGCCATTGCGCCATCGCGCAACAGCAGGCGGGGGCCGGGAACGGGGGTGAAGGGGACCGCGACCTGCAGCTTGGGATAATAGTCCCCGCCCGCCCGCTCCCAGGCATCGGCCCAGGCGTGGTCGAACACATATTCGCCCTGGCTGTGGCTCTTGGCATAGGCGGGGGCGATGGCCGCGGGCATTCCGTCGGCGCCGTCGATGACGACCGGCACGGGCTGCCACCCCGCAGCAACGCCCACCGATCCCGACCGTTCGAGGGACGACAGAAACGCATGGGAGAGAAAGGGATTGCCGTTCCCCGCGCACGCATCCCAATGCGCCGCCGGGATCGACGCGACTCCATCGGCGATGCGGGCGGTGATTGGCGAGGCGTCCACGGTCCCGATTTAGGGAGCGTCCTCGTTCCCGCCAACCGGTCCTTCGCCACGAACCCCGGCAATACTGCCGATCCGGTCGCCCCTGGTGCTGCGGAAGTGGAGCACCTGTTGCGGGAAGGGGATTTCGATCCCGTGCTCCTGAAACTTCACCCATAGCCGGTTGAGTACGTCGGATTTCACATTGCCGACGCCCCCCTCGGGATCGCTGATCCACGCCAGGATTTCATGCTCGAGCGCATAATCCCCGAACGAGGCGAGCCAGACATTGGGACGCGGCGAATCGAGCACCCGCGGGCTTTCCAGCGCCGCCTCCAGCATCAGTTTCTGCGCGAGCTTCACGTCGGACTCATAGGCGATGCCAACGGGGATACGGACCCGGACGTTGCGGTCCGAAAAGGACCAGTTCTCCACCTCCTGCGTCATCAGATTCTCGTTCGGAATCAGATGTTCCTTGCCGTCGCGGGTGATGACGCTGACCGCGCGCACGCCGATCTTGTTGACCCAGCCGAAGCTCTCGCCGACGACGATCACGTCGCCCGGCTTGATCGAGCGGTCCATCAACAGAATGATCCCCGCGATCAGATTGCCGACGGTCTTTTGCAGACCGAAGCCGACCGCAAGCCCAAGTGCGCCGGAGAAGACGGCGAAGCTGGTGAGATCGATGCCGAGCAGGTCGATGCCGAAGAAGAAGGCGATGACGATGACGATGATACTCGCCAGCTTCTGGAACAGCAGTTTTTGCGTCGCATCGAAGCCGCGCGCCTCGGCGATCGAATGGCCGATGATGCGATTGGCGAGCCGCGCGCCGGCATAGAGAGCGACCGCAGTGACCAGAACCGTCACCACCGCGAGCAGCGACAGCCGACGCTTGCCGACATCCATGCCGATCCGGTCGAGCGTAGTTGTGATGACGTCGAATCCACCGATCGCGTTACTCAGGATCGCAACGAACACCACTGCCGCCGCCAGCCAGGCGCTCCAGCGCGGCATGTGCAGCCCCCGCATGAACACCAGCATCGTCATCGCGCTCGCGGATGCGAGCGCGAAGCCGAGAACCGCAGCGGCCAACGCCGCCCAGGGCCAGGCGTTGATAACGATCGCCAGCAACAACGCGGCACTGCCGTGGCGGACCAGCGCGTGCATCCGGTGCGCCAGTCCCCCGGCATGATTGCCGACGCGCTGGTGCCAGAAGGCCGCGATCTTCGGTCCGATCCGCCGTCCCGCCAGCCATCCGGCGGCCAGCGCAACAAGCGCAAGGCTGCCTGCCACAGCCGCTTCGATCAGCTCCGGCGTGGTCGGGGTGGTGAGGTCGTTGGCGGCGAGCCAGCGGGCGAGCGCGGGAGGAATCACGACGCCGCCCGGAAGCGGTCGAGCCCGGCGGCCAGATCGGCGATCAGATCGGCGGGATCTTCCAGTCCGATCTGAAGCCGCACGATCGGCCCTTCGGCCTCCCAACGGGTTGCGCTACGGATGCGGCCGGGGTCGACCGGGATCGCCAGACTCTCGAACCCGCCCCAGCTATAGCCGATGCCGAACAATTCCAGCCCGTCGATCAGCGCAGCTCGCGCGGCTTCGGTGCCGCCGTTGAGGACGAAAGAGAACAAACCCGACGGACCTTTGAAGTCGCGCAGGAACAGGTCGTGGCCGGGACAGGATGGCAGTGCCGGGTGCAGCACCCGCGCCACCTCCGGCCTTACTTCCAGCCAGCGCGCGATCTCAAGCGCCGCGGCGCCGTGATGCTTCAGCCGCACCGCCATGGTGCGCAGACCGCGCGATCCCAGCCAGGCGTCGTCGGGACTCGCGGTCTGGCCCAGCGCGAAGCTGGTATCGCGCAGCCTGGCCCAGTGCGACGGAGTGGCGGTGACGCTGCCCAGCATCACGTCGCTATGGCCGACGATATATTTGGTGCAGGCAAGGATCGAGAGATCGACGCCCAGCTCGATCACGGGAAACAGCAGCGGCGTCGCCCAGGTGTTATCGATCAGCGTGGTCACCCCGCGCGCCTTCGCGGCGGCGACGATGGCGGGAACGTCCTGCACCTCGAAGGTCAGGCTGCCGGGGCTTTCCATGAAGATCGCGCGCGTGCATTCGCCGATCAGGTCCGCGATGCCGCCGCCGATCATCGGGTCGTAGAAGCGTGTCGTTATCCCGAAGCGCGCGAGGAATCCGGTCGCGAAACTGCGCGTCGGATCATAGACGCTGTCGGCCAGTAGCAGCTCGTCGCCGGGGGAAAGCACGCTGAGAAGGGCGGCAGAAACAGCGGCGACGCCCGATGGGTAGAGGAAGGTCGCCTCCGCCCCTGGCTCCAGTTCGGTCAGCGCTTCGGCGAGGCTCCATTGGGTCGGCGTGCCGCGGCGTCCGTAGAACAGCCGGTGATGGCTGTCCTTGCCCGCAGCCGCGCGAAGTTCGGCGACATTGTCGTACAGGATGGTCGATGCGCGCCAGACCGGCGGGCTGACGATGCCCTGCGTCCATTCCTTGCGGCGCCCCGCACCGACCAGCTTCGTCCCGTCGCCCTGACTCATGCCGCGCCCGTCGCCTTGGGAGTGTCGGGATGCGCGCCCCATTCGACCCAGCTGCCGTCATACAGCGCGGCCGGGTGGCCCAGCAGGTGCAGCGCAAAGACGATCACGGCGGCGCTGATGCCGGAGCCGCAGGTGGCGATCACCGGGCGCTCGACCTCGACCCCCTCATCCTCGAACAGCTGGCGCAGGCTGGCTGGGTGTTTCCACGTGCCGTCCGCATTGAAGAACGCCGAATAGGGGATGTTCGCGGCGCCGGGAATGTGGCCGCTGGCAAGGCCCGGGCGGGTCTCCTTCTCCTCCCCGGTAAACCGGGCGGGGGAACGGGCATCGACCAGCTGTTCGGCATGGGCCGTCAGATTCGCCCTCACCTGATCGAGCGAGCGGATACGCAACGGGTTCGGTTCTACTGCCACTATCGCCGCGGCTGGCGTTGCTGGGCCGGTCTCGACTGGCCGCCCCTCGCGCACCCAGCGTGCGAACCCGCCATCGAGCAGGGCGGCGTCGATCCCGAATGCGCGCAGCATCCACCAGGCGCGCGTCGCCGTGTGGTGGGGGGCATTGTCGTAAAGGATGATGCGGTCCCCCGTCGCGACGCCGAGCGCGCCCAGCTGGCGCGCGAACTGTTCGGCATCGGGCAGCATCGTCGGCAACGGGCTGCTGGCGTCGGCGATGGCGTTGATATCGAAAAAGGCGGCGCCGGGAATATGCGCAGCCTCAAACTCCGCACGCGCATTTCGCCCGGTATCGGGCAGGAACCAGGTTGCGTCGAGGATCTTGAGGTCGGACGCGCCAAGCGCGTCGGCCAGCCATTGCGGGGTTACGAGCGCTTCCATGCGGTCACCTCTAATCCGCCCGCGTTACCGCGTCGAGTTTTCAGATCGGCCGAAAGTGCTTAAATGACGCGCATGACACCCAAGCATCTCGGCCAACACAGTGCACTCCCCGCCACCCCCGAAGAGGCGGTGCTCGACTATGTACCCAATCCGCGCGCGGGAACCGACTATCTGGTTCGCTTCGCCGCGCCCGAGTTCACCTCGCTATGCCCGATCACTGGCGCGCCGGATTTTGCGCATCTGGTGATCGATTATGTGCCGGGCGAGACGATCGTCGAATCCAAGTCGCTCAAGCTGTTCCTGGGCGCCTTTCGTAACCATGGCGCGTTCCATGAGGATTGTACGGTGGGAATCGGACAGCGTCTGTTCGCCGAGATGAAACCCAAATGGCTGAGGATCGGCGGCTATTGGTATCCGCGCGGCGGCATCCCGATCGATGTGTTCTGGCAATCGGGCGCGCCGCCGGAGGGAGTGTGGGTGCCGACGCAGGACGTTCCGGGCTATCGCGGACGCGGTTGAGCGCGCGATTCTGGTCCTTTGTCGCGAGTCGTGATGTTGCATCGCAGCAATGTTGCAACCATAGTGAAACATCAACGTTTGGAGAGTCATCGCCCGAAATGCCGGGCCGGCAGATGTTGCCGATGCGAAGGAAGTCGAAATGGTCCAGGGGTCGCAGCGTCCAGACAGGGTCGATCACATCGCGCTGATCGGGAATTTCCTGCCCCGAAAATGCGGTCTCGCGACCTTTACGACCGATTGCTTCGCGGCGCTGCGCGCCCGTTTTCCGGACATGCGCGTCGATGTCTATGCGATGGATGACCGTCCCGGGGGCTATGCCTATCCGCCGGAGGTCACCGCGAGCATTCCCCAGCAGGATCGTGACGCCTATCTCGACACCGCCCGAGCGATCGATGCTTCGGGTGCACAGGCGATCTGGGTCCAGCATGAATATGGGATCTATGGCGGTGCAGCGGGCGAACATCTGATCGCGTTGCTCGATCGCACGACATTGCCGGTGATCGCCACGCTCCATACGGTGCTGGAGCGGCCGAGCGCCGATGAGCGGCGCGTGATGGAAGCCCTGCTCCGCCGCGCCGCACGGGTGATCGTGATGGCGCAGAAAGGGCGCGACATCCTGCATCGGGTCCATGGGGTCGATATGCGCAAGGTCGCGGTCGTTCCGCACGGCGTTCCCGATCGAGCATTGGTCGATCCTGACGCCATGAAGGAACGGTTCGGCTGGGAGGGGCGCCAGGTCATCCTGACGTTCGGCCTGCTGGCGCCGAGCAAGGGCATCGAAACGCTGATCGAGGCGATGCCCGCCATCGTCGCCCGGCATCCGGATGCGCTCTACGTGATCCTGGGCGCGACTCATCCCAATCTGGTGGCGCATGAGGGGGAAGCCTATCGCGACCGCCTCCACGCGCTTGCCGCGACGCTGGGGGTCGAACGGAACATCGCGTTCGTGAACGCCTTTGTCGAGCAGGAGGAACTGCTCGACCATATCCAGGCGGCGGATATCTATGCGACACCCTATCCCAACCCGGCGCAGATCACGTCCGGAACGCTGTCCTACGCAGTGGCGATGGGGAAACCGGTCGTTTCGACGCCCTATGTCCATGCGACGGAAATCCTGGCCGACGATCATGGCGTGCTCGTCGATTTCGGCGACAGCGCCGCTTTTGCGCGGGCGATCGTCGGGTTGCTCGACGATGCGGAGGAGCGCGTCACGCTGGCGCAGCGCGCCTATGCGCGCGGCCGGACGATGATCTGGCCGCGGATCGCCGAGGCGGTGGCCGACCTGATCGATGCGGTGCGCGACAGTCGGCCGCCCCGCATCGGCGCGGCGCCGATGGCCCCGGCGGCGATCTTGACGCCTGACTTTCGTGCCGTGGAGCGGATGAGCGACGCGACGGGGATGCTTCAGCATTCGATCTATGCCGTCCCCGACCGGCGCCACGGCTATTGCATCGACGACAATGCCCGGGCGCTGATCCTGATGCACCGGATCGATCCGATCGACGAAAGCGAGCGGGACCGCTGGACCAGCGTCTATGCCGCTTTCGTCCAATATGCGTGGAACCCCGACAAGCGCCGGTTCCGCAATTTCATGCGTTTCGACCGCCAATGGTGCGAAGACGCGGGATCGGAGGATTCGAACGGCCGCACGCTCTGGGCGCTGGGCGTTACCGCGTCCGAAGCGCGCGATCGCAAATATCGGGATTGGGCGCGGATGCTGTTCGACGACACCGCATCGATCAGCCTGGAGTTCGGCAGCCCACGCGCCTGCGCTTTCGCAATGCTGGGGGCGGCGGCGATGCTGGAGGCGCATCCGGGCCATGCGCTCTCGACGCAGATCCTGGAGCGGTTCGGCGGCGAGTTGATGGACCTGTTGGATGAGGCGCGGCGTCCCGAATGGGAATGGTTCGAGATCGTCCTCGCCTATGACAATGCGCGGCTCCCCGAAGCGTTGATCCGCGCGGGACATGCGTTGAATCGGTCTGACCTGCTTGCTTGTGGCCTTTCCACGCTGGACTGGATTGTGGGCCGACAGACCTCGCCCGAGGGGCGGTTTCGTGCGGTCGGTACCGAGAGCTTCGGCCGCGCCTATGCCGAACCGATGCAATTCGACCAGCAACCGCTTGAGGCGCAGGCGACGATCGATGCCTGTGCGGCCGCATTTGCCGCCACCGGAGACGCGCATTGGGCGCAGGAAGCGCATCGCGCCTATCGCTGGTATCTCGGGCAGAATGATCTCGACCTGCCACTTGCCAGCGTTGGCGATGGTGGCTGTTTCGACGGCCTCAACCCGCATGGGCTGAACCGGAACCAGGGCGCAGAGTCGATCCTCGCGTTGCAACTGGCCAATTGCGCGATTTCCGCCCTTTCGCAACGCGCGCAAATCGTGGCAGACCCGGAACCGGCCGCCGCATAGGAAGCGCGCGGCGCGCTTATTGTCCGGGGGGACGCATTGCTCGATCTGTACCATCACCCGCTGCGCCTTCATGCCGATCCCTCGCGCGTCGTGGTTCGGCCCTTTCACATCGGCTGGCAGTCGACGAACGGCGCGCCGAGCCGGACCGAGCGGCTGGTTCAGGCGGTGCTCGATATGTCGCCGGGCGAGGCGCGTGCGCAGCTCGCCGTGGTGCTCAAGGATTTCGAGGCCCGGCACTGGCAGACGCGACGCGTCTTCATGACTCGTTATGACGAGATCGAGGCGCAGTTGGGCCTGGACGGTGGGATGATCGGCGACGAGAAGCGCCAGCTGATCGGCGCCTATTTCTGCCACGAATACAGTTACGCCGCCGCCGCGCTGATGAATCCCAGCGCTGTTCCGCATTACGATCAGACGGGTATGCCCAAGGGGTCGCTCCGCATTTTGATGAGCCTGCGCGCGGTGGGGGAGGGGCATATCTCCTCGGTCGCGTTTCGCGAGGGGATCATTACCGAACAGAACGAATTGAAACTGGCGCCCGAGCCGCCCTTCGCCACCTCCGCCGATGCGCGCGAGGAGGAAGCGCACGCACCGGAGGGGCCCGTCAAGGTCTATCGCCATCGCGATTCGACGCTGTCCGGGACGCTGCTTTTCCCGATCACGCGCGCGCAGTCGAACGGGCTGGAGGACATGCGCCTGACCCACTTCCGGCATGACGATGGCAGCGACGAATGGCTCGGCACCTATACCGCCTATAATGGATCGCAGATTCAGTCGGAGATGCTGCGTACGCGCGACTGGCGCGAGTTCGACCTGGTGCCGATGACCGGCAGCGCCGCACGCAACAAGGGCATGGGCCTGTTCCCGCGCAAGGTGAACGGCAAATATATGATGATCGGGCGGCAGGACGGAGAGAATATCTTCCTGATCGAATCCGATCGTCTGACCCATTGGGACGAGGGCGTGAAGCTGATCACGCCCAAATTCCCGTGGGAGCTGGTGCAGATGGGCAATTGCGGCCCGCCGATCGAGCTGGACGAAGGCTGGCTGATGCTGACTCATGGCGTCGGCGCGATGCGAAAATATTCGATCGGCGCGGCGCTGCTCGATAAGGACGACCCTTCAAAGGTGATCGGCCGGACGCGCGAGCCGATCCTCGCTGCGGCGAGTGAGGACCGTGAGGGCTATGTCCCCAATGTCGTCTATTCGTGCGGTGCTATCCGCCACGGCACGTCGCTCTTCATTCCGTATGGCGTCGCTGACAGTTCGGTCGCGTTCGCGTTCGTATCGATCAAGTCGCTGCTGGCGGTGATGTAGGGCGCGCGAATTTGCCTCACCCACGCTGATCCGGCACCGGCCCGCTCCCCACCCGGCCACCCATAGATACTTGCGTTGAGTGGCCAGGTGGGGAGCGGGCCGGTGCCGTCCTGTGACGCTGATCTCAGCGTCCCTTGAACAGCCCGCCCAGAACGCCGCGCACGATCCCGCCGACGACGCTGGCGCCGACTCCGGATTTCTTGCCGAAGATCGCCTTGGACACCTCGCCAGCGACCGCGCGACCCGCTGCGGTGGAGGCGGACTGGGTTGCCGATTTGATCGCGCGGTTCCAGGGATTGTTGGCAGCTTCGCGCTCGGCCTTGCGCTTCGCCGCTTCCTCAAGCCGCGCCTGACGGTCCGTCTCGCGCTGCGCGGCCAGCCGTTGACGCTCGGCCTCCTTGGCGGCGCGGGCCTCTTCCTTCGCTCGGGCGAGCGCCGCCTTTTCGGCGTCGTTCTGCGCCTTGGCCTCCGCAGCGGCGGCGGCGGCCTCGGTCGCCTTCGCGGTCAGCAGTTCCCCGGCGGATTCCCGGTCGATGCGCGTGTCATATTTGTCGCCGACCAGGTCGGTGTCGATCAGCACGCGGCGTTCCTCCGGCGTTACCGGCCCGACCCGGCCGCGCGGGGGCTTCACCAGCGTGCGCTGAACCGGAGAGGGGGCGCCGTCTGCCATCAGCACGGACACCAGCGCCTCGCCGACCTTCAATTCGGTAATGGCGGTTTCGACATCGATGTCGGGATTGACGCGGAAGGTTTCCGCAGCCGCCTTGATCGCCTTCTGCTCGCGCTGGGTGAAGGCGCGCAGTGCGTGCTGGACGCGGTTGCCGAGCTGTCCGGCGACATCCTCGGGGATGTCGATCGGGTTTTGCGTGACGAAATAGACGCCGACCCCCTTGGAGCGGATCAGGCGGACGACCTGTTCGACCTTGTCGAGCAGCGCCTTGGGGGCCTCGTCAAACAGCAGATGCGCCTCGTCGAAGAAGAAGACGAGCTTGGGCGTTTCGGGGTCGCCGACTTCGGGAAGCGATTCGAACAGTTCGGAGAGCAGCCAGAGCAGGAAGGTCGCGTAGAGTCGGGGCGAGGCCATCAGCCTGTCGGCGGCGAGGATGTTGACGACGCCCTGGCCATTGTCGTCGGTCTTGATGAAATCCTGAATGCTCAGCGCGGGTTCGCCGAAAAAATGCTCGCCGCCCTGACTGCGGAGCTGGAGCAATTGGCGCTGGATCGCGCCGACGGACGCTTTGGCGACATTGCCGTAGCGGGCACTGATCTCGTCGGCGCGCTCGCTGCAATGGACCAGCATCGCCTGAAGGTCGTCGAGGTCGAGCAGCAACAGCCCGTCATCGTCGGCGACGTGGAAGGCGATCGTCAGCACGCCTTCCTGCGTTTCGTTGAGGCCCATCAGCCGGGCGAGCAGCAGCGGCCCCATTTCGGAGATGGTGGTGCGGATCGGGTGGCCCTGCTCGCCGAACAGATCCCAGAACTGAACCGGCGCCGCAGCATATTGCCAGTCGCTATATCCGATCTCGGCGGCGCGGTTGCTGAATGGGGTGTGGGTCTTGGCGGTCGGCGATCCGGCCATGCCGATGCCTGACAGGTCGCCCTTCACATCAGCGGCGAAGACCGGAACGCCCGCGCGGCTGAAGCTCTCGGCAAGACCCTGAAGCGTCACTGTCTTGCCGGTGCCGGTCGCGCCGGCGATCAGCCCGTGGCGGTTTGCGCGCTTGAGGACGAGCGCCTGTCGCTCGCCGCCGCCAACCCCGATGAACAGCTCGCCCTCACCCGTCATGCTGCGCTCCCGATGTTCAGGAGCGCAGCCTTAGGGTGAAACGCGAACGAGGTCAGCGAAAATCAGTCGGTGAGATCTACCGCGAAATAGCCGCCGACGCCGCCGCGGCGGGTGACATAGAGCAGCACCTGACCGTCGCCATTCTGCTTCGCCTCGCTCACGATCCGCGCCACTTCGGCGGGGGTCGCCACGGGAGTACGGTTGATCGAGACGATCACATCGCCGCGGCGAAGCTGCTTCTGCGCCGCGTCGCTCGAGGGATCGACGCCGACGACGACCACGCCCTTCATGTCCGGATCGACACCGATGCTGCGCGCGATCTGCGGCGTCAGCGCGGCGACGCTGAGGCCGAGCGATGCGGTTGCGCTTTGCTGGGCATCCTCCTCACTCGGTGCGCCCTCGTCGGCGTCGGGGTCGAACCCGGCAAGCTGCTCGACTGGTGGCCGGGTGCCGACGGTGATCTGAACGGTCATCCGCTTGCCGTCGCGGATCAGTTCGATCGGCACGCGGCTGCCCGGGCGCAGCGCCCCCGCGAGGTAGGACAGAGTGGTGTCGGGAGTGACCTCCTTGCCGTCCACCTTCATGATGATGTCGCCCTGCTTGATCCCGGCCTTGGCCGCAGCCTCGCCCGGTTCGACGCGGCTGATCAGTTCGCCCTTGCCCTTGGGCACGCCGAAGGATTTGGCGAGATCGTCGGTCAGCGGCTGAATGCCGACGCCCAGATAGCCGCGTTCGACCTTGTCGCCCTTCATCAGCGTGTCGATGATCGGCTTGGCCTCGGTCGCGGGAATCGCGAAACCGATGCCGACATTGCCGCCGGTGGGCGACAGGATCTGCGAATTGATGCCGATGACGTTACCGTTGAGGTCGAACATCGGACCGCCGGAATTGCCGCGGTTGATCGACGCATCGGTCTGAATGAACCGGTCGAGCGGACCGCCCTGGCCGGTCACGCGGTGAAGCGCGGAAATGATGCCCGCCGTCACCGATCCGCCCAAGCCGAACGGGTTGCCGATCGCCACCACCCAGTCGCCGACGCGCGACTGATTCGAATCGCCGAACTTCACGAAGGGCAGATTGGCGCCTTCGATCTTCAGCACCGCGAGATCGGACTCGGGATCGCGGCCGATCAGCTTGGCGGTATATTCGCGCCGGTCGGACAGCGTCACCTTGATCGATTCAACCACCGCGCCGCGCTGGCCTGCCGAGATGACATGGTTGTTGGTCACCACATAGCCGTCGGCCGAGATGATGAAGCCCGATCCCAGCGATTCGGCCTGGCGCGTCACCGGACGGCCGCCCTGTTGTCCGCCGAACAGGCCGCCGAACGGGGTTCCGGCGAACGGATTGGTCTGAACCTGCACGCGCTGGGTGGTCGAGATGTTGACGACGGCGGGCTGGAGCTTCGCGACCATGTCGGCAAAACTCATCGGCGCGCCGGCGCGCGGGCTCGACGCCTGAATCGCGCCCGGCTCGTTCTGCGCGGTCTGCGCACCCGCCGGGTTCTGGAGCACCAGCGCGGCGCTCGCGCCGCCGACGAGGAGAGCGGAGGTGATCGCATAAGCGTAGCGCACGGGGGTCTTTCCTTTGGTCATATGGCCTTTGGTCATTTCGCCCTTGGACATGTCGCCCTTGCCGGGCATGGGATCGGTCATGTGTGTTACTCGCCTAGGATAGCTGAACGGCGATTGAATATGAACGAACCGACAGCCATCGGGGTCCGGTCCGTTCCTGACATTCGCTATCTGCTACGCCCCCTGAACTCGCGCAGATAGTCATTGTCGGGGGACAGGATGATCGACGTCTCGCCATTCGCGTCCCGGCCATTGCCGATGAATGTGGTGCGATAAGACTGCATCGCGCGCCAGAAGTCGTAGAATTGCGGGTCCTTGTTGAACGCTGCGGCATAGACTTCCGCCGCCTTCGCATCGGCTTCGGCGCGGATGATCTGCGCGTCCTTTTGTCCGTTTGCGCGGATCGTCGTCGCTTCCTGCTGACGGGCGGTCGCCATGCGGTTCAGCGCCGATTGCAGCGGGCTCCCTTCAGGCAGATTGGCCTGCTTGATCCGCACATCGACAATTTCCACGCCATACTGGCTCGCATAACGTTGCAGACCGGCCTGAATATTGTCCATCACTGCGGTCCGTTCCGGGCTGAGCAACGATGCAAACGGTCTTTTGCCCAGCTCCGCGCGCAGCGCTGAGCCGAATAGCGGGCCGAGCTGCGAGGCAACGCGAGACTCGCTCCCGGCTGTCACCACCATTCGCAGCGGATCGACGACGCGAAAGCGCGCAAAAGCGTCGACCTCAAGCCGCAGCTGGTCGGTCGAGAGCACCGGCTGGTTCTCGAGGTCGATGTCGAGCACGCGCTTGTCGACCCAGACCACGCGCTGGAAGAACGGTATTTTGACCTTGAGCCCTGCTCCGGTGCTGCGCCCGAACTGCTCGCCTGCCTTATAGGCGTTGATCGTTCGTACCGGCTGTTCGAGCTGCAGGATCACGGCCTGCTTCGTCTCGGGTACGATGAACACCGTGTTGAACAGCACGAACAGCAGCGCAAGGGCGATGCCGCCCAACAGGATCGGCCGCGTTACGATCGCGTTCATTGCTGGCCTCCCTGCTGCTGCGTTGGCTGGGCCTGTTGTCCCTGCTGGACCGAAGGCTGAGTGGTCGACCCGCCGCGTGCGGCAGGAAGCGGCAGATAGGGGGTGACGCCCGGTGCCTCGACGATGGTCTTGTTCGACTTGGCCAGCACCGCCTCCATCGTTTCGTAATAAAGGCGACGCCGGGTCACTTCAGGCGCCATGCGATATTGCTCATAGATTTTGTCGAATTCGGTCGCCGCACCCTGCGCCAACGCAGTCACCTGCTGCGCATAGGCGCGGGCACGGTTGCGCTCGCCCTCGGCTTCCTGCTGCGCGGCAGTCACCTGTTTGAACGCCTCGTCCACCGCGGCCGGGGCGGAGGCGTTCTTGATCGACACGCCCTGCACGCGGACGCCGGAGTTGTAGTCGTCAAGGATCGCCTGCATCGTCTGCTGCACGCGCGCCTCGATCACCGTTCGGCCCGGGCCAATCGCGTCGTTGAGCGACACGCCGGCCACTGCGGCGCGCATCGCGCTCTCCGCGGTCGCGCGGACCGTTTCGGTCGGTTTCGCGATCTGGAAGACGAAATCCTCCGGATTGGCGATATCCCAGCGCACGGAATAGGCCAGATCGACGATATTCTGATCCTGGGTCAGCATCAGGTTTTCGCTGCTAGACGCCGGGAAATCCTCGTTACGGATCGCCTGGACATTCACCTTTTCGACCGTGGTAATCGGAGCGGGCAGGGTGAACCGGATGCCCGGCTCCATCGTATGCGAATAGCGGCCAAGCAGTTTCACCACGCCGCGCTGCTCGGGGGCAATGACGTGCGCGCTGGTGAACACGATCCAGGCTAGTACCAGCAGGATGATCGCCACGAGCACGACCGGCTTGCCGGGCATCCCGCCCGGCAGCCCGCCCGTGCCCCCGCCGCCGCTACCGCCACTGCGGCGCGCGCGCTTCAGGAAATCGTCGAGGCTGCTGACATTACCGCGACCCCCGCGCTTGCCCTCGGGCGGAAAGGCCCAGGGATTGCGCGGGCCGCTGCCGTCGCCGTCCTTGCCGCCGTTGCCCTCGCCGCCCTTGCCGCCGCCCCAGGGGCCTTTGTTCTCGTTCCACAGCACGCCCCGGAGTCCGGGAGCGCGTGCAATCCAGTCAGTCATTCTCGCCATGCAGGTCTTTATAGGGACCGCGCGGAGGATTTACAGTGGCAGCGCGCGAAAGCCGCCCTATGTGCCCCGCATGACCGATCAGACCAACGACCGCGCCGCGATCGAGGCGGTGCTCGCCCCGATCGCCGCAGGCCGCGCCACCGTTCGCGTAGAAGGCGGACGTGCCAGCATCATCCTCGACGTGACCGGGCTTCCCGACGGCGCCCAGAATGCGCTTGAGACGGATATCCGTGCGGCGGCGGCGATTCCCGGCATCGATGAGGTCCGCGTCGCCCGCACTGCGCAGCGGGTGAACCGCAGGCTCATCGCGGTAGCGAGCGGCAAGGGCGGGGTGGGCAAATCGACCGTCTCTGCGAATCTTGCCATCGCGCTCGCGCGGGCGGGACGCAAGGTCGGGCTGGTCGATGCCGATATCTATGGCCCGTCGCAGCCCAAGCTGATGGGGGTCGAGGGGCGCAAGCCCGTGGCGCATGACAAGAAGCTGGTGCCGCTGGCGACCGCATATGGCGTGCCGATGCTGTCGATGGGCGGGCTGGTCGAGGAGGGGCAGGCGATTGCCTGGCGTGGGCCGATGGCGGCGGGCGCGCTGACCCAGCTGGTCGATGCCAATTGGGGCGCGGCGGATACGCTGGTGCTCGACCTGCCGCCCGGCACCGGCGATGTGCAGCTCACGATGATCCAGAAGCATCGCCCGGCGGGGGCGGTGATCGTCTCGACGCCGCAGGATCTTGCGCTGATCGATGCGACGCGGGCGATCGACCTGTTCGCCAAGGCGGGGATTCCGGTGATCGGGATTGTCGAGAATATGGCGGGCTATGCCTGTCCGCATTGCGGCGAGGTGTCGGACCCGTTCGGCAAGGGCGGGGCAGAGGCGGCGGCGGAGCGGCTGGGCGTGCCATTCCTTGGCCGCATCCCGCTCGACATTGCGATTCGCACGGCATCCGACGTGGGCAGCCCCCCGGCCGCGGGGAACGGGGTCGAGGGCGCAGCGTTTGCTGAGGTGGCCGGGAAGGTGAATGCCTGGCTGGACACCCAGAAAGGCTGAGCCATGCCGATGACCGACGATGCGCAGATCAAGGCGCTGCTGGAAAATGCGCGGACCATCGCGATGGTCGGGGCCAGCGACCGGCCGGACCGGCCGAGCTATCGGGTGATGGCGATGCTGCAGGAGCATGGCTATCGCGTCATCCCGGTCAATCCGCAGATCACCGGCGAGCATCTGCACGGCGAATTCGTGTTCCGCGACCTTGGTCAGATCGGCGACCCGATCGATATCGTCGATATCTTCCGTCGGCCGATGGCGGCTGGCGAGGCGGTGGACGAAGCGATTGCGGTCGGGGCCAAGGCGGTGTGGATGCAGCTTGGCGTGATCAACGACGAAGCCGCTGCGCGGGCCGAGGCGGCGGGGCTTACGGTCGTGATGGACCGCTGTCCGGCGATCGAAATTCCGCGGCTAGGCGTCGCCAAGATCGCGCAGAGTGCCGACTAACCGCTCGACATCGCGTTGGTCGTGATAGAGGCCGAATCCGATCCGCAACACGTCCCCGCGGACATCGGTGACGATGTCCTGATCCATCAATTTCTGCTTCCATTCCGGAGCGTGGGGCGAGCGGAAAGCAAGGAAACGCGCGCGCGGGTCGCCGCCCGGGTTGAGCAATTCCGTTTCTGACAGCGGCGTCGCGGTCATTTCGGCGAGCAACGCCTCGCGCAGTGGCGCTACATGCGCGTTGATCTCAGCGGTGGTCAGCCCTTCCTCGGCCAGCATGTCGCGGACCGCGACAAAGCGGTAGAGTCCGCTGGGGTCGAAGGTCGATCCCATGAAGCGCATCGCATCCGCGGCATAGCCGATCCGGCCCGGCGGCGGGGCTTCGAGATCGGCGAATTCGGCGTACCAGCCGGTGATTTCGGGCCGGGGTCCGAAGCCGGGCGGGCAGTGGAGAAACGCGACCCCTTCGCCCGCCATCGCATATTTATAGCCCCCGGCGAGGTAGAAGATACGGTCGGCCACCGCAGACAGGTCGGTCTCCATCGCCATGAAGCCGTGATAGCCGTCGACGACGACCCAGGGGCCGTCCGGATCGGCAAGTGCGGCGAGGTCGGCAAGCGCGCCGAATACCGCGCCGGTTTCGAACATCACCTGGCTGATGAAGATCAGATCGTGGGCGCCGCTACGGGCTGCGGCGAGGAAGCGGGTGTCGAAATCCGTGCCGCGCGCCACCGTTTCGAGCGTGATCCGTCCGCTTTCGATCCAGCGCTGTGCCTGGCGGCGGAAGCTGTGGAACTCGCCATCGCTGGTCAGGATGCGCAGCGGGCGTTCGGCGCGGGAAGAAACGATGCGCAGGATCAGGTCGTGGGTGTTGCCCGCGAAGATCACCGATGCCGGATCGGGCAGCGCCAGTTCGGTGGCGACATGGGCCTGAGCCGCGGGCCAGATTTCGTCCATCACCCGGTCCCATTTGCGGTCGGCGAGCCGGGCGGCGTCCTGCCATGCGGCCTGATGACCGACCCAGGAGGCGTCGGGCCACAAATGATGGCTGTGTGCCGCGAAATGCAGCCGGTCGGGCGCTGCGGCGATCGAGCGCTGAAAGAGATGTTTGTAGCTAACCGTCATCGGGCAATGTTCCGATCGCGAAGCAACACAGTTCTCCTGCGAAAGCAGGAGCCCAGAGCCACACGCGCCCCGCTCCTGGCCCTAGGCTCCTGCTTTCGCAGGAGAACTGGAGGGGCTTGGCCGCTCACAGCGACGTTCTCAAGGACCACAGTTCGGGGAAAGCGCGCTTGGTCAGGGTGGACTGGAGATAGGCCGCGCCCGGCGTGCCGCCGGTCCCCGGCTTCATGCCGATGACACGGGTAACCGTCAGGACATGCTTGTGCCGCCAGGTGGCGAGTGCGTCGTCGATATCGACCAGCTTTTCGGCGAGCTGATACAATTCCCAATGCGTCTCGGGCTCGCGATAGACCGCGGCCCATGCGGCCTCGACCGCCGGATCGGCTTCGTAAGGCTGCGCCCAGTCGCGATCGAGGGCGGTCGCCGGCAGGTCGAACCCGGCGCGGGCGAGCGCGGCATTGGCTTCGTCCCACAGGCTCTTCTGCGCACCGTGAAGTTCGGTCAGCGGGCCGGGGACGCCGCCGCCGCGCAGCCCCAGCATCGTCTCGACCGCGCGGAACTGGTCCGACTGGAACCCGCTGCTGGTGCCGAGCACGTCGCGGAAGCGGGTATAGTCGCTCGGTGTCATCGTGGTCAGGATTTCCCACGACAGCGTCATCACCGCCTGAATCCGGCTGACCCGTGCCAGCCCCTTATAAGCTTCGACCAGCCGATCGTTGCGAACCAGGTCCAAGGCGACCTCCAGTTCGGCGATCATCTGTTTCAGCCACAATTCCTTGGTCTGGTGGATGACGATGAACAGGAGTTCGTCATGCTCGTCAGAAATCGGATGCTGGGCGGTCAGCAACTGGTCGAGCGCGAGGTAGCGCCCATAGGTCATCGGCTCGGTCATGCCGGGGGCGCTCCCCGGAAACTGACGACAAAACTGACAACAATCGCGTGTGTGTAAGCAGCCTGACCGGCGGCGTTCTGAAGGGTTGGTTGCATGGGAAACGAGTAACCCAGTCAGGGGGCTGTAGGAAACGGCTTTCGACAACAGGGCGTCGGAAAGCGTCAGGGGATGTGGGTTGACCTGTCGCAACCTGGCGCGAAGATCGGGCGATGCGGATCATCGGCGGCAAGGACTATTACGACGCGGGGGCGGCCTGGGGACAGGACGAGTCTGTCGTGTTCCTGCGCAACGGCAAGCGGGCGCTGTCGGATATCCAGATGCACGCCGAGATCGGTCTCCCGGTCTATCACTGTTCGGGCGGTCTGGTGCCACCAGTCGGCGAGACGAACGCCGCGCGCAAGCGGGCCGCGCAAGGCTATTGGAGCCTGCGCGATATCGAGATCGACGGGGTGCTGCATCGCCAGCGGACCGGGCAGGTGCTGCTATGCGGGACGCTGTATCGCGGGCTGGAACTGGTCCGCGCCGATGCAAGTCACGGGCAGTGGTTCTGGACGCACGACGCGATGGATGCGTTTGCGCGCGGACACGGCTTCTCGCTGCACGACGGCGACAGCCGCACCGGATCGATGGAATTCGTCCATCCGCTGAGCCGCCAGCGGATGCCAGCGCGGACCGAGCGGGTGCCGCTGAGCCGCTGGTTCGAGCCGTTGGTGCTGGAGGGGCTGCTGCGCGACGCGGTGGTGCTGGCGGGGATCACCATCGCCAGCAAAGATCCGTCGGTGCGGCCGCCCTTTATCGACGACGACCAGCGGCCCTGGGCGGTCGACCAGCCGACGCTGGCCGCGATGGACTTCGCCAGGGCGCTCGATCCCTTCACCGCCTATCAGGAGATCGCGATGTGGGTCGGCGGAGTCCTGCCCGCGCCGGGGCCGAAGATGGTCGAGATCACCGACGACAAGGTGAAGATCGCCAAGGCCGGGTTCCACCATCCGACCTCGTTCCGGCGCGGCAAGGGCGAGTAGGGGTCAGTCGCGCAGCAGCTCGTTGATGCCGGTCTTGCTGCGCGTCTGCGCGTCGACCGTCTTGACGATCACCGCGCAATAGAGGCCGGGGCCGCCGTCCTTGCCGGGGAGCGTGCCGGGGACGACGACGGCATAGGGGGGCACTTCGCCGCGATGGACCTGACCCGTCGCGCGATCGACGATCTTGGTCGAGGCGCCGAGATAGACGCCCATCGAGAGCACCGCGCCCTCGCCGACGCGGACGCCCTCGGCCACTTCGGCGCGCGCGCCGATGAAGGCGCCGTCGCCGATGATGACCGGATCGGCCTGAAGCGGTTCGAGCACGCCGCCGATGCCGACGCCGCCCGACAGATGGACGTTCCTGCCGATCTGCGCGCAGCTGCCGACCGTGGCCCAGGTGTCGACCATCGTGCCTTCGCCGACGAACGCGCCGATGTTCACGAAGCTGGGCATCAGCACGACGTTGCGGCCGATATGCGCGCCGTGACGCACGACGCTGCCCGGCACCTGACGGAAGCCGGCAGCGCGGAAGCGCGCATCGTCCCAGCCTGCGGTCTTGAGCGGCACCTTGTCGAAGCCGCCATGCGCGACCTGATTGTCGTTGAGGCGGAAGGAGAGGAGCACCGCCTTTTTCAGCCACTGATTGACCTGCCAGCCGCCGTCCGCCGGTTCCGCCACCCGCGCGGCACCGCTGTCGAGCAGGTTCAGCGCCTCGGCCACCGCATCGCGTACCGCCCCCGTCGTAGCGGTCGAGACGTTGGCGCGGTCTTCCCAGGCGGCGTCGATGGTGGCGGCGAGGTCGGTCATGGTCACTCCTGGATGGATTCGAGCCAGTGGCAAATGTCGTGGGTGATATGGTCGATGAAGCTGCGGTCGGCATCGGGTGCCTGTTCGGAACCGTTGTCGACCCAGACGGTGGTCATGCCGATCGCCTTGGCCGGGGCGAGGTTGCGCGCCATGTCTTCGACGAACAGCGCGCGGCTGGGATCGATGCGATACGCCTCGCACACGCTGGCATAGGCGTGCGGGTGCGGCTTGGGGTGATAGGCGCTGGCGTGGACGTCGTGGATCGCCTCGAAATGCTCACGGATGCCGAGCCGGTCGAGCACTCTCTGCGCGTAGGGCGCGTCGGCGTTGGTGAAGACGATCTTGCGCCCAGGCAGCTTCGCGATTGCGGCGGCGAGTGGGGCGTTTTGCTCGAGCACGTCGATCTCGATGTCATGGACTTCGGCGAGATATTCATAGGGGTCGACGCCATGGTCGGCCATCAGCCCCGCGAGCGTTGTGCCGTGCGAGATGAAATAATCCTTCTGCACGCGGTGCGCGGTTTCGGGATCGAGGTCGAGCAGGCGGGCGACATAGGCACCGATGCGCGCATTCATCTGGGCGAACAGGTCGGTGCTGCCCGGATAGAGCGTGTTGTCGAGATCGAACAACCAGGCGTCGATATGGGCGAAATCGCGGGGCATTGCGGGGCGTTTAGGGGGGATGGCCGCACAGGGGAAGAAGGAGAAAGTTGGCGCGTGCAAAGGCACGAACCGCTTCAGCGCAGCGCAGTGACGGCGGGGCTCTTCTCGCAGGCATCGAGGCGCGTTTCGTCGGCGGGGGCGGGTGGGGCAGAGAGGACCGGGATGGTCCAGGGGCGACCGATCGATTGCGGGGCGAACCGGCCCGAAGTCTCGCCCGCGCAGGATTGAAGCGCGCGGAGCATGAGCGGCGGGGTCCAATACCCCTCCCAGGTCAGGCGGAACGTGCCCCAGTGCATCGGCAGCGTGTGCGGGTGGCCGAGGCGGTTCCACAGCTTGATCGCCTCGACCGGGCCGATATGGCTGGCGGTGCGCATCTGTCCCTCCTGAAACCGGAACGCCCCGATCGGCAGGATGGCGAGGCGGATGGGGCCATAGGATGCGGCCTTGTCCGCCCATGTGTAATCGCCCGCGCCGGTATCGCCCGCAAAGAACAGGTTGCCGCCGGGAAGCGTCACCACGAAGCTGGACCAGAGCGCGCGGTTGCGGTCGGCGAACCAGCGGCTGCTCCAGTGGTGGTTGCGGTTGACGATCACCTCGACGCCCTCGCGCAGCTTCAGCCGCTGGCCCCAGTCGAGCGCGCGGACGGGGACGCCCGCATTGCCGATGACGGCATCATTGCCGAGGCTGGCGACGATCACCGGCTGATCGCGGTCCCACAGCCGCTTGAGCGTCGGGAGGTCGAGATGGTCGTAATGATTGTGGCTGACGAGGACGAGGTCGATCCTGGGCAGCGCGTCGAAGGCGATTCCCGGCGGCGCGGTACGGCGCGGGCCGGCAAGGTTGAAGGGACCGGCGACATCGCTCCACATCGGATCGGTGAGGATGTTGAGGCCAGCGGTCTGGACCAGCACGGTGGCGTGGCCGACCCAGGTGACGCGCATCGCATCGCCGGAGACGCGGGCGGGGGGCGTGTCCTTCGCCACCGCGACTCGGTCGGGCCAGACGGGGCGGTCGTCGGGGGCGACCATGCGCGCGAAAAAGCCTGCACGGCTGCCTCCGGTAGGGGGAGCCGAAGTGTCGGGGCCGGTCGGGTTGAAGAAGCGCTCGCCATCGAAATGACGGCTAGTGGCGCCGAGATAATAGATGCGGTCGAGATAGTGGGGCAGGGCCGTCGCCACGAGGCAAAGCGCGACCACCAGCCAGAGGAGGATCGTGCCTGCCACGCGTAGAATCGGTTTGAATCGGGGCATCGACGCTCTCACTGTGCGCTTTACCAACGCGGCTCAAGCGTCAAAGTTCGTTCCGGCGATACGGTCTCGTGGCGAGAGTGGCGGCTAGGAAGGCCAGGATTTCATCGCGATCGGCCCGGCCGTTTCGCCGCCCGATCCATACGATGAACCCGCCCATCGCCAGCATGAGCATCGGAACGCCGACAAATGGTACGCGCAGCGTCCACTCGCCCGCCGACGCGGACAGGGTCATGACCAGTCCGAACATCATGAACAGCGAAACGAAGGTGAACCAGCACCCCATAAACAACCCGGCTGAAACCGGAGCGCCGATCCGGCCCCGGATACGGGTGCCGCCTTCATGCGGGTCCATCCTTGCGCGGAGCATGGTCTTGAAATCGTTGCGAACACCTGGGCGGTGCACCCATAGGATCATTTCATGTTCGGTACCGTTGCCGATGACCTGCCGGGGTACGGCCAGGGCAGAGACACCGTCGAACGCCATCTTCATTCGGTTCGCCGCGTTGATTGGCGAATGCGGCGAGATGAGATCGATCTTCACGGGGGCAGGGTGGCCGGGCGGAGGCGGCCTCGTCAACGGTTGATGCGTTGTGCGACGCAGTGCCGCTGGGGGCGCCCGGACGACGGAAGCGGGGCGGGCAGGGTTGTCGAGCGGTCCGCTTTTGCCGCCATGTTTGGTTCACGCCCCCTGCATCACTCCTTCTTTCGCGATCTTCTCACGCCACACGAGCGGCGCGAGCTGGTGGACATTGTTGCCCTCCGCATCGACCGCGACCGTGACCGGGAAATCCTGCACCTCGAACTCGTAGATCGCTTCCATGCCGAGGTCTTCGAAGCCGACGACCTTGCTGCCCTTGATCGCGCGGGCGACGAGATAGGCGGCGCCGCCGACGGCCATGAGATAGGCGCTCCTGGCGTCGCGGATTGCGTCGGTGGCGGCGGGGCCGCGTTCGGCCTTGCCGACCATCGCGAGCAGGCCCTGGTCGAGCATCATGCGGGTGAATTTGTCCATGCGCGTGGCGGTGGTGGGGCCGGCGGGGCCCACGACTTCCTCGCCGACCGGATCGACCGGGCCGACATAGTAGATGACGCGGCCCTTGAACTCGACCGGGAGCGGTTCGCCCGCGGCGAGCATGTCGGCGATGCGCTTGTGCGCGGCGTCGCGGCCGGTGAGCATCTTGCCGTTGAGCAGCAGGCGGTCGCCCTGTTTCCAGCTCTGCACGACTTCGGGGGTGAGCGCGTCGAGGTCGACGCGGATCGCGGCCTTGTCCGGGGTCCAGTTGACGTTCGGCCATTCGTCGAGCTTGGGCGCTTCGAGATAGGCCGGACCGCTGCCGTCCAGCGTGAAGTGGGCGTGGCGGGTAGCGGCGCAATTGGGGATCATCGCCACCGGCTTGCCCGCGGCGTGACAGGGGGCGTCGAGGATCTTGACGTCGAGGATGGTCGACAGGCCGCCAAGGCCCTGCGCGCCGATGCCGAGTGCGTTGACCTTGTCGAAAATCTCGATGCGCAGCGCTTCGAGATCGTTCTGGGGGCCGCGCTGCTTGAGGCTGGCCATGTCGATCTGTTCCATCAGCGCCTTTTTGGCGAGCAGGACGCAGTGTTCCGCCGTGCCGCCGATGCCGATGCCGAGCATGCCGGGCGGGCACCAGCCGGCGCCCATCTGGGGCAGCATTTCGAGGACCCAGTCGACGATAGAGTCGCTGGGGTTCATCATCTTGAACTTTGACTTGTTTTCCGACCCGCCGCCCTTGGCCGCGACGTCGACATGGACCTTGTCGCCCGGAACCAGCTCGACATGGAGGACGCAGGGGGTGTTGTCGCGGGTGTTGCGGCGGGTGAAGGCGGGGTCGGCGAGGACCGAGGCGCGCAGCTTGTTTTCGGGGTGGAGATAGGCGCGGCGCACGCCTTCATCGACCACGTCCTGGAGCGAGCGCGAGGTGTCGTCGAGCTGGCAGTTCATGCCCCATTTGACGAAGACATTGACGATGCCGGTGTCCTGGCAGATCGGGCGGTGGCCCTCGGCGCACATGCGGCTGTTGGTGAGGATCTGGGCGATCGCGTCCTTGGCGGCGGGGGACTGTTCGGCCTCATAGGCGACGCCCAACGCGCGGATATAGTCCATCGGGTGGTAGTAGCTGATGAACTGAAGCGCGTCGGCGACGCTGTCGATGAGGTCGTCGGTCTTGATCGGTACCATTGCCTGTCCCTGTCCGCTTTTGTCCGCTTCTTTAGCGGATGACAGGGCGGTTTCCAGTCGCTAACCGCGCCCTCGTGTTCCGGGGGCTGATCCTTTCGCATCGCTGGTGGGCGGCGGCGCTGATCGCGCTGGCGCTGGCGGTGAAGCTTGCCGTGCCGGCGGGGTTCATGCCGGTCGCACAGGCGGGGAAGATCGTCGTGATGGTCTGTACCGGCATGGGCCAGCAGCAGGTCGAAATCGACGTGCCGGGGATGCCGGCCAAGGAGGATGGCGCGACGCGGGCTGCGGGGCAGCCTTGCGCTTTTGCCGGGCTGGGGCTGGATATGATGCCGGAGGTGGACCCGGTGCTGCTGGCCGGAGCGCTGGCATTTATCCTGGCGCTGGGTTTTGTCGGCGTTGCGGCGGTGCGCGTCGATCGGGCGGGGCAATATTGGCCACCACTGCGCGGGCCGCCGCTGAGTTCCTGACAGTTCAAAGCCGTCTTCGATCCTGGTTCTCCTGCGACAGCAGGAGCCCAGCGTGGCGACGGTCTCGCTTGTGGCCCTGGACTCCTGCTTTCGCAGGAGAACGGGGATCTACGGTCACGTGCGCGGCTGGGCCGCGCCGATCAGGAATTGCCTTTCATGAACATCCACTATTCCGCCGCGCTGCTTGCGGCCACTTGCCTTGCTACCCCTGTGTTTGCCGCTGATGGCGAGCAGGATCCCGTCATCATCGTCACCGCCAAGGCCAATCCCGAAGACCCGCCCGTCGTCGCGCAAGCGCGCGAGCGGCTGGCGCGGACGCCGGGGTCGGTGTCGGTGGTAGCCGCCGAAGCCTATGAGGATCGCTTTGCGGTCGGAACGCCCGACATTTTGCGCGACGTGCCCGGCGTGCTGGCGCAGAAACGCTATGGCGAGGAAGGGCGGCTGTCGATCCGCGGTTCCGGCCTCGACCAGAGCTTCCACCAGCGCGGGGTGCTGCTGGCGCAGGACGGGGTGCCGTTCGCCGATGCCGACGGGTTTTCGGACTTCCAGAAGATCGACCCGCTCGGCGCGCGCTTCGTCGAAGTCTACAAGGGCGGCAATGCGCTGCGCTTCGGCGGGGCGCAGCTGGGCGGGGCGATCAACTTCGTGACCCCGAACGGCAAGACCGCGCAGTCGCCGTTTCTGGTCCGCGTCGATGGCGGGACCGATGAGACGATCCGCGGCGTCGCGCAGGTCGCGGGCAAATCGGGCGCGTTCGATTTCTACGCCGGGGTCAACGCGTTTCACACCGACGGCTATCGCGTGCAGGGCTATCAGGATCAGGTTCGCGGGACGCTGAATCTTGGCTGGTCGTTCGGCGAGGATAATGAGGTGCGCGCGATCCTCTATGCCGCCGATATCTATCAGGGCGTGCCGGGGACGGTGACGCTGGATCAGGCGCTTACCGATCCGCGCGCACCCGGCGCCACTGCGGTGTCGCAGAACCAGCGCCGCAACCTCGGGACCTTTCGCGGAACGCTCCAGACACGGTTGCGGCTGACCGATAGCCTGACCTTCGAGGGCGGGGTCTATGCGACTCAGACCGACCTCTATCACCCGGTCGGCATCTTCATCCTGCAGGACACCGGTACGCAGGGCGCGTTCGGGCGGTTCGACTGGAGGGGCGAGCTCGCGGGCATGAAGGCCGACCTGTTCTTCGGCGCCTTCTATCGCGAGGGCGGCACCGAGCAGGATTTGTTCGTCAACGCGGCGAGCGCGCAGGGGCCGCGGATCGGAGACGCGCGGCAGATCGCCAACGCGCTCGACCTGTTCGCCGAGGGGCGCGTGTTCGTGACCGAGGGACTGGCGCTGGTCGGCGGGGCGAGTTGGGGCCATGCGGGCCGCGATTATCTCAACCGGTTGAACGGGCGCAGCGAGAGTCAGGATTTCGAGTGGCTCGCGCCGCGCGTCGGGCTGCTCTACGAAACCGGTGACGCGCAGGTCTATGCCAATGTCACGCGCTCTGTCGAACCACCGCATTTCGGGGCGCTGGCGCAGACCAACCTGCTCGGATCGGTATTCGTGCCGCTCGACCCGCAGCGGGCGTGGACCGCTGAGATCGGCACGCGCGGGCGCAGTGGTTCGGTCGCGTGGGACGTCACGGCCTATCGGGCATGGGTGAAGGGTGAACTGCTGAGCTTCCAGACCTCGGCGACCATCCCTTCGACCATTTTCAACGCCGACAAGACGGTGCATCAGGGGATCGAGGCGAGTCTGGACTGGTGGATCCTGGACGGGCCGGAGGGGAAGCTGCGGCTGCGCCAGACCTATGGCTGGTCGGATTTCCGGTTCGATGATGATCCGGACTATCGCGACAACCGCCTGCCGATCGCGCCGGTGCACAGCTATCGCGCGTCGTTGCGCTACGAGGGCAGGAGCGGAGTGTTCGTTGAGCCGAACCTCGACTGGCGGCCGCAATCGACCTGGGCGGACTATCGCAACACGATGCGCGTGCCGGGCTATGCGCTGCTGGGCGTCGGGGCCGGGTTCGAGCTGGGCGGGGTGACGCTGTTCGTCGATGCGCGGAACCTGACCGACAAGCACTATGTGTCGGATCAGTCGGCGGCGATTACCGCAACTGCGGCGAGCGCGATCTTCCACCCCGGTGAGGGGCGGACGGTGTTGGGGGGCGTGAGGGCGCGGTTCTGAGGTGTCTTAAGCCCCTCCCCTTCAGGGGAGGGGTTGGGGGTGGGGCGTCTCAGTCTCACCGAGACCGATGGCCTGCGAGGACAGGCCCCACCCCAACCCCTCCCCTGAAGGGGAGGGGCTTTTTATGTGCAACCCCCGTCCCGGACCCCGCTGACGCTGCCGGTGCCGAGGATGATCTTGGCGCGGCGCGAGAAGGTCAGCGCCTGCCAGCGGCCCGAATTGCCGGTGGCGGTGCGGCTGCGCAGATAGGTCAAGTGAAGCAGCTCGAACTGTTCGTCGTCGACTCGCCCGGCGTCGATCAGGCAGGTCCATTGCTGGATGTTCCACGCATAATCGCGACCAACGCCGTCCTGATCGACCGCCTCGCTCAGCCCCTGATACCAGATGAGCATCGCCTTGAGCTTGGCGGCGCGTTCGCTGCCGGGGACGTTGCCGAGCTTGCGGCGGAGGCGGGCGACGTCCTCGTCGCCGGGCAACGTCTTTTGCTGGACGCGGGTGTCGATCGCCCATTTCACCTTGCGCGGGGTGATCGGGCCGTCGGGCCAGAGGCGGAACAGTTCGGCACGGACTTCGAGGAGCAGGGCGACATAGGTATTCGTCTGGACCTGCAGCATCGCGTCATGTTCGAACAAGCGGGTGAGTTCGGCGAGCGCGACGGGGTTCAGCTTCCCATCCGCGTCATGCGCGGCGAGAATGCCGGTGCGGCATTTGTCGCCGACCGGGATGGCGAGGCAGTCTTTCGAAAAGAACAGCTTGCCATAGGCGGGAGCGAGTTCCTTGAGCGCGCGCTTGAAGCGGCGGCGGCTGTTGAAGCTGTCGCGCCAGGCGATCAGCTGGGGCTGGAGGCTGCCGGTGCCGTAATTGCGCTGTGCCATGCCGACCGAGACCAGCTGGCTGTCGAAATTGCCGACCGGCATCGCCCAGCAGCCCATCGTCTCGGGGATCGAGGTCTCGCGCATCCGCGCGAAGATTGCGGCGCGGTCGAGGCCGATCTCGGCGAGCTGCTCGGCGGCGGCGGGGGCGATGATGATGTGCGGCACATCGCCGACCTCGCGGCAAGGCGGGCGGTCCTGCGCGGCGGCGGGGAGGGTGGCGAACAGGGCAAGGGCGGCGGCGATCCATCTCATGCGCCAAGGGTGCAGCCTGCCGGGGGGCGGGGCAACCCCTAGCCTTGCTGGCGGATGCCCAGCACCAGCAGCCCGCCGAGCAGGGTGAGGACCGCGAGCACCAGCATCACCGCGCCGAAATCGCGCGGCGTGGCGAGCAGCCAGGTGAGCAAGGGGCCGGCGAGCGCGGGAAGCGTATTGGTGAGATTGATGAGCCCCAGGTCGCGGCCCCGATGCTGCGGGCTCGGCAGCAACTGCATCGCGAAGCCCGAATGAATCGACAGGAAGACCGCCGATCCGAGCGCATAGAGCGCAAAGGCGATTGCCGCCGCGTTCCAGTCACGCGCAAGGCCCATGCCGATCAGCCCGAGCGCGGCGATCGTCGCGGCGGCGACCAGGAAGGGCTTGCGCCGCCCGATCCGGTCGGACCAGCGGCCGAGCAGCACCGCGACGGGGAGGGGGAGAAGATAGGCAACCGTCATCAGCTGGCCGATCGGGCCGATATGTTTGGAGGTCGGTGCGTCGGGTTCGATGCTGGCGAAATAGTAGAGAAGGTAGAGGCCGAGCACGGTGCCCGCGACCTGAACGAGCAGCCGCGCGGTCCAGGCGATGGCGAGATCGCGGCCGAGCAGGCGGGCGGGCGCGGGAAGGGTGGACGCCGTGATGCGCGACCGAACGCGGAGCAGCGGAAGGACGCAGAGCAGAACTGCGGCGAAGACGAAGGCGAGCCGCGGCCCTTCGCCCGCGATGCCGAGCGCGATCATCAGCGCGGCGACGGCGGAGGCGAGCGGCGAGCCGAGCGCGATCAGGCCGCCTGCGACGCCCATCTGGTCGCCCGGAACCTCATCCGCCATGATCGCGAACAGCGGCGAGAGCAGTGCGTTGACCGCGATCTGGAACAGGATGATCGCGAGGATGATGCCGGTGGCGGTGCTGGCGAGCGCCACCGCTGCGAAAGACAAAGCGAGCAGCATGAGGCCGAGCAGCGCCCAGGGGCGGCGACCCTTCCCGGTGGCGCGCGCGCGGTCGCTCGCCCAGCCGAACGCGATGTTGGAAACGCTGGCCGTGAGTGCCCCCGCGATGACGGTGGCGGTGAACAGGCCGATCCGCCCGTCTTCCCCCGCGATGGCCGCGACCTTGACCGGCAGCAACAGGCTGAGCAGCGGGAGGAAGGCGATGACGCCGCCGGCATTGGCGAGCGCGACCAGCAGGATGAACCCGATCGAGCGCCGCCCGCCATGCGTGGTGCCGGTGCTCGCCGTCATCCTCTCCATCCGATGCTCGGCGGGCGGAGGCCCGCAGGTTCAGTCGACGCTAGGGCTTCATCGTCGTGGCGTCGAGCGTCGTGGTGAGCGTCATCGACCGGTCGGTCGCATCCCTCGCGATGGCGACGCGATAGGTGCCGCCCGCGATGCGCCAGCCGGGCAGGCTGGTGTCATAGTCGGCGAGGATGCGCGGCTCGGCGGTCAGCGTCACACGGCGCGATTCGCCGGGGTTGAGCGTCACGCGCTGGAACCCGGCGAGGCGCATCGGCTTGTTCGATCCCTCGCGTGTCACATAGAGTTGCGGCACGTCGGCGCCTGCGCGCTTGCCGGTGTTGGTGACGGTGAAGCTGACCGTCAGCGTCTTGCCGCCGCTGACCTGCGGCTGGGCATAGGCGAAGCTGGTATAGCTGAGGCCGTGGCCGAAGGCGAAGAGCGGCGTGTTGCCCTGACGCTCGTACCAGCGATAGCCGACATCGCTGCCTTCAGGATATTTGACCGGGAAGGTTTTAAGGCTGAAATCGCCCGCTGCAGCCGGGTTGGCGGCGGCGTCGCGGGCAAGTCCGGTCAGCAGGTCGAGCCCCACCGGCGTCGGGCGCGGTGCCTGGCTCTCGCGCGCGGGGAAGGTGATCGGCAGGCGGCCCGAGGGGTTGACCTTGCCGGTCAGGATGTTGGCGATCGCCTCGCCGCCGCGCTGGCCGGGATACCAAGCCTGGAGCACTGCGGGGACGGCGTCGAGCCAGGGCATCGTCACCGGGCCGCCCGTGGTGAGGACGGCGACGGTCTTTGGCTGGGCCTTGGCAACCGCCGCGATCAGTGCGTCCTGATGATCGGGCAGGCGCAGATTGGGGACGTCGTCCGCCTCGGTCGTCCATTGCGTCGCGAAGACGATGGCGATGTCGGCCTTGGTTGCGGCTTCCAGCGTCGCGTTCAGGTTGCGGCCGTCGGTGAATTCGATCGTCGCGCCCGGCGCCGCCTTGCGCAGCGCGGCGAGCGGGGAGGAGGCGTGATAGGTGATGCGCGCGAACGAGGCCGATCCGCCATAGGCGAGCGGGATCTCGATCGGCGCGCCGCCGACCGAACGCACCTGGCTCGACCCGCCGCCCGAGATCACGCCGACATCCGCGCCGCCGCCGATGACGAGGATCTTCTTCGCGGATGCTGCGAGCGGGAGGATGTCGCCTTCGTTCTTGAGCAGGACGATGCCTGCTTCGGCGGCGCGCTGCGCGACCTGTGCATTGGCGGCATAATCGATCGGCTGGGCGGTGGCGGGCATGGGCGTGTCGAACGCGCCGGTGAGGATCAGGCCGGTCAGGTAGCGGGCGACCATATCGTCCAACCGCTTCATCGGCACCTCGCCCTTTTCGACAGCGGCTTTGAGCGGCGCGGCGAAGAACATCGCCTTGTCCAGCTCTTGCCCCGATTGCTGGTCGAGACCCGCATTCGCCGCCTTCACCGTAGAATGAACGCCGCCCCAGTCGCTCATCACCCAGCCGGGGTAATTCCAGTCGCGCTTCAGCACCTGGTTGAGCAGGAAGTCGTTTTCCGACGCCCAATGGCCGTTGACCTTGTTGTACGCGGCCATGACCGATCCGGGCTTGCCCTTTTCGATTGCGATCTGGAAGGCGAGCAGGTCGCTCTCGCGCAGCGCGGCCTCGTCGATCTGCGCATCGAGGACCATGCGGCCCGTTTCCTGCGCGTTGAGCGCGAAATGCTTGATCGTCGAGACGATTCGGTTCGACTGGACGCCCGCGATATGCGCCCCGGCCAATTCGCCCGCGAGCAGCGGATCTTCGCCCAGATATTCGAAGTTGCGCCCGCCCCATGGGTCGCGAGTCAGGTTGACGCCGCCCGCGAGCAGGACGTTGAAGCGCTTGGCGCGTGCCTCTGCGCCGATCATCGCACCGCCCGCGCGAGCGATCTCGGGATCGAAGCTCGCGGCTGTGGCGAGGCTGGAGGGCAGAGCGGTGGCGACATCGCCCTTGCGCTGCTCGACCTGATTCGCGACGCCGAGCGAGGCGTCGCTTTCGCGGACGATGGGAATGCCGACGCGCGGCACGCCATCGATGTGACCGGCCGAGGGGATCAGTTCGTTCTGCGTCTTGCCGTCGGCCATGGGTGGAAACAGGCCGTGGACCAGCGCGATCTTTTCATCGAGCGTGAGCTTCGCGACGATCGAGTCGGCGCGCGCACGGGCCTGTTTTGGGGTAGCGACGGGCCTTGCTGAGGGTTTCTGGGCCGAGACTTTCGGGGCCTCTTGCGCCACCACTGCGGTGGAAGCGATGGCGCCGACCGCGCCAGCCGACAAGAGTGCGGCGATGAACCTCGACATCAATATTCCTCTCCAGAAGGTCGGCGCGCGTCGATTGTGCGCAGCCATATATCGCCACCAGACAGCATAAATTGGGAACGTTCACAATAGCAGATTTCCGCGGTCGCGGGATGCTATACGGCGTTCCGAGCCTGCTTGACAACGTTGTACAACAGGTTCAAGTGAACGTTCTCAAAGCGAGCGCGAATGGCGCGCCGCTCTATGGGGAGGATTGGGGAATGCGTGACCTTAAGGCGCGCGCGCTTTCGCGACTGGTGATCGGCGTTTCGACGCTGGCAATCGCGACGGCGCCGGCATTTGCACAGGAATCGGAAACGGCCGCACCGGCGGATGAGGGCGAGGAAATCGTCGTCACCGGTATCCGGGCGAGCCTCGAAGCGTCGATGAACCTCAAGCGCGAGGCGCAGGGTGTCGTCGATGCCATCTCGGCCGAGGATATCGGCAAATTCCCCGACACCAACCTGGCGGAATCGCTTCAGCGCATCACCGGCGTGTCGATCGACCGCTCGAACGGCGAGGGTTCGACCGTCACCGTTCGCGGCTTCGGTCCTGAATTCAACCTGGTGACCCTGAACGGGCGCCAGATGCCGACCTCGACGCTCGGCGACGGCGCCAGCCCGCCCGCGTCGCGTTCGTTCGATTTCGCCAATCTCGCGTCCGAAGGCATCGCTGCGGTCGAGGTGTACAAGACCGGTCGCGCGTCGATCCCGTCGGGCGGCATCGGCTCGTCGATCAACATCAAGACGCCGCGCCCGCTAGACCGGCCGGGGATGCGCGGCAGCATCGCCGTGAAGGGCGTGTTCGACAGTTCGTATAACGAGGGTGAC
Source organism: Sphingomonas suaedae (assembly GCF_007833215.1). Taxonomy (NCBI): domain Bacteria; kingdom Pseudomonadati; phylum Pseudomonadota; class Alphaproteobacteria; order Sphingomonadales; family Sphingomonadaceae; genus Sphingomonas; species Sphingomonas suaedae. The sequence continues at coordinate 3,912,312 of NZ_CP042239.1, forward strand.
GAGATCACGCCGGAAGTGTCGGGCATCTTCAGCGCGACGGCGATGGACGACAAGATCGGCATCCTGATCGCCGGCTCGTATCAGCGGCGCAAGGCGAGCAACAACAGCTACAACACCGACTGGCGGGACGGCTATCTCGGCTCCGAGAACAATTGGGGTTCGCTGCCGCGCAACGCTGCGCAGGAAAATCGCCCCGAGGGCAATGATGTTTATGAAGTGCCGCAGAACGGTTCGTACAATCTCAACAATATCGACCGTGAGCGCATCAACGGCCAGGCGGTGTTGCAATTCCGCCCGGTCGAGTCACTGACCGCGACGCTCGATTACACCTATTCGCGCAACACTGTCGAAGTCCGCAACAACAGCGTCGGCATCTGGTTCAACTTCAACAACGTGTCGAGCGCCTGGACCGACGGCCCGGTCGCTGGGCCGATCTTCTATTCGGAAGCGTTCGGCGCGAGTGAGCGCAAGGATATTTCCTACAGCGGGTCGCTCGTTGCCAATCAGAGCGAAAATCACTCATTCGGCGGCAACCTGAAATGGGAAGCGCCGGGTGGCGTGACCGTCGAACTGGACGCCCATCATTCGACCGCAGAGTCGAAGCCGACGAACGACTATGGCAGCAGTGTTTCGGTCGGCAACGCTGTGTTCGGCGTGGCCAACCAGACAATCAATTACGACACGCGCCTGCCAGTCATCTCCTATACGATGCACCCCGGCATTGATCCGCTGGACGCCTCGCTGGTCACGCCGACCGGAAATGCGTTCCGCAACGCCTATTTCCGCGACGAGATCAACCAGTTCCGTCTCAGCGGCAGCTATGACCATGAGGGTGGCTTCCTGGATGGCATCGATTTCGGCATGTCGTACACCGAGAACAAGGTGCGATCAGCCTATGGCTTCATCCAGAACGAAACCTGGAGCGGCGCGGGCCCGGCATCGGACATCCCCGACGACATCTTCACGCTGGTCAGCTTGCCCGACAAATTCGGCGGCATGGATGGCGCGGGGAGCATCATCCCAAGCTTCTACACGTTCGATTTCGAGCGGATGGTGGGTCTGATCGAGGGGCTGTACGGCACCTGCAGCAGCCCGCAACAGGGCGTGGCCGCACCCGGGACCTGCCTTGCCGACTATACGGTCGATCGGCGGATCACGGAAAAGACGCTGGCACCCTATGTCCAGTTCAACGGTCGCTTCACGGCGTTCGGCAATGAGGGCCGCCTGATCGCTGGCCTGCGCTACGAGCATACGGGTATCGATTCGTCGGCGCTGGTTCCAATTCCCAACGGCACGTCATGGGACGCCGCAAACGAGTTCTACATCAGCTATTCGGGTCAGCAGGACTTTTCGCGCTTCAAGGGGAGCTATGAAAACTGGTTGCCGTCGATCGACTTCGACGTCTCGCCCCTCGAAAATGTCAAGCTGCGCGCCTCTTACAGCCACACCATCGCGCGCGCGGATTATGGCAGCCTTCAGGGTGGCCTGACGCTCGACTCGCAGTTCCGGATCGCGTTCGGGACCGGCAGCCGCGGCAATCCCGGGCTGCTGCCCTACAAGTCCAAGAATATCGATCTGTCGGCCGAGTGGTATTACGGTCGCAACAGCTACATTTCGGCCGGTTTCTTCCACAAGAGCGTCGAGAACTTCATCGCGCAGGATCGCATCGACGAGAGCGCTTTCGAGTTGCGGACCGTCGCCGGCGGGCCGCGTTACCAGGCCGCCCTGGCAGCACTCGGCCCCAATGCGGGCGCGCAGGATATCCGCCAGTATATCTTCGACAATTTCCCGGCCTCCACCGTGCCGACCGGGACCGATCCTGCCGGTTACACGACCGGGCAGATCCTGGCGCTGCCCGAAGATCCGCTGTTGAACTTCCAGATCAACACGCCGGTCAACAGCGACCAGACCGGCAAGCTCTATGGCTTTGAATTCGCTGTGCAGCACAGCTTCTGGGATACCGGCTTTGGCGTAATCCTGAATTATACGATCGTCCGCGGCGACGCGACATATGACAACACGCTGCCAGCCAATACGGGGCAGCTTGGGCTTGACCCGCAGTTCGCGCTGACCGGGCTGAGCGACAGTGCCAACGCGGTGCTGTTCTACGACAAGGGTGGGTTCCAGGCACGCGTCGCATATAACTGGCGCGAAAAGTTCCTCGCCGGAACTGGGGCCAATCCCTTCTATGTCGAGGATTATGGCCAGATCGATGCCAGCGCGAGCTATGAATTCACAAAAGGCCTGACGGTCTTTGGCGAAGTCATCAATCTCACCGGCGAAAGTCGGCGCGGGCATCGTCGTTCGGACCGCAACGTCTATTTCGCTTCGCCTGGCTATGCCCGCTACGCAGCCGGCGTGCGGTTCAGCTTCTAAGAGGCACCTCCCCGTGGCCACCCTCTTGCGAGGGTGGCCTTTTTTTCGGGGAGAGGCCAGACTGGATGAAGTCGAATTTGCGCTGCGCGAAAGACTTGGCGCGGCAACCGGAATGACAGGCGTGGGTGAAACGGTGCAACGGATCGTCATTGTCGGCGGGGGAACCGCCGGATGGCTTTCCGCGTGTCTGATTGCTGCGCAGGCGAACCGGAGCGCCGAACGGCCCTTGTCGGTCACGCTGATCGAATCCCCGGACATTCCCACGATCGGCGTGGGCGAGGGAACATGGCCTACGATGCGGCGGACACTACGCCGGATCGGCATCGCCGAGAGTGAATTTCTGACCAGTTGCGACGCCGCGTTCAAACAGGGGTCGCGCTTCATCGGCTGGGCGAACGGTTCGCCGGGCGATGCCTATTACCACCCGTTCGGCGCGCCGGTCGACGGCAGCGCGCGCGAGATTGTCGGCGCGTGGCGCGATGCGGCGGGGAACCAGCCCTTTGCCGCCGCCGTCTCGCCGCAGCCGGGCGTGTGCGCCCTGCATCTCGCGCCGCGGCAGCGGGCGATGCCCGACTATGGCGGGGCGCTCAACTATGCCTATCATCTCGACGCGGCGAAGCTCGCTGCCCTGCTCGCGCGCCACGGCGTCGAGCGGCTGGGCGTGCGGCGTGTCCGCGGCCATGTGACCGGCGTGGATGCGCGCGAGGACGGCGATATCGCCGCGGTGCGCGTGCGCGAGGGCGGGGCGGTGGAGGGCGATCTGTTCATCGACTGCACCGGACATGGGTCGATGCTGATCGGCGGGCATTTCGGCGTACCGTTCGTCGATCGCAGCGATGTGCTGTTCAACGATCGCGCGCTGGCGGTGCAGGTGCCGGTCGAGCCGGACAGCCCGATCGCGTCACAGACCGATGCGACTGCGCATGAGGCGGGGTGGATCTGGGACATCGGCCTGCCGACGCGGCGTGGCGTGGGGTGCGTCTATTCCTCGGCGCATATCGATGACGATGGGGCGGCGGCTGCGCTGGGCGCCTATCTGGGCCGCGACCCCGCCGACCTTGGCGCGCGCAAGCTGGCCTTTCGCTCGGGGCATCGCGAACGCTTCTGGGAGCGCAACTGCCTCGCCATCGGCCTGTCGGCAGGGTTTCTGGAGCCGCTCGAGGCGTCGGCAATCGTGCTGATCGAACTCTCGCTCGACGCGCTGATCGGGGATTTCCCCGTCACGCGCGACACGATGGATATCCATGCGCGTCGCTTCAATGCGCTGTTCCGCTATCGCTGGGACCGGATCGTCGAGTTTTTGAAGCTCCATTATGTGCTGAGCGCGCGCACTGAACCTTATTGGCGTGCGCATCGCGACCCGACGACGATTCCCGAGCGGCTGGCCGAACTGCTCGCGCTGTGGCGCCACCAGCCACCGTCGGCGAGCGACTTTCCGGCGATGGACGAGATTTTTCCGGCGGCGAGCCATCAATATGTGCTGTACGGCATGGGCTATCCGCCGCCGCCGTCCGGCCCGATCGCGACCGATACGCAAGCGGCCGCGCGGGCGATGGCTCAGACCGTACAGCGTGGTCGGACGTTGACCGCCAGCCTGCCCACCAACCGCGCCTATCTTGACGCGCTGCGCGCCGCCGCGCCACGCTCGGCGCTGGAGACCCTATGACCGACCATCATGTCCTGACCGCCGAAAACCATCGTGACCTGCGCGTCCGCACCGACCGCGACGCCGCGCTCGGCGATGCGGTGATGTCGTGCGTGACGACGCCCGATGAGTTCCGCCGCGTCCAGAGCCACTACCCGATCCTGTTCCGCCGCAATGTCGAACGCGACGAATTCGTGGCGCTGGCACTGTTCGGGTTCGAGGATGGCGAGAATCTGTTTCTGGAGGACGGGCGCTGGGACGCGGACTATGTGCCGCTGGCGATCGATATCCAGCCGTTCCTGATCGGCGCACCGGCGGCGGGCGGCACCGCCAAACAGGTGCATGTCGATATGGCCAGCCCGCGCATTGCCGCGCCCGACGGCGAGGGGGTGCGGGTGTTCGACGACCATGGCCGACCGACCCCCTATCTGGAGACGATCGCCGAGCAACTGGGCGCGCTGGACGCCGGGTGGCAGGGATCAGCGGACTTTTTCGCCGCGCTGCGCCGCCACGAATTGCTCGAACCGCTGACGCTGGAGATCACGCTGGACGATGGATCGACCAACCGGCTGGTGGGGTTCCATGTCATCGATGAGGAGCGGCTGCGCGGGCTGGATGGCGACGCGCTGGGCGAACTGCACCGCGACGGGCATTTGATGCCGCTGTTCATGGCGATGGCGTCGCTCGGCAACCTCTCCGCGCTGATCGCGCGCCGGAATCGGCGGATGGCGCATGGCTGAGGCCGATCCCGGGATTCTTCAGGGGCTGGCGCAGGTCCGCGAGGTCGAGGCGGCCGATGCGGCGGCGTTGGATGCGCTGCTGCGCGAGGCGACTGCGCCGTTCATCGTGCGCGGGCTGGTGCGCGACTGGCCGCTGGTTCAGGCCGGACTGGAGTCCGGACGTGCAGCGCGCGACTATCTGTTGCGCCATCGCCGCGACGCGCAGTTCACCGTCGCGGTCGGCGCGCCGGGCAGCGACGGGCGGCTGTTCTACGATGCGGCGATGGGGATGAATTTCCGCACGTTGCGCGCCAAGCTGCCGGAGATTTTCGCGAAGATCGATGCGGACGAGGGCGATCCCGCCGCGCCGCCCATCTATCTCGCATCGATCGATGTGCATGATTTTTTTCAGGGGCTGCACGAAGCCAATCATGTCGATCTGGGCGAGCGCCGGTGCCTTGCCAGCATCTGGATCGGCACGCGCACGCGGATCGCGGCGCATAATGATTTTCCGGCGAACCTTGCCTGTGTCGCGGCGGGGCGGCGGCGTTTTACGCTGTTTCCGCCCGAGCAGTTCCGCAATCTCTATCTGGGCCCGGTCGACAATACGCCTGCCGGGCGTGCGATCAGCATGGTGGATTTCCGGGCGCCCGATTTCGCCGCGCATCCGAAGTTTCGCGTGGCACTCGATCATGCGCAAGTGGCAGAGATGGAGCCGGGCGATGCGCTGCACATCCCATCAATGTGGTATCACCACGTCGAGGGGCTGGAGCCGTTCAACGTGCTGGTGAACTATTGGTGGCGCGAGGTGCCGATGTGGCTGGGACAGCCGCAGGACGCGCTCAACCATGCGATGCTGTCGATCCGCGACCTGCCGCCCGAGGCGAAGGCGCATTGGCGCGCGCTGTTCGACCATTATGTCTTCGACAATGATACGAGCGTCACCGCGCATATTCCGGAAGGCGGGCGCGGCATTCTCGATCCGATGACTCCCGAGGCGGCGTCGCGAATCCGCTCTTATCTGCTGCGGCAACTGGCCCGGTGAAGGGACATGGTATGAAACGCATCGTCGTCGCAGGCGGCGGCACCGCAGGCTGGATGGCGGCGGCGGCGATCGCGCGTACCATGGGGCGTACCGTCGCGGTGACATTGGTCGAATCCGATGCGATCGGGACGATCGGGGTGGGCGAATCCACCATTCCGCCGCTGGTCACCTATAACCGGTTGCTCGGCATCAACGAGGCCGAGTTCATGCGCGCGACCCAGGCGACGTTCAAGCTGGGCATCCTGTTCGACAATTGGAAGGTCGATGGCGACCGCTATTTCCACAGCTTCGGCTTTACGGGGAAGGATCACTGGTCGGCGGGGTTCCAGCATTTCTGGCTGGCCGGGCGCAGCAAGGGGCATCAACAGCCCTATGACGATTATTGCCTGGAACTGGTTGCGGCGCTTGAGGGTAAATTCGCGCAGCTTCCGGACAATCGCGTCAACTATGCCTATCAGCTCGATTCGGGCCTCTATGCGCGGTTTCTGCGGGGCATGGGCGAGAAGGATGGCGTCACGCGGATCGAGGGGAAGATCGCGCGCGTCGAACTGGATGGCGAAAGCGGTGACATTGCCGCGCTTGGGCTGGACGGTGGCCGCCGGATCGAGGGCGACCTGTTCCTCGACTGCACCGGTTTTCGCGCGCTGCTGATCGAGGGGGCGCTGCACGCAGGCTATGACGACTGGACCCATTGGCTGCCGTGCGACAGCGCCATTGCGCTCCAGACCCCGAACGTCCGCCCGCCGGTGCCGTACACCCGCGCGATGGCGCATGATGCGGGCTGGCAATGGCGCATTCCGCTTCAGCACCGCACCGGCAACGGCATCGTCTATTGCAGCCGTTACCTCGACCATGACGCGGCGCTCGAGCGGTTGCTCGGCAATCTGGAGGGCGAGCCGCTGACGCCGCCCAACAAGATCCGCTTTCAGACCGGCGCTCGGCGCAAGCAATGGCATCGCAACTGCGTGGCGATCGGGCTGTCGGGCGGGTTCATGGAGCCGCTCGAATCGACATCGATCCATTTGATTCAGCGCGCGGTGCTGCGCGTGATCCGGATGATGCCCGCGCAGGGCCGGGTCAGCGAACGCGATATCGCCGAGTTCAACGAGCAGCAGTTCCAGGACATGGAGCAGATTCGCGACTTCCTGATCCTCCATTACAAGGTCACCGACCGGCGCGATTCCTCCTTCTGGCGGCAATGCGCGGCGATGGAGGTGCCCGACAGCCTGACCCAGAAGATCGAGCTGTTCCGCGAGACGGGTCGCGTCTTCCGGCGCAATGAAGAACTGTTCGCCGAGAATAGCTGGGTCCAGGTGATGATGGGGCAGGGGATCGAGCCGCAGAGCTGGCACCCGATCGCCGAGAAGCTGACCGATGCCGAGCTCGACAAGACGCTGACCCATATCCGCGAGGATGTGCGCCGTACGGTCAATGGCCTGCCCGCCCATGCCGATTATGTCGCCCGCTATTGCGGCGCTGCCGAACCAGCGGCGGCCTGACCCAGGCATGGCACGACGCAAACAGGCGGTCACGATCAAGCATGTCGCAGCGGACGCCGGGGTGTCGCTGCAGACGGTGAGTCGCGTCATCAACAAGGAACCGAATGTCCGGCCCGAGATGATGGCGCGGGTGCAGGAATCGATCGCGAAGCTCGGTTATGTCCCGTCGATCGCGGCGCAGCGGATGAGCGGGTCGCGCTCCTATCTCATCATGGCGCTCAACGACCGCGAGCGGACGATCGAGGGGTGGAAATCGCGCGAGGGCACCGACTGGGTCGATCAGATGCTGCTCGGCGGGATGCTGACCTGCGCCGAACATGGCTATCGTCTGATCGTCGAGCTGGTCGACACGCATAGCGACCATATCGAGCGGGAGCTGTCCGCCGCGATCGCCGCGCTCCAGCCCGATGGCGTGCTGCTGACCCCGCCGCACTCGGCCAATCCGGAGATTATCGCGCTGCTCGATGCTGCGGGGATCGAGATGGCGCGGATCGGGTCGCTGACCCCGGGGCCGGGCTTCCGGCTGACCATGGGCGACGACCTTGCCGCGGCGATGGCGACGCGGCACCTGATCGAGCTCGGTCACACGCGGATCGGCTTCATCGCCGGGTCGCTGGAATATGAACTCAGCGGCTGGCGCGTCGATGGCTGGCGCGCGGCGATGAACGAGGCGGGCCTTTCGACCGAAGGAATGCTGGGGCAAGGCGATTTCAGCATCGAATCTGGCCGCATATGCGCCCCGCAGCTGATCGACGCCGGCGCCACCGCGATCATCGCCAGCAATGACCAGATGGCGATGGCGACGCTGGAGGTCGCGCGGGCGCGCCGCCTGTCGGTGCCCGGCGACCTGTCGATCGTCAGCTTCGACGATACGCCTGTGGTCCGCTTCGCCCACCCGCCGCTGACTGCGATCGAGCAGCCGATTGCGGCGGTGACGGCGCGCGCGGTTGAGCTGATCATCGGAGCGCGCTCCTGTCGCGCCGCTCTGGATACGCCTGTTGTCGTCACGCCGTCGCTGACGGTCCGCGAATCGACCGCGCCGCCACGATCGTAACGAACCCGATCCAAAACAGGCGCGATTACGTCCCATTCCCGATCCATCTCCGTTCGTCGCCAAAGGCACCCCGCCCTAAGCTGCGCCCACAGCAAATGGGTCCGCAACGGATGGGATCATCGCCCCGACATACCCATGTTCTGGTAACGTTCCCCGATCGCGCGGCGCGGTGGGAAGAGCGGATGACGATCGCCAACTCCCTGTTCTACGGGGACAATCTGGATGTGATGCGGACGCATTTCCCGGACGGGTGCGTCGATCTTGTCTATCTAGACCCGCCGTTCAACTCGAACGCCAATTACAATATCCTGTTCCGATCCCCGACCGGCAGCGATGCCGATGCGCAGGTTCAGGCGTTCGAGGACAGCTGGCACTGGAACGACGCGGCGGAGGATGCCTTCGATCAGGTGATGCAGAGCGGGCACGCCCGCGCGTTCGACCTGCTCGCTGCCTTTCGCAGCGCGCTCGGCACCAACGACATGATGGCGTACCTCGCGATGATGGCGATCCGCCTGATCGAGCTTCACCGCGTGCTCAAGGCGCAGGGCAGCCTCTATCTCCACTGCGACCCGACCGCCAGCCACTACCTCAAACTGCTGCTCGACGCGGTGTTCGGGGCCGAGCGGTTCCGCAATGAGATTACCTGGAAACGCACTGCCGCGCACAGCGATGGCGGCCGCTACGGACGCAACACCGACACGATCCTGTTCTACGCAAAGGGCGCGAAGCCGCGCTGGAACCCGCTCTTCACCCCCTATGACGCCGATTATGCCGCGCGTTTCCGCAACCGCGATCCCGACGGGCGGCTGTGGATGGACGACAATCTGACCGCAAAGGGGCTGTCGGGCGGCGGCTACAGCTATGCGTACAAGGGCGTGACCTCCTATTGGCGGATGCCGGTCGAGACGATGGAGCGACTGGACCGGGAGGGGCGGCTGCACTTCACCCGCACCGGCGGCATCCGTCTCAAACGCTATCTGGACGAGGCGCGCGGGTCGCCGGTCCAGGCGCTGTGGACCGACATCCCCGCGCTCAATTCACAGGCGCAGGAGCGGCTCGGCTATCCCACGCAAAAGCCGATCGCGCTGCTGGAGCGGATCATCGCCGCCTCGTCCGACCCCGGCGATCTGGTGCTCGACCCCTTTTGCGGTTGTGGCACGGCGGTCCATGCCGCGGAAAAGCTCGGGCGGCGCTGGGCCGGGATCGACGTCACCCACCTCGCCATCGGCCTGATCGAAAAGCGGATGCGCGCCGCCTTTCCCGGCGTGGCACTGCGGGTGGAGGGGACGCCGCGCGACTGCGCCGCCGCCGCCGACCTCGCCCGGCGCGACCCGTACCAGTTTCAGTGGTGGGCGGTGGCGATGGTCGACGCGGTGCCGTTCGGCAGGCGGCGCAAGGGCGCGGATGGCGGGATCGACGGCATCATCTATTTCCGGCCCGAACGCCGCCAGACCGCGCGGGCGCTGGTGTCGGTCAAGGGCGGTGAGCGCGTCGGCGTCGGCGTGGTCCGCGACCTCCACTCGGCAATGGAGCGCGAACGCGCCCCGATCGGCGTCGTCCTCACCCGCTCCACCCCCTCCGCCCCGATGCTGCGCGAAGCGGCGGCGGTGGGTCGGTTCCATAGCGAGGCGACCGGGCGCAGCTATGCGCGGATGCAGATTCTGACGGTAGAGGAACTGTTCAGGGGGCGACGGCCGGACATTCCGCTGGTGGACCATGCGGCGGCGTTTCGGACTGCGCCGAGGGAGCGGGTGGGAGGGGAGCAGGCGGTGTTGTTCTAGGGGGAGGCAGCCTGCCCCAATCCGTCACCCCCGCGAAAGCGGGGGCCCATCTCCCGGACTGTCCGCGTACCGCACCGGCAATTCGCGCCAATCCCGCAGGAGATGGGCCCCCGCTTTCGCGGGGGTGACGATGATATGACGCATAAAGTTTCGAGCCACTATCTAGCGCGGATCAAAAGCCTCGGTCCCGACTCAGACAACTTGCTTGATCCTAGGTGTCGCGCACCCACGCCGTTTCAACGCGGTCGTTCTTCCAGCGCACTTCGAGAATATAGATGTCCATGAAACTCGGACACAAATGCCAGTGGTCCAGAGTAGGATCCCTGCTATCTTCATCATCAGGCCGACCCAGCATCTCATAAAGCTCAGTCCGCGTCTTTCCGACGACACCTATGCGATGCTGCAAGTCGGCAATCATGCCGCATCGCGCTTCGCCCTCGCCGGTCTTCCACGCCGCCGCGTTGAAGGGGCGGGGCAGGCTGGATGTATAGGGTCCCCCGGCAAACCATCCAAAGAAGAGCAGCAACGCGGCAGCCGCACATGCGAACAGCGCCGCGCAACCGAGAATTCGCGATCGCCTGCTGGAATAGGGCATGGTGGATGAATGACATATCCACCGACCTTGGCAAGTGCGGTGGTTTGCCATTCATTTAACGCATTCGCTGAGCCAGCAGTCGTTGCCGATATCCGCATCTCCCCATACACCCGTCGCCAATGCCCGAAGACCTCACCCCCATCCCAGCTGCCACCCTCGTCGTGTTCCGCGAGCGCGGCGACGGCCCGCCCGAGCTGCTGATGCTCGAACGCTCGGCGGCGATGCGGTTTGCCGGGGGCGCGGTGGTGTTTCCCGGCGGCAGGGTCGATGCGGGCGACCGCGCCTTTGCCGCGACCCACCCCGGCGACCCAGACGACCTCGCCGCGCGGGTGGCGGCGGTGCGCGAAACCATCGAGGAGGCGGGGGTGGCGATCGGCGTCGACCTGCCCGACCTCCCCGCCGCGCGGCGCGCGCTGTATGACGACACCCCGTTTGGGGAGGTGATCGCGGGTGCCGCGTTCGATCCCGCCGCGCTGGTCCCCTTCGCCCGCTGGCTGCCGCATCAGGGCGTTGCGCACCGCATCTTCGACACGCGCTTCTACCTCGCCCGCTGGCGCGATGGCGCGCCCGATCCGGCGGTGGACGGCAATGAGAATAGCCAGCTCTTCTGGTCGAGCGCGCGCGCCACGCTTGCCGCTGCCGATGCGGGCAAGGTGCGGATGATCTTTCCGACGCGGCGCAACCTTGAGCGGCTGGCGTTGTTCAACAGCTTCGAGGATGCGGTCGCCGACGCGCGGGCGCATCCGATCGACACGATCACCCCCTGGATCGAGGTGCGCGACGGCGTGGACCATCTCTGCATTCCCGAAGGGCTGGGCTATCCGGTCACCGCGCAACCGCTGGGTGCCGCGCTGCGGGCATGAAGGCGCTGCGCACCTCGATCGCCGCGATTATCATCGCCGCGTTGCTGCTCACACTGGCGCTGCTCGTCTATGCGATGCTGCGCAACCGGCCCCAGGATCTGCCCTGGACGAAACTCGACCTGTCGCAGCCGGTCGGCATGTTCACCGGGCGCAAGCTGACCGGGCTGACCGACGATTTCCCCGCCTGCCGTGCCGCGCTCGACAAGGCCGGCATCCGCTATACCGCCTTGCCCCCACGCACCGAAGGGGAGGGGTGCGGTTACACCGACGCCGTCCGCTTCACGAAAGGCGGCGCGCGGCGCATCGGCTTTGCGCCCGCCGACCTCGGCGTCTCCTGCCCGGTCGCGGCGGGGCTCGCGGTCTGGGAATGGGAAGTCGTCCAGCCCGCCGCCCAGCGCATCTTCGGCCAGCGCGTCGCGGAGATCGAGCATTTCGGCAGCTACAACTGCCGCCGCATGTATAACCGCGAAGGCGCGAGCTGGAGCGAGCACGCCACCGCCGACGCGGTCGACATCGCCGCCTTCCGCCTCGCCGACGGCACGCGCATCACGCTGATCGGCGACTGGGCAGGGGAGGGGAAGAAGGCGCAATTCCTGCGCGCGGTGCGCGACGGCGGGTGCGACCTGTTCGCGACCGTGCTGTCCCCCGATTATAACGAGGCGCACCGCGACCATTTCCACTTCGACCAGGCCGAACGCGGTGCGATGGGGTGGCGCGCGTGTCGGTGAGGCGTAATAGGCTGCGCTACTAACCACCGTTTGCCCTGAGCCTGTCGAAGGGCCAGTCCTGAGCTTGTCGAAGGGCCGTTCCCACCCTCACCGAGTGCAGGAATGGTGCTTCGACAAGCTCAGCACAAACGGGGTTGGTTCAGTGCAATTCACTCAATTCGGAAGCGCCCCCGCTTCGACCTTCTCCACCCATTGCGGGTAGAAGGCAGGCTGGCGGTTCGACCAGCCCGATGCGGTCGCGGCGGCTTCGCTGATCGACTGGAGCAGCTTGCGGCGCAGGTCCGGATGCAGATGCGGCAAGGCCGCAGCGGCACAGAAGGCGGCGGGCAGCCACGGCCGCACCTCGGCACCGACCAGCCGCTCATACAGGAAGCGATAGGCCGAGAAGCTGGTCAGCCGCCCCTGCGACAGGTCGAAGGCGGAAATGGTGATGAGCGGCGCCATGAACGGCTCCATCGCGTCGAGACCGCTATCGTCGGGGATGAGCGCGCGGATTTCCGGAAGGCGGTTGTACATATGCGCCTGCGCACGGATGCTCGCCGCCTCGACCACGTCGCGCGACCAGCGCTCCATGGCATCGTCGCGGTCCAGTCCGATATCGAGCGCCCGGCGCACATAGCGCTGGGTCGACGCCGGGAAGCCCGCAAATTCCTTCATCTCGGCCAGCGTCATCGCGCCTTCGGCCGGCTTGCTCCTTGCACTCATCTCCAAACTCCCACCCCAGGAACCCCGATGCGGATCATGCCCCAACATGGTTAACGGGAGCCTTAACCCCGCGTCGTCCCGCGTTAAGCATCCGACCACAGCTTCCGTTGCGTTGCAACATAGGTTGCGGCGAACCGATTGCGGCAATCGAGTTCGAGGCGGAGGCGCGGCATTTACGCAACAAAATGCTGCGCCACCGTAACAACGACCCGGCGTCTATCGTCGACAACCCGTTCGTTCACCTTAGACGGCCAGGTGGCGATCCGGTCGCGTTCGGGTCGATTTTCGGCGGGGCCGGCGCGCGGCGCTGACGCTGTGTTGCGGTGCAGAAGGTGTGTTCCGCAGGTCATCGCCTCGGCGAAACGATTCATCGGATATCGGGTCCATGGGGGTAGGCGGTCGGCAGCCGATCTGCCACTCACCATCCTAAGAGATCGGGGAAGGGGTTTTCCATGATGTTCCGAACGCTTGCAGCGCGTTTCGCGCTGATGGCCGCGCTTTGCCTGGCGACGATCGCACCCGCCCAGGCGCAGTTCTGGCAGTGCGTTCCCTATGCCCGCATGATCTCCGGCATCGAGATTTACGGCAATGCGCATACTTGGTGGGCGCAGGCCGAGGGCAAATATGAGCGCGGGCGCGAACCGGTCGAGGGCGCGGTCATGTCGTTCCAGGCGACCCAGCGGATGCGTCTTGGCCATGTGGCGATGGTGTCGAAGGTGCTGAGCGAGCGCGAGGTTCTGCTCACTCATGCCAATTGGTCGCGCCGCGGCGGGGTCGAGAAGAATGTCATCGCCGTCGATGTGTCGGAAGCGGGCGACTGGAGCCGGGTCAAGGTGTGGTTCGCGTCGAACAACGGGCTTGGCAGCTCCACCTATCCGGTCAATGGCTTCATCTATGCCGACGGCGCGCCGACCGAGGACGATCGCTTCCCGCGGATCACGATCGCGTCGGTCGATCTCTCGCAGTTCGGCGTCGAGACCTCGCTCCAAAAATAAGTCAGGGTAAGTCAGGCGGGGCGGAAGGTCAGCGCAAGCCCGTTGATGCAGTGCCGCTTGCCCGTAGGGGGCGGGCCATCGTCAAAGACATGGCCAAGATGGCTCCCGCAGCGGCGACAGATCACCTCGGTCCGAATCATCCCGAGCGAGACATCGCGCTTGGTCCGCACCGCATTGTCTAGCGGCGCCCAGAAGCTCGGCCAGCCCGTTCCGCTCTCGAACTTGGTTTTCGAAGCGTAGAGCGGCAAGCCACACCCGGCGCAGGCGAAGACGCCGGTGCGCTTTTCCTTATTGAGCGGGCTGGACCAAGGACGTTCGGTCCCTTCCTGTCGCAGGATTCGATATTGCGCGGGGGTGAGGCGCTTGCGCCATTCGGCATCGGTCAGCGAGAATTCGAAGCGCTGGCCTGCCGCTTCGCTTTCTCCCGAGCTGCAGCCGATCGTCCCCAGGACAACGCCGGTGCCAAGGATTCCCATGAAGTGGCGGCGGCGAACGTGCATGATCATTCCTTCCATCACCAGCAGATACGAAGGCTGGAAGCCGATAGTTTCACGTCCTGCGACGAAACGAGTCGGGAACCAACTGTTTGCGTGCGATTTCAGGCCATGCGGGGGTAGCGGCGAGAAAAGACATGGCGTTCCAGCAGCTTGATCCTCCCATTCCGGTCCAGGTGATCGACAAGGGCAAGGGCTACGCCTTTGCCGTGATCGACTATGGCCCCGAGCATAATCTGATCTGGGTGACCGCGCTGGACGAAAATGGCGAAATCTGGTGCGCGCCCAATCCGCTGGTGCGGATGCAGGGGAACTGGACGATGGGCCGCGCGAAGCCGCCGCTGCCTAGCCCGGTCAACGATGCCTGTGTAGGAATCGCGCCGGTCAGTAGCGGCTGAGTTCCACTGGCATCTTCTTGTAGCCATGGACGAAACAGGCGGAAACCCGCTCCGGCTCGGCGATCACATTGGGGCGCAGGCGGCGCTTGGCCATTTCCTCCATCAGCACGCCGATCTGCAACTCGGCCAGCCGCGCGCCGACGCAGCGGTGGATGCCATGGCCGAAGGCAAGGTGGCGCCGGGCATTGGCACGATCGACGATGATGTCGTCCGGCCGCTCGAACATCGTCTCGTCGCGATTGGCGGAGAGATACCAGAGGACCAGCTTGTCGCCCTCGCGGATCTGCTGCCCCATCAGCTCGGCATCCTGCGTCGCGGTGCGCCGCATATGGGCGAGCGGGGTCTGCCAGCGGATGATTTCCTGAGTCGCATTGGCGATCAGCTCCGGATTGGCCTCCAGCTTGGCGCGCTCGTCCGGGAATTGCTCGAGCGCCCAGGCATAGGCGCTCATCGAATTGCGCGTGGTGTCGTTGCCGCCGACGATCAGCAGGATGAGGTTCCCGAGGAACTCCATCTGGTCCATCTCCGCCATCGCGTCCGAATGGATCATCATCGAGATCAGGTCGGGGGTCGGTTCCTTGCCGACCTTGCTGTTCCACAGCGCGCCGAATTCGGATGCGCATTGGAACAGGATCTCGCGGCGCTGCTCCTTGCGCACCGGATCCTTGGCGATCTCGATATCGCCGGCCCAGTCGGACCAATAGGTCAGCTTGCGCCGCTCCTCCCAGGGGAAGTCGAACAGCAGCGCCAGCATCTGCGTGGTCAGCTCGATCGACACGCGGTCGACCCAGTCGAATGTCTCGCCGACCGGCAGCCCGTCGAGGATCTCGGCGGTGCGCCTGCGGATGTCGCCGGTCATCCGGACCATTTCGCTGGGCGTAAAGGCGGGAGCGACAGTGCGGCGCTGGCCAGTATGTTTGGGCCGGTCCATGGCGATGAACATCGGCATCTTGATGTCTTCGGGCATCAGGTCGGCGACGGTGATGCCGCCCGCCTGGCTCGAATAGAGGTCGGGGAGCGATTCGACCTCGACAATCGGTTTGTAGGTCGAGATCGACCAATAGGGCCCGAATGCGCTGTTCTCGCAGCGATAGACGGGCGCCTGCGCGCGCAACTGGCGAAAGGGTTCGTGCCAGATGTCATCGCGGTAGAGTTCGGGCCGGGTAACGTCGAGCGGATCGACCGCAGGCGCGGCTTCGGGTGCGAGGGTGGCCATGACGATACTCTCCCGGACTCTGTTTGGCGGGTAGAGTGAATTAACTTACAGATATGTCAATAGCGTTGCGATCCCCCTCGCTCAGGGAGGATTTGTTGGCAGGTCGCTAGGCTTGCTTGAGTGGCGAAATGCGACGCGCCTTCCCATCTCCTGCATCATGACAGCCTATTCCCTGCTCGACCTCGTCCCGATCCTGGAGGGCGGAACCGCCAGCCAGGCCTTTGCCAATGCCGCCGATCTGGCGCGCCATGCCGAGACGGAGGGCTTCGCCCGATATTGGGTCGCCGAACATCACGGCATGGCCGGGATCGCCAGCGCGGCCACGGCGGTGGTGATCGCGCATGTCGGCGCGACGACGTCCACGATCCGCGTGGGTGCGGGCGGGATCATGCTGCCCAACCATGCACCGCTGGTGATCGCCGAGCAGTTCGGCACGCTCGACGCGCTATTCCCCGGGCGGATCGATCTGGGCCTGGGACGCGCGCCCGGAAGCGACCAGAAGGTCGCCCGTGCGCTGCGCCGGACGCTCGACAGCAGTTCAGACGCCTTTCCCCAGGATGTGATCGAGTTGCAAAGCTATTTCGCCGATGACGGCCAGACCGGCATCCGCGCGGTGCCGGGTGGGGGGGCCAAGCCCGAATTGTGGATTCTCGGCTCCAGCCTGTACGGGGCGCAGCTCGCGGCGGCGCTGGGTCTGCCCTACGCCTTTGCCTCGCATTTCGCGCCCGGCGCGCTGGACCAGGCGCTGAGCGTCTATCGCCGCAATTTCAAGCCGTCTGCGGTGCTCGCCAAGCCCCATGCGATGGCCGGGTTCAACGTCTTCGCCGCAGATACGGACGATGAGGCCGAGTTGCTCGCGACATCGATGCAGCAGGCGTTCGTCGCGTTGCGTACCACCGGGACCGGGGTCCCGCTGCCGCCGCCAGTGCCGGGCTATCGCGACAGCCTGCCGCCCCAGGCCCGCGCGATGCTCGATCATGTCCTCGAATGTACCGCGGTGGGCGGGCCGGACAGGGTACACGATGGCCTTGCCCGCTTCGTCGAGCGGACCGGAGTGGACGAGGTGATGCTGGTCAGTTCGATTTTCGATCATGACGCACGCAAGCGCAGCCTCGGCATCGCGGCACAGGCGATGCGGGCCATCGGCGCCGCCCACCCCCCGGAGAGCGACGCCGCCGCCGTGACCGCGAACGGATAGACCGCGTCGGAGGCGGGAGGATGCGCCGGATCGCTCCGACGCATCCTGCCAGCCGGAGGTGGCAGAGGGATCACCACTTCGGCCGGAACCCACCCTTTCGGTACGGCGTGTCGCCCAAAGATTTCGGCATGTTTCGGTCGCAGACATATTCGGGCGGTCGGGATGCTCATTGTGCAGGCGCGATCCATCCGCGCCTTTTCCGCGCCTGAAACCTGCCGAAATCGACTGGCAACACGGTAGCCGCAACAGGGGCCGGAAAGGAGAATGACGATGCCACCGTCAACCGCCTCCGCGCGCCCGGGTGTTCGATGCCATCTCGGCATTCACCGCCCCCGCCGCCGCGACCGCCCCGGACGCGGCGAGGATGAGACCCAGTGCCGCGATTGCGGTTGCGATCTGGTGCTGAGCCCGGTGACCGGGAGATGGCGCTATTCGGGCGTGATGGGCTGAGCGTCAGCTCGTCGCGGCAGGAAGCCGCAGTCGCACGAGCAATCCGCCCAGATCCTCGCTCTCCTCCAGCGTGACCGTACCGTCATAGATTTCGGCGACGTCGCGGACGATGGCGAGGCCCAGGCCGGTGCCGGGCTTGCCGGTGTCGAGCCGGACCCCGCGGTCGAAGATGCGGATTCGGTCGGCCTCGGGAATGCCGGCGCCGTCGTCCTCGATCATGATCTCGACGAACCCGGCCTCGATTCCGACCGTGATGAACACGCTGCCCCCGCCATATTTGGCGGCATTCTCGACGAGATTGCCCATGATCTCGTCGAGGTCCTGACGCTCGATATGCGCGACCAGATCGCGCGGTCCGTCGGTATCGATGCGAACATGGGGATAAAGGCGCGCCACCGCGCGCTCGACCGATTCGACGCTCGGCCAGACCGCGGCGCGGCTGTGCGCTGATCCGCGACGTCCGACCGCACGGGCGCGGGCCAGATGGTGATCGACCTGGCGGCGCATGGTCCGTGCCTCGCGCACAACCGTCGTCGGCAGATCGTCGGCCTGCGCGGTCGCGGCATTCATGATGACGGTGAGCGGGGTCTTGAGCGCATGGGCCAGATTGCCGGCATGGCGGCGCGCTTCCTCCGCCTGCTTGTCGTTATGGGCGACCAGCGCGTTCAGTTCCTCGACCATCGGCGCGATTTCGGCGGGCATCGCGCCTTCGATCCGTGGCGTTTCGCCGGTGCGCAGCCGCTGGATGGCGAGGCGCAGCTTGCGCAGCGGCAGCAGCCCGTACCACGTCTGGAGAGCGGCCATGACGATGAGGCCTGCCGCGAGCAACAGGAAGCTGCGCACCAGCGTCTTGCGGAGCGCGTCGATCTGCGCGTCGAGCACGTCGCGCGTCTCGGCAACCTGAAAGCGCCAGCGGATCGGCGATCCGGGCAGCCGAACGTCGCGCTCGACCACGCGCAACTGCTGCTCGAACTGCCGCGAATCATAGGTGTGAAGTTCCTGGTCCTCATGCGTGCGCGAGGTTTCGAGCCGGCGGTCCCACAGGGACCGCGAGGCGAACATCTCGACTCCCTTGCCGCTGACCTGCCAGTAGAGACCCGAATAGGGTTCGAGGAAGCGCTGGTCGCCGAGTGCGCGGTTGAACGCGACCTCGCCATTGGGATCGATCTCCGCC
This sequence comes from Sphingomonas suaedae, assembly GCF_007833215.1. Taxonomy (NCBI): domain Bacteria; kingdom Pseudomonadati; phylum Pseudomonadota; class Alphaproteobacteria; order Sphingomonadales; family Sphingomonadaceae; genus Sphingomonas; species Sphingomonas suaedae. The sequence goes on from NZ_CP042239.1 coordinate 3,931,247, forward strand.
GACACGATCATCGAGGTCAGCAGATATTCGAGCTGGGTATCGAAATTGCGGGTGATCGCGCCGGTCAGCACACGATCGAGCGCGAAGCCGCCGCCCGCGAGCAGCAGGGTGATCCACGCCGCGGCGATCAGGATCATGCGGCGGCCGAGCGATCCGGTGATGCGGGTATAGCCGCGCGGGGCAGGGTCGCCCGGACGCAGTTGCAAAGGCTGCGCCGCACTGCCCCCGCTGCGGCGCACGAACGGGAAGGAGCGGCTCAGTGTCAGGCCAAGGGGAAGATCAGGCACCGGCCTCCGCCGGTTCCTCAAGGCTATAGCCAAGACCGCGGATCGTGGTGATCACGTCGGCGCCCAGTTTCTTGCGGATGCGCGTCACGAACACCTCGATCGTGTTCGAATCCCGGTCGAAATCCTGGTCATAGATATGTTCGATCAGTTCGGTACGGCTCACCACCTTGCCCTTGTGATGGAGCAGGTAGGAGAGGAGCTTGTATTCCTGGGCGGTGAGCTTGACCGGGTCGCCAGCCTTGGTGACCTTGCCCGATCGGGTGTCGAGGCGGATGTCGCCCGCGACCAGCTCGGCGCTGGCATTGCCCGATGCGCGGCGGATCAGCGCGCGAAGGCGGGCGATCAGTTCCTCGGACTGGAAGGGCTTGGCGACATAATCGTCGGCGCCCGCATCGAGTCCGGCGACCTTGTCCGACCAGCTGTCGCGCGCGGTGAGGACGAGGACGGGGGTGGACTTGCCTTCCTTGCGCCAACGATCGAGGACGGTCAGCCCGTCGATTTCGGGCAGGCCGAGGTCGAGAACGATCGCGTCATAGGCCTCGGTCGAGCCGAGATAATGGCCTTCCTCGCCATCGCCCGCCGTATCGACGGCATAGCCCGCACCCTCCAGCGTTGCCTGAAGCTGGTTGCGGAGATTGGGTTCATCCTCGACGATCAGAACGCGCATCGGTCTTTCCCTCTTTTCGTCGTGTCAGCCGCCCGACCGGCTCATCACCTGGCCCGTGCGGCCATCGACATCGACCCAGATGACATTTCCATTACGCAGGAACTTCAGCGTGTAAATGCCGGTTCCCGAATCGAAATCGAACCCCAGATATTGGGCCCCCTTCTTCGTCATATAGGGGACGACGCGCGCTTCGATGACGCGCAGCGGCAATAGCCGCCCCTGCATCCGCCCCTCGCGCGCAGCCTCCTGGTCGCTGCGCCGCTCCTGGGGCGAAGCGTGCAGCGGGGCCGCAGCGGCGGCGAGTAACGCGCCGAGACAAAGAACGCCAACCATCTTCATTACGGGGATGGCATAGGGCGCGGGCGTTGAACAGCCCGTGAATGCGGCCGAAAGGCGCCCGACAGCATGTGGCGCGCGGGACGGCTTGCCCGCAGCCGCCCGCGGCCCTACCTGCCCCCGCCATGGCTGCACCCGTTCTATCCTATGAAAAGCTCGGCCTCGTCCAGGGATCGGGCTGGCTGTTTCGCGAACTCGATATCCATATCGGCGCGCGCGACCGGCTGGCGCTGATCGGGCGCAACGGCGCGGGCAAGACGACATTGCTCAGGCTGATCACGGGGGAGATCGATGCGGATGAGGGGCGCCGCACGATCCGGCCCGGCACGCGCGTGGTGATGCTGGAGCAGGAGCCGCGCATGGCAGGCTGCGTCACGCTGCTGGACTATGCCCTGTCCGGCGACGATGCGCCCCAGCGGCACGAGGCGGAGGCGATTGCGGATCAGCTAGGGATCGACCTCAGCCGTGAGGCGGCGACCGCGTCGGGCGGCGAGCGGCGGCGGGCGGGCATTGCGCGCGCGCTGGCGATGGATCCGGATGTGCTGCTGCTGGACGAGCCGACCAACCATCTCGACATCCATGCGATCGAATGGCTGGAGGAATGGCTTGGGCGCTATCGTGGCGCCTTTGTGGTCATCAGCCATGACCGCACGTTCCTGACGCGGCTGACCAAGCAGACCCTGTGGCTCGACCGCGGATCGATGCGGCGCGCCGAAGTGGGGTTCGGCGGCTTCGACGCATGGACCGAACAGGTCTATGCGGAGGAACAGCGCGCGGCGGAGAAGCTCGACGCGCGGCTGAAGCTGGAGGAGCATTGGCTCCAGCGCGGCGTGACCGGGCGGCGCAAGCGCAACCAGGGGCGGCTGAGCAAACTGATCGAGATGCGTGCCGAGCGCGCGGCGATGACGGGGCCGGCGGGGGCGGCGAACCTTGCCACCGCATCGGACGATTCGAAGACCAAGGTGGTGATCGACGCCAAGGGCGCGTCAAAAAGCTATGGCGATCGCACAATCATCCGCGATCTGACGCTGCGGATCACGCGCGGCGACCGGATCGGCATCGTCGGCAAGAACGGTGCGGGTAAATCCACGCTGCTCAAGCTGCTGACCGGCGAAATCGCGCCCGATACGGGCAGCATCAAGCTCGCCAAGACGCTCGATCCGGTCATCATCGACCAGCAGCGCAGCCGGATGCAGCCCGACAAGACCGTGCGCGAGGTCGTCGCGGACGGCGGCGAGTGGATCGAGGTGCTGGGCGTGCGCAAGCATATCCATGGCTATCTCAAGGAGTTTCTGTTCGCGCCCGAGATGGTCGAGGCGAAGGTCGGGACGTTGTCGGGTGGCGAGCGGTCCCGGTTGTTGCTGGCGCGCGAATTCGCGCGGCCCTCGAACCTGATGGTGCTCGACGAGCCGACCAACGACCTCGATCTCGAGACGCTAGACCTGTTGCAGGAGGTGATTGCGGATTATGACGGCACGGTGCTGATCGTCAGCCACGACCGCGATTTTCTTGACCGCACGGTGACGATGACGATCGGGCTCGACGGGTCGGGGACGGTCGACATGGTGGTCGGCGGCTATGCCGATTGGGAAGCCAAGCGCAAGGTGCGGACCGAGACGAAGAAGGCGGCGGTGAAGGCCGCGCCGGTCGCGGAGACGCCGAAAGCGCGGACCAAGCTGACTTATAAAGATCAGCGCGATTACGACCTGCTGCCGAAGCGGATCGAGGAGCTGGACGCCGCGATCGCGCGCGACGAGGCGGCGCTGGCCGACCCGGATTTGTTCGTGAAGGACCCGGCGAAGTTCGACAAGCTGATGGGGGGTATCGCGAAGGCTCGTGGGGAAAAGGATGCGGCGGAACTGCGCTGGCTGGAACTGGCGGAGATGGTTGAGGGGCTGGGGTGAGCTAAAGCCCCTCCCCTTCAGGGGAGGGGTTGGGGGGTGGGGCGTCTAAGTCTCATCGAGACCGCGGCCCGTGTGGATAGGCCCCACCCCAACCCCTCCCCTGAAGGGGAGGGGCTATTAGTTCGGCACCACCACGTCGATTGCGCGTTCCGCCACGCGCACCGTCACCGGCACGCGCGCAAGCACTTCGCCGTCGATCGAGATGCGGCGGCGCGGGCGGGCGTCGAGGCGCATCTCCCGCCCGCGAAATTCCTCGACCAGCTTCTCGCGGCTGCGCAGGCGGAAGAAACGCGCATACCAGTCCCAGGCCAGCCGCCAGCGGTTGCGACCGGTAACGACCTGAATCAGCATCTCTCCGCTCTCGACACAGGCCTCGTCGCTCATCACCACGCCGCCATGGAACTTGCCGTTCAGAATGCGGACCTCGCTCGCCCACATGCGATGCGCGCCCGCATCGTCGGTGATCGTCACGCGGAAGGGGCGGAAGCGGGCGAAGCACCACACCGCCCAGAGGAGATAGCCGGCGCGACCGAAATATTTTTTGAGATTGTGCGGAACGCTGGTCCCGATCATCGGCGATAGACCCATCGCGGCGGCGTTCGCGAAATAATCCCCGTCGATCATGCCCAGATCGACGCGGCGACGCTTGCCGGTGGCGATCGCCTTCACCGCGCCGTCGAGATCGAGCGGCAGGCCCAGCGTGCGCGCGAAGCTGTTGGCGGTGCCAAAGGGCAGGACGGCGAATACGATATCCTTGCCGACCACATCATCGACCACGCCGGACAGCGATCCGTCGCCCCCCCCGACGATCACCATCGGTGCGCCAGAGCGGACCGCCGCGCGGACGGTATCGTCGAGCAGATCAGGGTCGCGTACCGGATGCGCGGCGATCAGGCGGATACCGGCGGATTCCAGCTTTTCGCGTGCCTGCTCGAACAGAGCCGCGCCACGCCGCGACTTCGCGTTGACGACCAGAATCGCTTCGCGGGGCACGGGGAGGGGCATCGTCACGGCGTCACAACGGGCGAGGGCGACAGAGGTTCAGAGCTTGATTCCGTTCCGTCCCGCGAGGTCGACGACATATTGCCACGCGACCCGGCCCGACCGGCTCCCGCGCCGTGTCGCCCAGTTGATCGCCTCCGCCGCGTCGAAGGGCAGGCCGTGATCTGCGGCATAGGTGCGGACGATCGCGACATAGGTGTCCTGGTCGATCGCATGGAAGCCCAGGCTGAGGCCGAACCGGTCTGCGAGTGCCAGATTGTCGTCGATGCTGTCGCGCGGATTGATTGCGCTCGACTGTTCTGCAATGTCGCGCGGGATCAGATGACGCCGGTTCGAGGTAACGAACAATCGCGTGTTGGCGGGGCGCGCCTCGGCCCCGCCCTCAAGCAGCGAGCGCAGCGCCCGCCCGTCCGAAGCGGCATCGAAGCCAAGATCGTCAAGGAAGATGACGAACGCACGGGGCGCGTCGGCGAGCAGCGCGAACAATGTCGGAAGCGTATCCAGCGCGTCGGCCTGCGCCTCGATCAGCGCGATCGCCCCCCCTTCGCCCTGCACTGCGGCGACCGCGGATTTGGACAGCGCCGACTTGCCGGTACCGCGCGCGCCCCAGAGCAGCACGTCATGCGCGGGCAGCCCGGCGGCGAGCCTGCGCACATTTTCGACCAGCGTCGCTTTCTGCGCGTCGATCCCGACCAGTTCGTCGAGCGGGAGCGGTGCGAAGGCGCGGGCCGGGGCCAGGAAACCCCGGTGCCAGACATAGGCGGGATGCGCGCCAAGGTCCGGGGCGGTCGGCGGCGGCGGCGCGAGCCGCTCCAGCGCGGCGGCGATGCGGTCCAGCGGGTCGGTCATCGGCCCGAGGGCTAGGGGGTGGCGGTGGGGAAGGCAATGCTCATTCCTCCCCTGCTTAGCAGGGGAGGGGGACCGCCCGCGCAGCGGGTGGTGGAGGGGCGGCTGCGTAGACAGCCGGGTACAGCTCGGCAAAACTCCGCCCTCTCCGGGGCGGCCCCTCCGTCATCGCTGCGCGATGCCACCTCCCCCAGCGAGCTGGGGGAGGAATTGGTTTACGCCAGCTTCGCCAATTTCGCCAGCAGCGCCTCCGCCGCGCCTTTGTCGGTGAAGCCGGGAGTCTCCAGCGCGGCCCGCGTCTCCGCGACCGCCTCGGCGCTGCGCCCGGCATCGGCATAGGCTTGGGCCAGTTGCCAGCGCAGCATCGGGTGGCGCGGTGCCAGCGTCACGGCCTTGCGTAGCAGCTCGATCCCGCCGACATGGTCGCCGCCTTGCGTCAGCGCCCAGCCCATCGCGCCCGCGACCGCCGGGTTGGTCGGAGCAATGATATAGGCCGCCTCGGCATAGCGCGCGGCGCGCTCCGGCTCGCCCGCGCCCGCATAGGCAAAGGCGAGCTCGGCAAGCAGCGCGACGTCGCGATTGCCGGTGCGCAGCCGGATCGCTTCGAGCGAATCGATCGCGGCATCGAATTCGCCCGCCGCCGCCTGCCAGTGCGCCGACAGGCGCAGCGCGGCGAGGTTGAGCGGGTTTTGCGAGAGGAACAGCGCGAGCGTGCGCGATGCCTCTTGTCGCTGGCCGGAGCGGTCGAGCGCCTCGACCAGCCGCAGCATAGCGGGTTCGTTGAACCGGATGCCCGCGGATGTCTTGTACCAGGCGACCGCCTCGCCGGGCCGCTTGAGCAGCATCAATATGTCGCCGACCAGGCTGGCCGATGCGGGCGCGCCGGGATTGCGCCGGGCGATGTCCTGCGCCCGCGAAAGCGCTTCCTGGCCTCGCCCATCCTCAACCAGCCCGCGTAGCAGCGGAAGGGTTGCGCGAGGGTCGTCCCTGGGGCCGCGCGCCGCTGCGGCAGCGAGAACCGGGAGCGAATCGTCCGAGCTGAACCAGCCGGCATTGTCGCGCACGGGCAGCGCCGCGCGATCGAAATAGCGCGCCGCTTCGGCCCGCTCGCCAATCCGCTCATAGCCGCGCGCGACGAGGCTGAGCGCATAGCTGTCAGCATCGCCGCGCTCCACGACGGGGCGCAGCACATCGATGCCGTTCTTCGACGCGTCCGAGCGGAGCAATGCGGTGGCGAGCAGCTTGCGCGCGCCGATATTCATCGGTTGCAGGCTGACCAGCCCGCGCAGTTTCTCGATCGCGCGGGCATAGGCGCCTTCCTCCAGATCGAGCGCGCCGCCGAGCAACAGTCCGCCGGGAAGCTGGCCGACGCCGCCGCCCGCGCGCTGAAGCAACTGACGGGCAAGGCCGAATTTCTGCGCGCGTGCGGCGAGGACAGCCTGAATATACAGCGCCTGGGGGCTGCGCGGACGCACCTCCATCGCGCGGCGGGTGAGCGCCAGCATTTCGCGGGTGCGCCCCGCATCGCCGAGCGTCGCGGCATATTGGATCAGGGTCGCGTGACGATAGGGATCGCGCTGGAGCGCGCGCTCGAACCAGGGCAGCGCGGCGACAAGGCCGTATTGGGTGCGAACCAGTTCCGCGCGTAGCACCAAGGCATCTGTGTTGCCTTTGTCGAGATCGACCGCCTTGGCGCTCGCCTCGATCGCTCCGACGATATCGCCCGCATTGAGACGGAATCGACCGAGTTCGGTCCATGCATCGGCGCTGGCGGGCGCGAGGCGCACGGCGGCCATCGCGGCCTCCTGCGCGGCAGCGAGGTTGCCGCCCGCGGTATAGGCGCGGGTCTGGACGCGCAGCGCGTAGAGCCGGTCGGCCTGCGGCGCCTTGCGGCTTTCGATCAGCGCGCGGCGCGGGTCTCCCTGGAGCAATATGGCATGGGCCATCAGCGCATGGGTACGTGCAGGGGCCACGCCGCTGTCGATCGCGCGGCGGATCGCGGCCTCGGCGGCGATCCCCTCGTCGAGCATCAAATTGGCGCGGGCGAGCGCGAGATGCGCTTCGCCCCAGGCCGGGTCGGCGCGCACCGCGCCGAACGCCTGGCTGCGTGCGGCGGACGCGTTGTTGGCTTTGAGATAAGCCTCGCTGCGCGCCAGCGCCTCACGCGCGGCGGCGGGATCGGGGCGATCGGCGATGACCGAACGGAACGCCAGGATCGCGACCGCAAAGGCGCCGAGGCACAGGCCGAAGACCAGCACGCGGCGCAGCATCGGGCCGCGACGCGGCGCCGAGCGGCCGGATCGGCGGCGGCGGGGTTCAGGGCTGGAGGTCATAGGCCCTCATCAGATCATACAAAGTGGGACGGCTGATCCCGAGCAGCCTTGCGGTGCCGGAGATATTGCCTTCGGCGCGGGCAAGCGCATGAGCGATGGCACGCCGATCGGCGGCCTCGCGCACGGCCTTCAAATTGATCGGTTCGGGCGCGTCGCCGGGGGCGAGGTCGAGATCCGCGGCGGTGACCTGCTTGCCCTCGGCCATGATGACCGCGCGCTTCACCCGGTTTTCCAGCTCGCGGACATTGCCCGGCCACTGCCATGCGTCGATCGCGTCGAGTGCGTCGGGGGCAAAGCTCTTTCCGCCCAGCTTCATCGCCGTGGCGTGCTTGTGCAGCAGGTGGCGCGCGAGCAGCCCAGCATCGCCCGGCCGTTCGGCGAGCGACGGGATACGCACGACGATTTCCGCCAGGCGATAATAGAGATCCTCGCGGAAGGTCGCGGCGGCGACCATCGCGTCGATATCCTGATGCGTTGCACACACCACCCGCGTGTCGACCGCGATCGGCTTGCGCCCGCCGATCCGCTCGATCACCCGTTCCTGCAGGAAGCGCAGCAGCTTGACCTGAAGCGGAAGCGGCACGTCGCCAATCTCGTCGAGGAACAACGTGCCGCCCTGCGCCTGTTCGATCTTGCCCTCGGTCGTCTTGACCGCGCCCGTGAACGCGCCCTTTTCATGGCCGAACAATTCGGATTCGAGCAGCGTTTCGGGGATCGCCGCGCAATTGATCGCGACGAATGCGCCCTTGCGGCGGCTCGCCTCGTGCAGCCCGCGCGCGAGCAGTTCCTTGCCGGTCCCGCTGGCGCCGAGCAGCATCACCGACACGTCGGCCGGAGCGACCCGCTCGATCGTGCGGGTCACCTTCAGCATTTCGTCGGCGCCGGTGATGATCCCGCCCAGCGTGGGTCCGTTGCCCGCGCGCGCGGCGAGGCGGCGATTCTCCGCTTCCAGCGCATGAACGTGGAATGCCCGCGCGACGATCAGGCCCAGCGCGTCGATATCGATCGGTTTCTGGTAGAAATCCCACGCCCCCATCGCGATCGCGCGGAGCATCGATTCGCGCGCGCCGTGGCCGGAGGCGACGATCACCTTGGTGTCGGGTTTCAGCGCCAAAATCGTTTCCAGCACCGCAAAGCCCTCGCTCGTTCCGTCGGGATCTGGCGGCAGGCCCAGGTCGAGCGTGACGACGGCGGGCTCTTCCGCGCGAAGCAGGGTGATGGCGCTTTCGCGGTCGCCTGCGGTCAGGATCTGATAGCCTTCATAGGCCCAGCGCAGCTGGCGCTGCAGCCCGGCATCGTCCTCGATCACGAGCAATTTTGGAAGCGGAGCGGCCTTGCTGTCGGTCATGCGGCGTGTCCAAATTCAGTCTGTGCTGCGGGCGTTGCGGCCAGGAGGGTGACGCGGAAGCGCGTGCCGCGCCCCTCGGTGCTCGAGACCTCGATCCGCCCGCCCATCTCCTCCGCCAGCTTGCGCGCCTCGAACGCGCCGATGCCGAAGCCGCCCGCCTTGGAGGAGACGAAGGGGCGAAAAAGTTTTTCGCGGATAAAGGCGGGCGACATGCCGCAGCCCCGGTCGATCACGTCGATCGCCACTTCATCACCCAGCGCGGTGATCGCCAGCGTGACCCGCGCATCGGGTGGGCTGGCCTCGATCGCATTCTGGACAAGATGGCCGAGCAGCGTTTCCAGCCGCACCGGATCAGCGACCGCGATCGGATCGCCCTTGCCGCTCACTTCGACCGGATGGATCGGCTCGCGCGCCCGCGCGATGCGGCGGACCAGCGGCAGGATGGGCAGGGCAACGGGCGGGTCGGTATGCGCGCGATGATGCTGGGACAGGCGCGCGAGCAGATCGTTCATCCGTCCCGCCGAATCCTGGAGCGTTGCGACCATGTCGGTGCGGAAATCGGGATTGTCGGCGTGCCGCTCGGCGTTGCGTGCAACGAGGGTAAGCTGGCTCACCAGATTCTTGATGTCGTGCATGATGAAGGCGAAACGGCGGTTGAATTCGTCGAACCGCTCGGCCTGGGCCAGCGCCTCCTGTGCGCGTTCCTCGGCGATATAGCTGGCGAGTTGGCGTCCGGCGGCCTTGAGCAGATCGAAATCCTCCCAGTCGAGCGCACGCGGCACGGGCGGGCGGGCGAGCACGATCGCGCCTGCCAGCTTGTTGTGATGGGGCAGGGGGACGACGACCCAGGCCTGATCCCAGCCACGCACCGACGGCGGGACCGCGTCGGCGCCCTCGCCGGTATCGAGTTCGATCACCATCGCCGGATCGATGCGATCGACCTGCCAGCTCTCGCCATAGGCCAGCGGCAGATCGGCGCGCGCGACATTCCACCCCGCGCCGAGCGTCAGCGTTGCGCCCTGTGGTACCAGCAGCACGCCTGCGGGCGAATCGGTGAGGTCGGCGAGCGCCTTGACGATGCGTTCGTCGAGCGGCGCGCTGCCTTCCGGCTCGCCCAGCGTCTCGGTGAAGCGCATCCATTCGGCGCGATAGTCGTAGCGATGGCGGAAGAAGTGCTTGGCGAGCTTCACCTTGATCCAGGCGCGCAGCCAGGAGCTGGAGATCAGCGTGAGGATTGCCGCGGTCGACCCGAAGACGAAGGCGGTCTGGAGCAGTCGGGCATTGGGGCCACCGATCGCGGCGAGGGCGCTGTTCGCAGCGGCGAGCAGTGCGATGTAGAGCGCGACCGCGATCAGCGTCAGCGCCTGATAGATGACGGTGCGCGAAATCTGCATCGGCCCTTCGCCGCGGCGTTGCAGACCCGCAGCGATCGCGGCGGCGATCAGCGCCATGGCAAAGCCGCGCACCGCAGTCAGCTGGAGCGGCCAGCCCTCGGTCAGCCAGGCGACGCACAGCAGATTGATGTCGACCAGCCACATCGCGCCGAGCGCCAGCACGATCGGCCGCGCGCCATTGCCGCCGCGCGGCGCGAGCGACGCATCGAGGCTCTGGACCAGAAGCAGCGCCGCGATGGCGGCCAGCATCTTTAGCTGAAGCGCGACATCGAGGACGGGGCGCGGCAGCCCGCTGGTTGCGCCGATCGTGTCGAGGATGAGGCCGATCACGATGACGATGGACACGACGCCATAGACCGTCCCGATCGCGGCGGGCGGACGCTCGATCGCACCCCGGCGATAGAGCGAGACCATGAAGCCAAGCCAGGCCAGATTGCGCGCGCCGCCCGCAATCTGCGTCACCAGATCGCCATCGCCGATCCCCGCAACCGCGAGCGCCCAGAGTGCGGTGAGCGTCAGTGCCGCTACGAGCGGAACCCGGGGAACACCCGGCGCCGCGTCGCGCCACGCCCAGAGCGCCAGCGCCCCGAACAGCAGCGCCGCGAGCGCATGGCCCCAAAGGATCAGCGTTCCCGCCATCGCCCTAGCGTGCGCCCTCCGGGAACAGCACCACGCGCAGCGTCTGGAGCAGGATCAGAAGGTCGAGGAACGGCGAATAATTTTTGGCGTAATAAAGGTCATATTCCAGCTTTTGACGGCTGTCTTCGATCGACGCACCATAGGGATAGTTGATCTGCGCCCAGCCGGTGATGCCGGGCTTTACCATGTGTCGCTCGGCATAATAGGGCAGCTGCTGCTCCAGATCCTCGACGAATTGGGGGCGTTCGGGGCGCGGCCCGACAAAGCTCATCTCGCCCTTGAGGACAGACCAGCATTGGGGGAGCTCGTCGATCCGCACCTTGCGGATGAAACGGCCCACGCGGGTGATGCGCGGATCGTCCTTTTCCGCCCAGACCGCCTTCCCCGCGACCTCGGCGTCCTGCCGCATCGAACGCAGCTTGATGATGTCGAAGCCCTGGCCGTACAGGCCGACGCGACGCTGGCGGTAGAAGGCGGGGCCCTTGCTCTCCAGCTTTACGGCGAGCGCACCAAGGAGGATGAGCGGGAGGGCAAGTGCGAGCAACACCAGGCTGGCAGCGATGTCGAACAGCCGCTTGAACATGCTCGACAGCATCCGCCCCGATGAGAAGCCGTCAGAGAAGATCAGCCAGCTCGGGTTGACCGACTGGAGATCGACGCGGCCCGTTTCGCGTTCGAGGAAGGTCGAGATCTCGTTGACATGGACGCCGGTGGTCTTGATGCGCAACAGATCCTTGAGCGGGAGCGCGTTGCGCCGCTCCTCAAGCGCCAGCACCACTTCGCTTGCGTTGAGCAGGACGACATGATCGGCGAGATTGTAGATCGCGTCGCGCGCGATGGCCTCCGGGATCACGCGGTTCGGCTCGCTCATCGCGACATAGCCGACGACGACGAACCCCGATCCCGGCTTTTTCGACAGGATTTTGAGTCGTTCCGCCCGTGCACCCGCACCCAGCACGACGACGCGCCGCTTGAACACCTGGCTCCCCAATGTCTTGCCGAGCAACAGCCGCAGCGCGAACAGCGCGACCACCGAAGCGAGCATCGCGTAGAGCAGGTTCGATCGCCAGAAGGTGAGCGCGGGGACGAGGAAGAACAGCACCGAAAGAAAGATCGTCCCCAGCGATACCGCGACCAGCAGCCGCGCGGTCGCCACGCGGATCGACTGGAGCGCGTCGGCGCCATAGACGCCGACCGCGATCATCGCGAGTTCCAGGCACGCGGCAAAGCTGATGATCTGCGGAATGCGGGTGTGGAAGGGATCGACCGCCATGCCGATCTGGTGCGCGCGATAAATCCACCCGAACTCCGCAGCCGCAAGGAGCAGCGCGATGTCGAACAGCGCGAGCAGCAGCACGGCGTTGGGAATATAATGTTTGAACAGGCGGATCATGACTGCAATCCTAGCCAGCGAGTGTAAACAAAACCGACACCGTGCCGACCGTCTCGGATAAATTGACGAAGAAATGCTGAACGGGCGGAAACCCGAGCCGTGATAAGTGTTTGGCGGGTGTGCCGCGCGCCGCTACGCCGGGTCCGAAAAGAGGTATTGATGAGCCGAGCCGATGCGATCGTCCCCGTGATCCTCTCCGGCGGTGCCGGGACCCGGCTCTGGCCGATGTCGCGGCCCGAACGCCCCAAACAGTTGCTTGCCCTGACCGCCGAGGAGACGATGCTCCAGCTCACCGCGCGGCGCGCGCCGGTCGATGCCGGGTTTGCGGCGCCGGTGGTCGTAGCCAATGCGCTGCACGCCGACCTGATCCTCGAGCAGCTGGCGCAGTCGGGGGCGGAGCCGCAGGCGGTGATTCTCGAACCGATGGGGCGCAACACCGCGCCCGCCATCGCGCTTGCCGCGCTGGCGGTCGGCGGGGGATCGACGCCCTTGCTGGTGATGCCGTCCGATCATGTCATCGCCGATATCCCGGCTTTCCATGCGGCAATCGCGACGGCGATGCCGAGGGTATCAGAGGGCTGGATGGTGACGTTCGGCATCACGCCCGACCATCCCGAGACCGGCTATGGCTATATCCGCGTCGGCGAGCCGATCGGCGAGGGGATCCACAAGGTCGCCCGGTTCGTCGAGAAGCCGCCGCGCGACACCGCCGAGGCGATGGTCGCGAGCGGCGATCATGTCTGGAATGGCGGCATCTTCCTGTTCCGCGCGGATGTCTTTCTGGATGCGCTCGCGGACCACGCACCCGAGATATTGGCGGCGGCACAGGCGTCGATGGACCGCGCTATCCGCGAAGGGAGCCGCGTTCTGCCCGACGCTGCCGAATTTGCCCGGTCGCCATCGGACTCGATCGATTATGCGGTGATGGAAAAGGCGGAACGGGTGGCGGTGGTCCCCGTCGCGATGGGCTGGTCCGATGTCGGTAGCTGGGACGCGCTGCATGGCATCAGCGATTGCGACGCGCAGGGCAACGCCTGTCGCGGCGACGTGGTTGCGATCGATACGGCCAATTGCCTGGTCCGTGTCAGTGCGGGCAAGCGGGTCGCGCTGGTCGGCGTCTCCGACCTGATCGTGGTCGCGGACGGGGATGAGATACTGATATTGCCGCGCGGGCGCAGTCAGGAGGTCAAACGCATCATCGAGGCGATGAAGACGGATTGACCACGGGCTCGAAGGCGATGGTGATGCCGTCCAGCGGTCGGACCTTGTCGATCAACGGCGGCGGGATCGGCTCGCCATCGATCAGGATATAGAGGCGACCCGGAACGATCTCGCCAGCGCGGAAACGCGCGGTTTCCTGCTCCTGTCGCGCCGCACTCTGGGGTGAGGCGCGGGCGACATAGACGCTGCGGACTGCGACCTGCGCCTTGGCGGCGCGCCACGCGATCTCTTGAAACAGGCCGAGGTCCTTGGTGACTTCGGCCGGGATGAAGGCGATGCCATGCGCGCGCTCGATCAGCCGATCCCATTCGGGGGCGGGCGTCCTGAGATAGCGTGGGGCGATACCTGCCTCGATCGTCTGGCTGCGGATTGCACGCGCCATCGGGGCGAGGTCGGCGATCTGGACCATCGTGACCGCAAGCAGTGCCAATCCCGCCATGCGCTCGGGAAGTCGGAAGGCGATCCGCAGCGCGGCCAGCACCGCCACATAGGCCACGGGCCAGAACAGGCGCCCGGACGCACGGACCGCGTCGAGCGCATCCGCGACATCCTGAGGCAACTGCCAGCGGGGGAGCATCCGCCCGGCAAAGTCGGGATAGGTGCTGATCGCCAGCAGCGTGAGGACAATGAGCGCGGGCAGGAGCCAGCTATAGCGTGCGAGACTCCCGGACGCGTCCGGTGCGGGGCGCGGCAGGCGGCGAACCGCTATCGCGGCGCCGGGGAGAAGGATCAGCAGGCCTAGGCCCAAATACTGAAAGCCCTCGAAACCCCGGCCGGGGCGTTGCTCAATGGCGGGCAAAAACGTCGAATACGTATCGACGCCCGGATTCCACAGCGCGTCGAGCGGCATGGCGAAGGCGCCGTAATTTCCCGACGGGCGGTGCGGTTCGAACACGCCGAGCGACCAGGCGATCGCAGCGACCATCGCGATCATTGCCAGCCCTTGCACGATCAGGCGCGGGGCGGCGGCGCGATCCTTCCACAGCCGCTCCAGCATGGCGCTGGCCCAGATCGCACCCACCATGACGAGCAGATAGCTGTGGATCAACGCGGTGATCGCGATCAGCGCCGCCCAGCCGCGATTGGACGCCGAGCGCTCAGGATCGTCGAACCGCCAGAGCGCCCAAAGGATCAGCCAGTGCGCCATCAGGTTCACATGGACGAACCGGTTGAACAAAGTGGGGAGGGCGGCGAGCAGCAGCACGCCGCACCACAAAGCCAGCCCGTTGGGCGCATGGCGCCGCAGCAGCAGCCACGCGAATAGCACCTGCAGGAACAGGCAGGCGAGGATCCACCAGCCGATCAACTGAGTATCTGCTGGAAGAATGCCGCGCAGCGGAAAGGCAAGCACGGCGAGCAGGGGATTGCTGTCGGTGAACAACAGCCCCGTCCCTTCGGGGGCGCCAAGCAGCGCGGTGCGCAGGAACCCCGGTGACGGGTCGTGAAGCCAGGCGTGAAGACCCAGCGCATTCTCGCCATTGTCACTGCCGCGCAGCAGCCAGCCGATATTGGTGACGTCGAGAATCTGCCAATGGAAGAAGATGCCGAACAGCGCGAGCGGCAGCAGGATCAACGGCAAATAGGTCGGTGCGGCGCGCATCGGCACCCGCTGTGCCGCGATCAGGGTCAACAAGCCGTTAACCCTGTCGCTTCGGGACGAGGTCAGCGCGCCAGTCGGCGCCGTGTGGCCCTCGTCGCGGCGGCGAGTCCCGCAGCAACTCCGGACACGCTCCGCAGATCGAACAGGCGCAGCCGGTGGCGCTCCCGGCGCTCATCCATCCATTCGGCTTTGTACGGTTCATCGCCATTGCCATAGTCGATCAAGTCGGGCCGGTCATGGTCGAGGACGTGACGGAACATCGCATAGGAGAGCAGGGTGCCGGGCGAATGCTCGCGCTCGCTCTCCAGATGGGCGAGCTTGTGGATCGTCGCGACCCCGTTCTCGACCGTCCAGAATTGCGCCGCAACCGGCCGACCACCGCGCCGGGCGATGCCGAGGCGCAGCGTTCCCGCCGCGCCCTCCTGCTCCGCATAGGCGCGCAGGAAGCCCGGCGAACCCTCGGCGGGTTTCCAGCTGGCGGCATAGACCGCCTCATAGTCCGCCCAGGCCGCAGGGTCGAAGGCGTCGAGAATCTGGACATCGACGGCACTGTTCTTCGCGCGACGCCGCACGGTATTGCGCAGCTTCGACGCGCGACGCGCCCAATAGGCGTCGAAGTCCTGACCCTGTGTATGCGCGACCCAATGCGCGGCCTCGACCCGCTCGATCGCCAGCCAGCCTGCGCCGCGGAATGCCGCTTGCAGCTCCGTCGATATTTCGGGTTCGAGCGGCCAGAGCGTGATCGCGCCGAACCGGCGCCGCAACCGCCTGGCGATCGCCGCCAGCAAGACCGCGCGGACCGATGCCGGGCAGCCGGGCGTGGCGAGAGGCGCGAATGCGAGCGTGTACCAGCTGGCAAAGCCGCGCGCGCGCCGATGGCCGCAATCGCGCAGCGGCAGCCACAGCGCATCGGCACCCTGCCGCGCGGTTGCCGCGACAAAAGGCGTGTCAGGCCAGATATGGTCGCGCGTCGCGCGCAACCAGTCGATCCGATCATAGGGTCCGGGTTGTGCACCGCGTCCCAGCACGCCCGCGCCATCATGGGCGAGCATGTCCAGCGATCCGATCAGGGCCGTTTCGACCGGCGCGACCTCTGCCTCGATCAAGGGGAAATGGGCGGTCATTCGGTGTGGCCGGTCATCCGTTTCGCTTTCGCGATGCTGCGCCAGGCCAGCGACTTGATCAGATTCTGGCGGGGGTAGCGGGCGGGGGCAGCGGGGGTCATCCCCGCCTTCCGCAGCAACCGGTTGAAGGCGTGCGCATCGGCCTCGCGATAGCTCCACTCCGATCGCCACGTGACCGACAGCGAGATCGACATCGCGTCGCCATTCTGCACCCAGTGCGGCGCCTTGACCGGGACATAGATCGCGTCGCCCGGGGTCAACCGGATCGGCGTCCCCTTTGCCGCGAAGCTGTCCTGGAACGGCAGGTTGCGATGGCCGCCCTCATGGAAGGTTTCCTGAAGGTGGCTGGGGACCAGTTCGGGATCGGCGGCGGGGAACACGGTCATCACCTTTTTGCCGCGCAGCTGGATTAGGATATTGTGCTCGGGGTCTATGTGGAACGGGGTGACCGCGCCGGGCGAGGAGACGAAGATGAACGCCTCGCGCTTGAGCATGGCGCCGGTGCGGGTGGCTACCAGCGGCTCGATCTCGTCGAGAACCTCGTCCAGCAGCGCGCGATACACCGGATCCTGATCGACGAACTTCAGCACCATCCACGACCCGTTCTGCTCGATCGAGCGGATCGAGTCCTCGACCGAGAGGCCATTGTGCCGGATGTCCGCGGGATCGATGCCGATCGGCAGGTTGGCGAGATTCTGCTCGACATCGACCGGGCGGATGCGCTGCGACAGCGCGACCAGTTCGTCGAGCTCGAACAGCGGATGGCCGCACAGGCCATGGGCGATCGTGCCGGGCCGCTCGGGATAGAGCGCTGCAAAGGCGGCGCGCGCGTCATCGTCGAACACGGGCTTCATTCGGAGTCCTCCTGGGGCGCTTGCGGGCGGCGGTTGCGCAGGGATTTGAATGCGGCTGCGGAGCGTTCGAGCGTGCGGGCCGCCGTGAAGGCGATCCGGCGACGACGTCCGGCGAGTGGGAGGGTGACGCGGACGATCGCGCGGCGCTGACCCCACAGGCTGTCGATCATCGGGTGATTCTCGACCGCGCAGCTGTCGACCCAGTCGATGTCGTCGCGCGCAAGGATCTGAAGGTTTTCGATCTGGAGCAGCACGCCGGGGGAGAAGCGCGCGAACCCCTCGTCATAGGCCGTCTTGAACGCGAACGCGCCGGGGGCGGCGATCAGGTTGACGAGCATCGCGATCGGCGCGCCGTCGAGGTCGAGGCGGAGGAAGTCGAGTCGCCCGGCACGGTGCGCCTGCGCCACGACCTCTCGGAAAAATGCGCTGGTTTCGGGCGTGCAGGCGAGCGCGGACCCCGCCGCCCCCTTCCACCCGGCGTGTTCGAGCGCGAGAAAGGCGTCGGTCCAGGCGTGAGGCGAGGCGTCCGCTGCCAGCCGCCGGGTTTCGAGGCTGCCCTGTTCTGCGAGGCGGGCGCGCAGGCGGGCGATCTCCTTGCGCTTCTTCTTGCGCACGGTTGCCGCGTAATAGGCGTCGGGGGCCATATCGCTGGCGAGCATCGCGCGTTCGATCCGGTGGACGGTGTCGCAGGGGCGCCCGGCGAGCCGCGCTGCCTCGATCAGCCCGCGATGCACCGGGCCGTTCTCGACCAGGCCGGTCAGGTGGAGCAGGCTGCCCGCGTCGCGATCCGCGTCGAGCGCGGCGATGATCGCGGACCAAGCCGCGACCTCCTGACCCCGGCGCAGCAGCGGAGCGCCGAGGAAGCGGTGATAATGGACCCAGTTCACACTGTGGCGCAGCGGTAACCGCCCGTAGCGCGAGTCGCGCCCTACCGGCATCAGGCCGATCAGCCGCCCGGCGCTGCGGATCGCGAGCAGCCGGGCGTCGGGTGGCGCGAGTGCGGCGCTCGCATCGGCGAACCAGCGCTGCGCAAAGACGTCTGGCTCCGCAGCTTCGGCTGCCAGCGCGTCCCATTCCTCGCAAAGCCGGTCCGCCAGCGGCGACAGCGGCAGCCACTCGGCCTCGGCGCCCGGCAGCGCAGGCGCGTGGCGCGCGGGCAGCGCGCACGCGTTCGACAGATCGATGGCGGTCGCTGCGGTCATCGCCACTCCAGAGGCCGTGTCACGGGCGCCGGAATAAGGGCGAAGCGTTAAATTTCCGGTAGCTGCCCGGCGCCACCCGACATGGATTTTTCGCATTTGCGAACGCAATTTCGGTCGCCAGGTCGAGTGGTGGCAGAAATACTTTCCAAATCTGGAACTTGGCTTGCGGGCAGGATCGCGTCCGAGCCGACGCGTTCGCCATCTGACTCGCCGCGACTCGCGGACTCAGCTTTGGTTGGCGCGGCAGGGAAAGCGGTTACCCCCGTGACCGCCTCCGCATGATGGTAGCGTTATCAACAATTGAATTTGATACGCTATCGCCGAAGACTTTGCTCTGTGAACGATATGCTAAAGTTTGTCATAGTAAAATGTCGCGACAGACTCTCAATATAAGACAAAGCTTAATATGTAACCGACCGTGATTTGTTTGGATATTCTATCGCGTTTTTCGGTTTTCAAACTGTAGATTCTCGGATCGTAGAATCCCGATATCGCCGATTAACCATGAATCGGGACAAAAGGTGCTTGTTGATACGGTGAGTCGGGTACGGAGAGTGTCGATGCGTAATGTTGCGTCAGAGCGTTCCAATGCAGTTGCCAGCCAGCTTGGCCGAATGACGCCGTGGCCCAGCCCGGCGGGCACGAGCGACCGCAGCTTGTTTGCGCCCTCCGACGGGCGTTTCGCCCCGGCGCCCCCGGCGCGACCCGCGCGGTCGAAACCGCTGGGTGGGATGGTCCCCTATGTCGGGCATTGCATCGTGCCGGTGAAGGCAAATGGTCTGGTGCGACTCCCCTCCTTCGTGCGCCGCAATGTAAACAATGAGGGGCCAAGCATCTTTCTGGGGCTCCATGCCTCGCAGCGCTGTCTCGTCGGGTCGAGCGTGCAATGGTGGCAGCAGCTGACTGTGACGTGCGACGAGCATCGCTTCGACGGTGCGCAGGCGCCGCGCGAAATCCCGCCGCCGCCGCCGGCTTCGCGCCGCCTGTTTGGATTTTGCGAGGAATTCTGGCGCCCCAACGAATTCGTGAAGCTGCCGAGCTGGGCGCGGGCCGTCGCAGGGATTGCCAACGCCGCGCTGTTCGTCGGGATGGGCGAGACGTTCGAGATCTGGTCGCTGGAGGATGCGCTCAAATCGAACGATCCCAATCTGGTCGCGCTGGCCCATTCCGCAACCAAGCTTCAGTAAGCGGGAGCGGGGACGTGGCGCAGTTCTGCCATCTGATCGGTCATCAACCGGGCGACGATCCGGTTTGGAACGAGGGTTATTTTTTCACCAGCTGTATCCGCTGCGGGCGGGACATGATGCGCGCCGACGGGCCGTGGCGGTCGGTGCCGCGCAAATACCGCGTCGCGTGGCGCAGCGGCTATCATCGGCACGCGCTGCCCAGCGATTTCGGGCGGCGGCTGCCGGTTGCGGCGACCATGCTGCGCGACCAGCGGGCGAAACTGCCCAGGCACAGTGTCGGGTGCGTGCTGGTTCCGTCTCCGCCGCCCGACGAACGCGGCGGGGATGGCGAAGGGATGGAACAGGCGATTGCCGCCTTCCGTCTGCTCCGGAGGTTGTAGGCGTAGCGTATCGTGTAGCCGGAGCATGAAGAAAGGGCCGGGGAGGCGACTCCCCGGCCCTTTCGATTTGGTCCAGCCTTGGGGGCTGGGAGGTTCGGATCCGGTTCCCGGCAAAGCCGGGAACGCGTCGGACGGGTTCGGCGGAGCCGACCCGCCGTCCGGATCGGAACGAGTCCGGGATTAGCGCCGCTAATCCCGGCCGTTCGCGATCAGAAATCCATGCCGCCCATGCCGCCCATGCCGCCGCCGCCCATGGGCATTGCCGGCTTGTCTTCGGGCAGCTCGCTCACCGCCGCTTCGGTGGTGATGAGCAGGCCCGCGACCGAGGCTGCGTTCTGAAGCGCGGTGCGGACGACCTTGGTCGGGTCGATCACGCCGGCTGCGACGAGGTTCTCGTACACGTCGGTCGAGGCGTTGAAGCCGTAGGACGTGTCCGACTGGTCGAGCAGCTTGCCCGAAACGACCGCGCCGTCATGGCCGGCATTGGCCGCGATCTGGCGGACAAGGGCAGTCAGCGACTTGCGGACGATGTCGATGCCGCGGGTCTGATCCTCGTTGACGCCGGTCAGGCCTTCGAGCGCCTTGGTCGCGTACAGCAGGGCGGTACCACCACCGGGGACGATGCCTTCTTCAACGGCTGCGCGGGTTGCGTGCAGCGCATCGTCGACGCGGTCCTTGCGCTCCTTGACTTCGACTTCCGAAGCGCCGCCGACCTTGATGACGGCAACGCCACCGGCGAGCTTCGCCAGACGCTCCTGGAGCTTCTCGCGGTCATAGTCCGACGTGGTGACTTCGATCTGCTGACGGATCGCATCGGTGCGGCCCTTGATCGCATCGGCTTCACCCGCACCGTCGACGATGGTGGTGTTGTCCTTGTCGATCGAGACGCGCTTGGCGGTGCCGAGCATTCCGAGCGTGACGCTTTCCAGCTTGATGCCTAGGTCTTCCGAGATGACTTCGCCCTTGGTCAGGACGGCGATGTCTTCCAGCATCGCCTTGCGACGATCGCCAAAGCCCGGTGCCTTGACCGCTGCGACCTTGAGGCCGCCGCGCAGCTTGTTGACGACGAGCGTGGCGAGCGCCTCGCCCTCGATGTCCTCGGCGATGATCAGCAGCGGGCGGCCCGACTGGACGACGGCTTCCAGGATCGGGAGCATCGCCTGAAGGTTCGACAGCTTCTTCTCATGGATCAGGATGTACGGATCGTTGAGTTCGACCGCCATCTTCTCCGGGTTGGTGATGAAATAGGGCGAGAGGTAGCCGCGGTCGAACTGCATACCTTCGACGACGTCGAGCTCGAATTCGAGCCCCTTGGCCTCTTCGACGGTGATGACGCCTTCCTTGCCGACCTTTTCCATCGCTTCGGCGATCTTTTCGCCGACTTCACGGTCGCCATTGGCCGAGATGATGCCGACCTGGGCGATCTCGCTCGAACCCGAAACCGGCTTCGAACGCGCCTTGACGTCCTCGACGACCTTGGTGACGGCGAGATCGATGCCGCGCTTGAGGTCCATCGGGTTCATGCCGGCCGCAACCGACTTCATGCCCTCGCGAACGATCGCCTGGGCGAGAACGGTCGCGGTGGTGGTGCCGTCGCCGGCGATGTCGTTGGTCTTGGACGCGACCTCACGCACCATCTGCGCGCCCATATTCTCGAACTTGTCCTTGAGCTCGATTTCCTTGGCGACGGTGACGCCGTCCTTGGTGATGCGCGGCGCGCCGAAGCTCTTGTCGATCACGACGTTGCGGCCCTTCGGCCCCAGCGTGACCTTCACCGCGTCGGCGAGGATGTCCACGCCCTTCAGAATGCGCTCGCGCGCGTCGCGCGAGAATTTTACGTCCTTGGCTGCCATGTGACTGCCCTTTCAAATCTGGAAGTTTACATTGGATTGACACTGTCGGCCGATCGGCTGCCGATCCGCCGAGGTCCACGTAAATCGTTGAAATCAGCCAACAATTCCGAGGATGTCGCTTTCCTTCATGATCAGCAGGTCTTCGCCATTCACCTTGACCTCGGTGCCCGACCATTTGCCGAACAGGATGCGGTCGCCGGCCTTGACGTCGAGCGGGGTAACCTCGCCCTTTTCGTTCTTGGCGCCCGAACCGGCGGCGACGACTTCGCCTTCCTGCGGCTTTTCCTGGGCGGTGTCGGGGATGATGATGCCGCCGGCGGTCTTGGCCTCGGCCTCTACGCGGCGGACCAGCACGCGATCGTGCAACGGACGAAAGTTCATGGAGTACTCCTGAACACGGGTTGATTAGGATGTTGGCACTCACCTGATGCGAGTGCCAGCAGCGGGCATATGGGCAGGCGTAAGGGTCTAGTCAAGCTGGCCAGCAGTTTCAGAGCATCGCTTTTTCGAGGAGGATTGTCCGAGAAAATCGTTACGCTGCCGCGCGAAAATGCGAGACCCGGAGCATTTCGCGCGATAGCCTTAGGTCGGACTTTGGTCGGCTGGTGCCATCGACTGGGGGTGGGGAGTCATGGGCGGTGCTCTCGTCAAGCTTGTGGGGCTCGTGGCAATGGTCGGCATTGTCGGCATTGCCTTTATCGGCATTCAGCTCGTCCGCGGTCGCGGACGACTCGCCCTTGTTTCCGGCATCGGATTTTCGATTCTGCTCGTCGGTTACAATGCCTATTTGGAGGAAGAGACGGGGCGGGGGTTCGTTCGGCACCTTTATTGCGCGGCGACGACGTGTCGCGCCCTGACCGCCCCCGCAGAGGGGGTCGATGAGGACGAAATGGCGCCGGGCGAAGAGCCCATGGCCATCGACGACTCGATGGCGATGCCCGATGCCGTGTCGCCGTCGCCGACGGTCTCCTCTCCATATTCTGGCGTTTATGGGAGCGATTATGGTCCGGTGCGGGTTACCGAAGCCGGCGGAAGTTACAATGGTGGCTCGGGAACGCTCACCGGTACGCTAAACGGAAACGTGCTTACCGGTCGATGGCGGCGCTCCCCCGCCATGTTCATCCGCTCATGTTCGAGCGGGGTGCCAGAGGGCGATTTTCAATTTCAGTTCACCTCTGGCGGCTTCCTCGGTCGCTGGGCCTATTGTGACGAACCGCTCAAGGATACATGGGACGGCTGGCGCCCCAAGATTTTCGCTTATCGCAACAGATGCGCTTTTCCGGTCGTGGTCTATTTACGCTGGTACAATGCCGATGCGCGCCAAGTTTCTGCAGGCGGATGGGTGCTTGCGGCGAACAGCACCACCAACCTGATCGACGCCGACGAGGGCGTGGTTGCGCCACCGATGCGCACATCGAGTGCGAGCGCATATGCTCATGTACGGAACCATGCCACGGGATTGCCCATATTCTCTGGCCAGACGAACGTAACCATAGGCTCGTCGAGCTATGCCATGAGTTCCATCAGCGGGACCCATGAGGCGGATCGCATCGTTTTCGGTCCCGACTGTCGCGTCGGCGACCAAGGCGGGGAATAGCGCCTGCCGGTTCCTGTATCACTCCCTTAACACAGCGGCTTTACTCGCTTGCCCTCACGCCCTACCTGTGTGTCAATTGCCCGGGGCATTTCGGAGAAGACGAACGTGAAACTGGTACGCGGCGCATGGAAGCTGCTGGTCGGCATCAAGGATGCCCTGGTCCTGCTGTTCATGCTGTTCTTCTTTGGGGCGCTGTTCGCGCTGCTCTCGGCCAAGCCCAACCCCGCCGCAGTCAAGGACGGCGCGCTGGTGCTGGCGATTGACGGCACGATCGTCGAGCAACCGGCGCAGCCCGATCCCTTTGCCAGCATCGGCGGCGGCGAAATGCCCCGCGAGTACCGGATGCGCGACCTGATCCGCGCGCTGGACAAGGCGAAGGACGATGCGCGCGTCAAGGTCGTGGTGCTCGATCTCGACCGGTTCATGGGCGGCTATCCCGCCGCGATCGAGGAAGTGGGCGAGGCGATCCGCCGCGTGCGCGATGCGAAGAAGCCGGTGCTCGCCTATGCCACGGGCTATTCGGACAGCTCGTACCTGCTTGCGGCCAATGCCAGCGAGATCTGGGTCCACCCGATGGGCGGCACGATCTTTACCGGTCCCGGCGGATCGCGCCTCTATTACAAGGGGCTGATCGACAAGCTGGGCGTCACCACGCACGTCTATAAGGTCGGCAAGTTCAAATCGGCGGTCGAACCCTATACCCAGACTCAGCAATCGCCCGAGGCGCGTCAGGCGAACGAGGCGCTGTACGGCGCGATCTTCGAACAGTGGAAGGACGCGGTGAAGACCGCACGGCCCAAGGCGCGGATCGAGCCGCTGCTGACCACTCCGGCGGAAGCGGTCGCCGCGACGCAGGGCGACTTCACCAAGATGAATCAGCAGCTTGGCATGGTCGACAAGGTCGGCGACCGGCTGGCGTTCGGCAAGCGGGTCGCGGAGATTGCCGGCGTCGACAGCGGCAAGCCTGCGGGCAGCTTCAAGTCGATCAAGCTCGCCAACTGGCTGGAGGCCAATCCGGTCGCCAAGACCGGCGACGCGATCGGCGTGATCACCGTTGCGGGCGAGATCGTCGACGGCAAGGCGGGTCCGGGCACGGCGGCAGGGGACACCATTTCCGGCCTGCTGCTCAAGGGGCTGGCCGAGAAGAAGCTGAAGGCGCTGGTCGTGCGGGTCGATTCGCCCGGCGGGTCGGCGCTTGCCTCCGAACATATCCGCCAGGCGATCCTGCAGGCGAAGGCGCAGAAGCTGCCGGTCGTCGTGTCGATGGGCAGCCTGGCCGCCAGCGGCGGCTATTGGGTCTCGACGCCTGCCGACGTGATCTTTGCCCAGCCCAACACGATCACCGGATCGATCGGCATTTTCGGGGTCATTCCGACCTTCGAGAATACGCTCGCCAAGATCGGGGTGACGACGGACGGGGTGAAGACCACGCCACTGACCGGCCAGCCGGACGTGCTGGGCGGTACCAACGAGACGCTCGATCGGGTGCTTCAGGCCGGGATCGAGGACGGCTATCGCCGCTTCATCGGCCTGGTCGCCCAGTCGCGCAAGATGACGCCGCAGCGGGTGGACGAGATCGGCCAGGGCCGCGTCTGGGACGGCGGTACCGCCCGCCAGCTGGGGCTGGTCGACCGGTTCGGCAACATCGACGATGCGATCGCCGAAGCGGCAAAGCGCGCCAAGCTCGACCCGGCCAAGACCCATGCGGTCTATCTGGAAAAGGAGCCGGGCTGGTTCGACCAGCTGATTGCAGGCTTCTTCCGCGACAGCGGCGACGAGGAGGAAGAGGCTGCGCCCGAGAGCGGCGGCGATCTCTATGCCCGGATCGCGGTGGAGCGGCGTGCGGTGTTCGCCCAGGCTTTGGGCGATGCGCGCCGGATCGCGGGCGCGTCGTCGATGCAGGCACGCTGCCTCGAATGCGCGGCCTTTGGACCGGGCCTGGGCGGCACCGGCGCGGCGGACGCGCGGCTGATCGATCTGGTGGTGGCGAAGCTGGGCCTATGACGAAGCTGAGCCTGTGATTCAGCTTCGCGCGGCCGAGCCAGGCGATGCGGCAGCGATCGCGGCGATCTATGCGCCCTATGTGCTGACCGGGACCGTCAGTTTCGAATTCGATCCGCCCGACGCCCGCGCGATGCGGGGGCGGATGGAGGCTTCGGACGGGCTGTATCCGTGGATCGTCGCGACCAACAGCGAGGGGCGCGGGGTGCTGGGCTATGCCTATGCGACCAAGTTCCGCGAGCGGGCGGCCTATCGCTATGTCGTCGAGACTTCGGTCTATGTCGCGGGTGCGGTGCAGGGGCAGGGCGTCGGACGGCTGCTCTACGAAGCGCTGATGCACACGTTGCGCGCGCAGGGCTTTACCCAGGCGATCGGGGTGATCTCGCTCCCCAACGACCAGTCGATCAAGACGCACGAACAGGTCGGCTTTCGCCGTGCCGGTCAGCTGCGCGAGATCGGGTTCAAGGAAGGGCGCTGGGTCGATATCGGCATCTGGCAATGCGCGCTCAACGACAGCGTCGTGCCGCCGGTCGAGCCGCGACCGTTCAGCGAAACGGGCGTCGTGCGGGGCTGATCGCCCGCGCTGCGATGAACCGCCGCCCCATCCGGTAGGACGGAGCGGCGAGATCGCAGGCCCTTACAAAACTTCGAACAGGCCGGCGGCGCCCATGCCGCCACCCACGCACATCGTCACGACGACGTACTTTGCGCCGCGACGCTTGCCCTCGATCAGCGCGTGGCCGGTGCAGCGCGCGCCGGTCATGCCATAGGGATGGCCGATCGAGATCGAGCCGCCATTGACGTTGAGCAGATCGTTGGGAATGCCGAGCTTGTCGCGGCAGTAGAGGACCTGCACCGCGAACGCTTCATTGAGCTCCCACAGGCCGATATCGTCCATCTTGAGGTTGAACCGGTCGAGCAGGGCGGGGATCGCATAGACCGGGCCGATACCCATCTCGTCGGGCTTGGTGCCCGCGACCGCCATGCCGACATAGCGGCCGAGCGGGGTCAGGCCGCGCTTCTCGGCGAGCTTTTCCTCCATCAGCACGCTGGCCGAGGAGCCGTCCGAAAGCTGGCTGGCATTGCCGGCGGTGACGGTGCCGTTCGGGACGACCGGCTGGAGCGACTGGAGCCCCTCCAGCGTGGTCTCGGGGCGGTTGCCCTCGTCCTTGGTCAGCGTCACTTCCTTTTGCGTGACTTCCTTCGTCTCCTTGTTGACGACGTTCATCGTCGCGGTGACGGGGATGATCTCGTCGTCGAACTTGCCCGCGGCCTGTGCGGCGGCGGTGCGCTGCTGCGACTGGAAACCATATTCGTCCTGCACCTCGCGGCTGATGTTATAGCGCGCGGCAACCACCTCGGCGGTCTGGAGCATCGGCATGTACACGTCATTGTGCATCGCCAGCAGTTCGGGATCCATCGCGACGCGCATCTGCGGGGTCTGGACCAGGCTGATGCTCTCGACACCGCCGCCGATGGCGATGTCCATATTGTCGACGACGATCTGCTTGGCCGCGGTGGCGATCGCCATCAGGCCGCTGGCGCATTGACGGTCGACCGACATGCCCGCGACGCTGGTCGGCAGGCCAGCGCGGAGCAGCGCCTGACGTGCGATATTGCCCGCCTGATGCCCCTGCTGGAGCGCGGCGCCGAAGACGACATCCTGGACCTCGGCGCCGTCGATCCCGGCGCGCTGCACCGCGGCCTCGATCGATTTCGCGGCGAGGGTCTGGGAAGGAAGCGCGTTGAACGCACCGCGATAGGCGCGGCCGATCGGGGTGCGGGCGGTGGAAACGATGACGGCTGAACGCATATTTGGGGTCCTTCTCGACGCTTAAATCACACGAAAATCTGGCTGATCCATTCGGCGACCAGGGCAGGCTTGTCCTGCCCCCTCGATCTCGATGGTGAATTCGACCGTCTGCTGCCACTGGCCGGGGCGTTTTTCGACCAGTTCGATGGTGGTGAAGCGGCCGCGCACGCGGCTGCCCGAGCGTACCGGGGTCAGGAAACGGACCTTGTTGCCCCCATAGTTCACGCCCATTTTCATGCCCGCGATCCTGGGTTGGGGCGTGCGCTGGCCGAGCATCGGCATCAGCGACAGGGTCAGGAAACCATGCGCAATGGTGCCGCCGAACGGGGTCATCGCCGCGCGGGCGGGATCGACATGGATGAACTGGTGGTCGCCGGTCGCATCGGCGAATTTGTCGATCATCGCCTGCGTCACCTCGACCCATTCGGACACGCGCTCCTCACCGGTGCGTGCGGCGAGTTCCTGGATGGTGACGGTTTCCTGCGTGTCGGTATCGGCCATGACGGCTCCCTGCGGCATCCTCGTGCGCGCATCTAGGCGCAACCCCCCGCCATCGGCAAGGGGGGCGCCTACTCCATGCGTGAAATTTGCCGCTTCCGTAAGGGAAAGTGCGCCGAGGGTGCCAAACCCGATCTTCGAAAATGGGATTCGGGCGGTCGAATCAGCGTTCCCCTTGTTCCTTGTCGACGCGCATCACCGGTTGGACCTGGGGATAAGGGAGGATCAGCTTGCCCTGCGGGTCGGCGGTGTAGGTGGTTTGCGTCGGGAACGGAATCGAGATGCCCTCCGCGGCGAAGCGGCGCAGGATGCCGATGATGACCGCATCGCGCACCTTGTGCGCCGTCGGCCAGTCGTCGCCGGGAATGTCGAACCACAGAAAGAAATCGACCGAACTGGCGCCGAGCCCCTCGAAGCTCGCGCGCGCGATCGTCCCACCCGCTTCCTCGACGATGCCGGTCAGCATGTCGGGCAGCGCTTCGAGCTGCTCGGGCGGAGTTTCATAGGCGACGCCGACCGGCAGCTTGATGCGGATATGATCGCGGTTGGAGATGTTCTGGATCTCCTTGTCGAGCAGCTGCTTGTTGGCGATGATCCGCACCTCGCCGTCGAACGAGCGCACGCGGGTGGATTTGAGTCCGATTTCCTCGACCACGCCGACGGTCTGGTCGTACATGACCTTGTCGCCGCGCCGGAATGGGCGATCGAAGATGATCGCGAGCGCGGCGAACAGGTCGGCGAAGATGCCCTGTGCGGCAAGGCCGATGGCGATGCCGCCGACGCCGAGACCTGCGACAAGGCCGGTGACGTTGACGCCGAGATTGTCGAGCACCACCACCAGGGCGATCGCGAACAGCGCTACGGTGACGAGCAGGCGGATCAGGCCGAGCGCTGAGAGCAGCGCCTCTCCATGATAGTTTTCCGCCGCCGTCCGTTTCTCGATCGCGCCCAGAATGATCTCGCGCGCCCACACGGCCCCCTGGAACACGACCGCCACGGTGAAGAGGAAGGCGATGGTCTTTTCGAGCATCTCGGGCGGCGCGGCATAGTTGGAGACGAGCCGCACCGACATCATCACGATGAAGAAGCTGCCCGTACGCGACACCGCGCGGCCGAGGATCGTGCCCCAGCCCATGGGTCCATCGGACCGTTGGCAGAGCTTCGTGCCCCAGCTGCGCAGCCAGTAGAGCAGCAGGACGATGCCGACCGCGATGCTGGTGGCGATCAGGATCTGGAGCCAATGGGTCTGGACCCAGATTGCGGCATCGACGAAGAAGGCACGGGTCTGTGCCTCCATCGCGTTGCCGGTGTCGGTGGCGGCCTGCTCGGCCGCGGCGGCGCTATTGGTGACGGTCATGAAGTTCCTTCAGGCAGCTTTGGCGGTAATCCCGCCGCTCTCGAGAAAGGCGATCAGCCCCCGCTCGGCGCGGGTCAGATAATGGGTCGTGCGGGGCAAGCACAGCGTCTCGCGGAACAGCTCCTGCGCTGCACGATCCTTGGTCAGGGCGATCAGGTCGGGGTGAACATAGGATTTGCGCGCGATGGCGGGTGTGTTGCCCAACGCCCGCGTTACAGGTTCGAGCATCGTCTTCAGCCCGACATATCCGTCCGCACCGGCCAGCGTCTCGAACGCGATCACGCTCGCGCCCCAGGTGCGGAAATGCTTGGCAGTGAAATCGGCGCCCATCGCTTCGCGGATGTAAAGGTTGACGTCGGTCGATGTCACGGGATGCGCCTCCCCCGCCTCATCGAGCCAGCCGAACAGATGCTGGCCGGGCAGGTCCTGGCACTTTTTGACGAAACCGATCAGACTGCCGTCGGTAATCCGCAATTCGCGGATCTTGCCGGACTTCGCGCGATACTGAAGCTTGAGCGACCGGCCGCTCAGCGTCGCATGACGCTTGCGCAGCGTCGTCGCGCCGAAGCTCTTGTTCGCCTTTGCATAGCCTTCGTTGCCGATGCGGACATGGCCGAGATCGAGCAACCGCACGACCGCGGCAACCGCGCGCTCGCGGCTCAGTGCGCGCTTGCGCAGATCGGCCTCGATCCGGGCGCGCAGCCTGGGCAGGCGGTGGCCGAAGTCGGCGCAGCGATCATATTTGGCGGCCTCCTGCGCGGCGCGGAACTCGGGGTGGTAGCGATATTGCTTGCGCCCGCGATCGTCGATGCCGGTCGCCTGGAGGTGGCCATTTGGGTGCGGGCAGAACCAGGCGTCGCGATAGGCTGGAGGCAAGCCGACGGCGTTCAGCCGGTCGATCTCGTCGCGATCGGTGATGCGCTTTCCCTTCGCATCCCAATAACCCCATTTGCCGCGAATGAGGCGACGGGTGATCCCCGGTGCGCCATCGTCGCAAAATCGCAGTCTCTTGCTCATTCCGGCCTCGTCATGGCGGATGAATGCGCGGCCCGTCGCATCGTTCCGGAACATGTGAACGCGGCACCTGTTGAGAGGGCATATCCACAGACAGGAGACTGAAGATGGCCGAGCTTTCGAACGCGCGTGTCCTGATGATCGCGACCGACGGATTCGAGGAGTCCGAACTGATGAAGCCGCGACAGGCGCTGATCGATGCCGGGGTGAAGGTGACGCTTGCCTCGCTCAAGCCCGACCCGATCCAGGGCGAGAAGGGCGGCGAGAAGGGTGCGACGATCACCCCCGACATGACCGTCGAGGATGTCGACACCGAAGATTATGACGCGCTGGTCCTGCCGGGCGGCGTCGGCAATCCGGACAAGCTGCGCATGGACGAAACCACCGTCGATCTGGTGCAGGAATTCTTCGACGACGGAAAGACCGTCGCGGCGATCTGCCACGCGCCGTGGCTGCTGGTCGAGGCCGATGTGCTCGACGGCAAGCGCGCGACCGGCTGGCCGAGCGTGCGGACCGACATGGAGAATGCCGGCGCCGACGTGGTCGACGAGGAAGTGGTGGTCGACGGCAATCTGATCACCAGCCGTAACCCCGACGACATCCCCGCCTTCATCGACGCGATCAAGGCGGCGCTGGTGAAGGAAACCGCCGACGCCTGACCCGAGCTGAGTCCCTTCCCGCAAAGGGGAGGGGCTTCTTAACGGTCTGCATTCATAAGCTCCGGCAAACCGCCGGAGCTTTTTTATGCGCCTGATCGCACTTGCCGCCGCCCTGCTGGCCACCACCGCTCCCGCCGTGCCGCAGGCGCAGCAGGGGCCGTTCACCGTCGAGGGCGGGCGATCCTTCGCGAGCTTACAGGAGGCGGTTGCATCGATCGGCGAGGGGCGCGGGACGATTCGGATCGCCCCCGGCCGCTATGGCGAGTGCGCGGTGCAGGAGGCGGGCGAGATTGCCTATGTCGCGCAGGTGCCGGGCAAGGCCGTGTTCGACCGCGCGATCTGCGAGGGCAAGGCGACCCTGGTCCTGCGCGGCCGCGCGGCACGGGTGGACGGCATCGTCTTCATGCGCACGCTGGTCGAGGACGGCAACGGCGCGGGCATCCGGCTTGAGACCGGCAACCTCCACGTCTCCAATGCGATGTTCATCGACGGCCAGTGCGGCATCCTGACCGCGAGCGACCCGCGCGGCACCATCGTGATCGAGCGATCGACCTTTGCCGGGCTGGGCAAGGATCCGACCGGCAACGGCGCGCACGCCATCTATATCGGCAATTACGGGAGCCTGCGCGTGGTCGAATCGCGCTTCGAACGCGGCACCGGCGGCCATTATGTGAAGGTGCGCGCGCCGCGCGTCGAAATTCTCGATTCGAGCTTCGACGACAGCATGGGGCGCAACACCAATTATGCGATCGACCTGTCGAACGGTGCGACCGGGCGGATCGCGGGCAATGCGTTCGAACAGGGGCCGGCCAAGGACAATTACGGCACGATCATCGCGGTCGCGCCCGAGGGAGCGAAGCACAGCTCGGCAGGCTTGGTGATCGAGCGCAACAAGGCGTGGCTGTCGCCCGGGTTCAAGGACAGCACCACCTTTGTCGGCAATTGGTCGCGCGATTCGCTGGTGGTGCGGGACAATGAGCTTGCCGATCGGATCGCGGTGATCGCCCGCCGCTAACGGGCCTCAGCCATAGCCGTTGCGCGCGCGCTCCGCGGCGCGCACGGCGGCGCGGCCGACCGGCGGCGGCTTGGCGGGATCGGGCCAGGACGGGGCGGTGGTCCAGCCGAGATGCGGCAGGCTGACGCTGCGTTTGCCCGACAGGTCGGTGCGCGCGACGATCAGGCCCTTTTCCTCGATATGCGCCATCATCCGCTTGGCGCGGCCCAGAGAGCTGGTGCCGTAGAGCGCGGCGATGC
Organism: Sphingomonas suaedae; assembly: GCF_007833215.1. Taxonomy (NCBI): domain Bacteria; kingdom Pseudomonadati; phylum Pseudomonadota; class Alphaproteobacteria; order Sphingomonadales; family Sphingomonadaceae; genus Sphingomonas; species Sphingomonas suaedae. Next base: position 3,963,010 of record NZ_CP042239.1, read on the forward strand.
GTGCGTCTGAGGGGCAGGGTTCGCCCATACGGGCTGCCTTGGCGATGCCGAGGAAGGGCGCGAGCATCTCCTCGGGCAGCGATGCGGCGAGGGTGAGTGCATCGTCCCAGCCGGTCGTGTCGGTGATGCCTGCGCGTGCCAGCGCGAGCGCGGAGCGGAACTGACCGAGATCCATGCCGGGATCGACCCCGCGCATCTTGCAGCGCACGCCATAGTCCTGAAAGATCGTCGCTAGCGGGGCGCGGCTGTCCTCGCCGCCGATTTCGGCGAGGATCGACTGGCGAATGTCTTCCTGCTCGCCTTCTTCCAGCACCGGCATGTCGGGGACCGGTGGCGGTGCGGGGGTGGCGACCGCGCGCATCAGATCGGCCATCGGCACGGGCGCGGGCGGCGGCGGGGGCGGTGCCTCGTCCTCCGCCGCGGGGGCGAAGAGCATGTCGCGCATGTCTTCGGTCGGGGCGGTGGGGAGCGGGGTCAGCTTGGGGCTGACCGCGCGCGAACCGGTCTCGACCGCGCCGATCTTCACGCTGATCGGGCGACGCGTAATGGCGGGACCGAGCGCGAGGAACTCGCCGCGCGCGAGATCGCGGATCGTGTCCGCCTGTTTGCGATCCATGCCGAGCAGGTCGGCGGCACGCGCCATGTCAATGTCGAGAAAGGTGCGACCCATCAGGAAGTTGGACGCTTCGGCGGCAACATTCTTGGCGAGCTTGGCGAGGCGCTGAGTGGCGATCACGCCGGCAAGGCCGCGCTTGCGACCGCGGCACATCAGGTTGGTCATCGCCGCGAGCGAGGTGCGGCGGGCTTCCTCGGTCACCTCACCTGCCGCAGCGGGGGCGAAGAGCTGCGCCTCGTCCACCACGGTGAGCACCGGGTACCAATGTTCGCGCGGGGCATCGAACAGCGCGGAGAGGAATGCGGCGGCGGCGCGCATCTGGCCGTCGATCTCCAGCCCCTCAAGGTTGAGGACGACGCTGGCGCGGTGCTCGCGCACGCGCGCGGCGAGGCGGGCGAGTTCGGGCAGGCTGTACTCGGCGGCGTCGACGGCAATATGGCCGAACGCGTCGGCGAGGCTGACGAAATCCCCCTCTGGATCGATCACCACCTGCTGGACGAGGCCCGCGCTCCCCTCGAGCAGGCGGCGGAGCAGGTGCGACTTTCCCGATCCCGAATTGCCCTGGACGAGCAGACGGGTGGCGAGCAACTCCTCCAGATCGACGGCAACCGGGTTGCCGCGCGTGTCGAGTCCCATGTCGATGCGGGCGGTCATTGCCGGGGGCTTTGGCCTATGGCCGGGGGTGGGGGCAAGGGGAGTGAGTCGAAAATCCTCCCCTGAGCTTGCTCAGGGGAGGGGGACCGCCGCCTTAGGCGGTGGTGGAGGGCGGCTGCGCAGACAGCCGTAAGCAGCTCGGCAAAATACCGCCCTCTGCGGGGCGGCCCCTCCGTCAGCGCTGCGCGCTGCCACCTCCCCCAGCGAGCTGGGGGAGGAATGCGTTACTGCTTCAGCCGCTCGGCCAGGATCGCGAGGATTTCGGTTTCGGTCGCGGCCTTGGCTTCGGCGTTGGCCGGGACCGACTGGCGCGACCTGATCGGGGTGTCGTAGCTGTGGGTCGCGTCCTTGAACATGCGGATGGTGATGTCGCCGCCCTTGGCCTTGCTGCGCGAGACGAAGCGTTCGCACAAGGTGGGCGAGACTTCCTCGTCGCCGCTGCCCATGAAGACGCGGACCGGGTGATAGGGCTTGTAGCCCTTGGCGAACGCGTTCTTCAGGCCGCAGCCGGGATAGAGCGGGATGCCGATCGCGAAGCCGATCTTGCGCATGTCGCCCGGCTTGTCGTCGGCCATCGCGGCGAGCGTGGCGCTGCCGCCGTTCGACCAGCCCATCAGCGCGACCCGGTTGGCGATAATATCGGGCCGGGTCTGGAGATAGCGCAGCGCGCCATAGGCATGGAGCGGTCGCATCGTCACTTCGTTGAGCGCGGCGGGGCGATCGCCATAGGTGAAGCGCCCGAAGCCGTCGGGATAGCCCATCGGCCCGAAATCATCGACCATCAGCGCGGCATAGCCATTCTGTGCCAGCAGCTTGCCCCACATCTTGTGCCGCGCCGACAGGGTGGAGGCGTCGTACTTGCCCTTGGCGAGGCTGGAATAGGCACCGCTGCGGCCATGGAGCATGACCACGGCGGGCAGTTTCTCGGGGGCGTTTGCGGGTTTGAAGAGATAGCCTTTTACCTGCGTCTTGCCGTCGCGGCTGAGGAATTTGACGTCCTCGATCTGCACCTCTTGCGCAGTCGCGGGGGCGGCGAGGGCGATTGCGGCGGTGAGCGCTATGGGGGCGAGCAGGTGGCGCATCTTACTTCCTTGTCGGCAAAGTGATGGTCTTGGCGACGCCGTCGCGGCGGGGGTCGGCGCCGCCGTCGAACCTGCCGTCGCGGATCATGACGCCGTGGAGTCCTGAATCCTCGCCGGTGCCGCCGCGCACGGTGACGCCGCGCTCCGCCATTGCGGCGCGCAGTTCGGGAGAGAATTTGTCCGCCTCACCGTTGAAGCTGCTGCCGCGCGCGATCAGGTTGGGCAGCGCGATGGCGTCGGCGACCGGGAGCTTCCAGTCGATCATGCCGACCAGAGCCTTGGACACATAGCCCAGGATCGCATTGCCGCCGGGCGAACCGATCGCGCCCGCGAGGCTGCGATCCTGGCGCAGGATAACGGTCGGGACCATCGACGAGCGCGGCCGCTTGCCGGGAGCGATGACATTCGGCCCCTTCGGCACGAAGGAGAAGTCGGTCATCTGGTTGTTGAGGAAAAAGCCGTCGACCATCCGGCCGGTGCCGAAGAAACTTTCGACCGTGGTGGTCATCGACACCGCATTGCCCTCGCCATCGATGACGACGAAGTGCGAGGTGCCGGGGACTTCGTTGGTGGCGTCGATCCGGGCGGTGACGGCGCCGGGGGGCGTCCCCGCCTGTGGCGCGGGACCCGCGCGATCGCCGATCAGCGCGGCGCGGCTGGCGACATAGGCGGGATCGAGCATTCCCTTGACCGGTACGGTCGCGACGTCGCCGACATAGGCGTCGCGATCGGCATACATCAGCCGGCTCGCCTCGGCATATTTGACCCAGGCGACGGGGTCGTTCGGGCCGCGCGACCCGATATCGGTACGTTCGATCATCGCCATCAGCTGAAGCAGGCCGACGCCTGAGGACGGGGGCGGGGGCGCGCAGAGGATGTAGGCGCGATAGGGGTTGCAGAGGCCGTCGCGCACGACCGGCTTGTAGGTGGCGAGGTCCGCTTCGGTCATCGAGCTGGCGAGATCGCCTTCGCGAACGCGGGCGACGATGCGGCGGGCGGTTTCGCCTTTGTACATTGCGTCCGGCCCCTGCGTTGCGAGGCGGCGGAGGAAGGCGGCATAGGCGGGGTTGCGAAGCGTGTCGCCGGCCTTGGTCTTGCTGCCGTCCGCATTGCGGAAATAGGCGAGCGAATCCGGGGTGTTCGCCTGCGGACCGCTGGAATTGATGAAGCGGCCGAGGCGCGCGGTGACGGTGAAGCCGTTGGTCGCGGTGCGCTCGGCATCGGCGAACAGATCGCGCCAGGCGAGCTTGCCGTGCTTTTTCTGGGCGAGCGCGAGCATCCGGACGACGCCGGGAACGCCGGTGGCGCGACCGGAGAGGACAGCGGTGCGAAAACCGAGCGGCTTGCCGTCGGGTCCGATGAACATGTCCGGCGTCGCGCCCGCAGGCGCAGTCTCGCGGCCGTCATAGACGGTGACGCCCTTGGTCTTCGCATCGTAGCGGACCATGAAGGCGCCGCCGCCGACGCCCGAACTTTGCGGTTCGACGAGGCTCAGCATCGCCTGGATCGCGACGGCGGCATCGACCGCGCTGCCGCCGTTGCGCAGGACGTCCAGCCCCGCCTCGACCGCGAGCGGGTGGGCGGCGGCGACGAAGGCCTGACGCTGTTCCGGGGCTGTCGTGACGGGCGCGGGTGCGGCGGTATCGACCGCGCCGCGCGGGGCGCAGGCGGTGAGTGCAGTCGCCGTGAGCGCGAGCAACAGGGTGGAACGGGTCAGCTTCATGGTTCGATCGCCTTTGCACCGGGGCGACGCGGGTCGGCTGCACCGAGGAACAGGTCCCCGCTGAGCATGATCGACTGGGCGCTCCCCATGGTTTCGTCCGAAGTGATGCGATGGCCCTTTGCCTCGAGCGCCGCAACCGTGTCCGGGTTGAAATTGGGCTCGACACGCAGCGATGTGGTCGTTCCCTGATAGATACGCGGCTTGTGCGTCGCCTCGTCGACGTTGAGGCCATAGTCGATCATGTTGACGATGACCTGGACCACCGTGGTCGGGATGGTGCTCCCGCCCGGCGTGCCGGTGACGATCCACGGCTTGTCGTCCTTGAACACCAAAGTCGGCATCTGGGTGGAGAGCATCCGCTTGCCCGGGGCGAGCGCGTTGAGCGGGGGCGGGGTGCCGGTGCGCTGCGCCTCCCATGCCTGTTCGTGGCTGAAATTGTTCATCTGGTTGTTGAGCAGGATGCCAGTGCCCGCGATCATCACGCCCGAGCCGAAGTCCGAGCCGAGCGTGTAGGTGGTCGAGACGACGTTGCCTGCGCTGTCGGCGACCGAGAAATGCGTGGTCGAGGGGCTTTCATATTGCAGCGGGTCGCCCGGCGCGACCTGCGCGGCGGGGCGCGCGCGTTCGGGATCGATCAGCTTGGCGCGCTCGGCGGCATAGCCCTTTGAGATGAAGCCGTTGACCGGGGCGGTGACGAAGGCGGGGTCGCCCAGCACGCGATAGCGATCGACATAGGCGAGCTTCATCGTCTCGGCGAGGATGTGGAGCGAGGCGGCGCTGCCCTGTCCGAGCGCCTTCATGTCGAACCGCTCGAGGATGTTGAGCATGTTGAGCAGCGTCGCGCCGCCCGCGCTGGCAGGGGGCGGGGTATAGACGCGATAGCCGCGATAGGTGCCGACCAGCGGATCGCGCTCGACCGGCTTGTAGGCGGCGAGATCGGCCATGGTGACGATGCCGCCATTGGCCTTCATGTCCGCTGCGATGCGGCGGGCGACTTCGCCGGTGTAGAAGCCCTTCGCGCCCTCTGCGGCGATCTTGCCGAGCGTCCAGGCGAGCTCGGGCTGCTTGAGCACTTCGTCCTTGGCGTAGAGCGACCCGTCGGGCTTGTAGAAGGTGGTCTTGCCCGAGGCGCTCTTGGACAGGCGGTCGCGACCCCAGCCGAAGACGAATGCCTCGTCGGCGGAGAGCTTGACGCCGTCGCGGGCGAGACGGAGGGCGGGCTCAACGACCTTTGCCCAGGGCAGCTTGCCCCATTTCTTGTGCGCATGTTCGAGGCCGGCGACGGTGCCGGGGACGGCGGGCGCCATATAGCCATAGGATGCGATGGCGCGCTCCTTGCCGCGATTGTCGACGAACATCGCCGGGGTCGCGGCGCGCGGGGCGACGCTGCGGAAATCGATGACGCGGACCTGTTTCGATTTGGCGTCGTAAACGGTCATGAAGCCGTCGCCGCCAATATTGCCGGCGCGGGGAAGGGTGACGGCGAGCGCGAAGCCGACCGCAACCGCCGCGTCGACCGCATTGCCGCCGTCGCGCAGGATCTGCGCGCCGACCTCGCTCGCCATCTCGTTCTGGCTGACCACCATCCCGCGTGTGCCGACGACGGGCGAGTGGATCGAGGGATATTCGAGGAGGTGCTTGCTCTGGGCCAGCACCGGCGCGGGAAGCGCGAGGGCGAAAGCGGCGAGGGCGAGGGTGAGGTTACGCAGGAACATAAGGCGGGTCCGTTTCATCGAGTGGCGATCATCAATTCGTCATCCCCGCGAAAGCGGGGACCCATTTCCCGAATCCGCCGGAAGCTGGACAGTGCGGGAGATGGGCCCCCGCTTTCGCGGGGGTGACGTGGAAAGACTCAGACATCATCGGCCGAAGTGTAGCGCGCCACGTCCATCTCCCCCTCCCACCGCGCGACGGCGGTGGCGATCGAGAGGTCGGAGGTGACGTTGGGAATGGTGCGAATCATGTCGAGAATGCGGTCGAACGGCAGGATGAAGCCGACGACGATCGCGGTCTGCTCGGGCGTGATGCCGATCGCGTGGAGCACGGCGGCGAGCACGAAGAGCGATCCCGAGGGAACGGGTGCGACGCCCATCGCGACGATCGTCGTCGTGGCGGCGATCACCAGATAGTCGGCCATCGACAGGTCGACGCCGAACGCCTGGGCGGAGAAGAGCGTCAGCATCGCGACATACATCGCCGCGCCGTCCATGCCGATGGTGGCGCCCAATGGCAGCACGGTCGAGGCGACCGGGGGCGAGACGCCGAGGTTGCGCTCCGCCACGCGGATTGCGACGGGGAGGGTGGCGGAGCTCGACGAGGTCGAGAAGCCCACCATGATCGCATCGGCGATGCCGCGGAAGAAGGGGAGCGGCGAGAGCCAGGCCATCAGGCGCACCACGATCAGGCCGTGGACCAGCAGCGTGACGATCGCCGACCCGACCACGACGCACAGGCCGAGCTTGAGCACCGCGATGAAGCTGGACGGGCCGGTGGTGCCCATCACCACCGCGATCAGCGCGAACACGCCGAAGGGCGCGGTTTCCATGACGAAGCCGACGATGCGGAGCATGACCTCCGACCCGGCGTTGAGAAACTGGCGGACCGGTTCGGCGCCCTTGCCAGCTGCGATCACGCCCGCGCCGACCAGAATCGCGAAGAAGATCACCGCGAGCGTCTTGCCCTCAGCCATCGCACCGATCGGATTGTCGGGAATGATCTCCATGAACATCTGCGCAGTATCGGGCGGGGTGCCCATCGCCTTGGGGATCGCGCCCGCGAAGCTGGCGCCGAGGCCCGGTGCGATCAACGTCGCGACGACCAGGCCGGTGGTGACGGCGAGTGCGGTGGTGAAGACGTACATCGCCAGCGTCTTGACGCCGATGCTGCCGAGCCGCTTCGGATCGGCGAGCGCGGCGACGCCCGACGCGATCGTCAGAAAGACGAGCGGCACGACGAGCATCCGGATCAGCCGGACGAATGCGGTACCGATCCAGCCGATGGACGTCGCGCCCTCACCCCAGGCGACGCCCACCGCCGCACCGAGGACGAGGGCGGCGAGGATGCGCTTCCACAGGGAGATGCCGAACCACCAGCCGAATGCGCGGCGGACGGGGCCGCGTCGTTCGGGGGTCTCGGGTGTGTCGGGAGCGATCGTATCGGTCATGCGGGGCAATTCCATTCGGGTTGGCGCGGTTTGGCCAGCGGGCGTCCGGCGAGGGCGCCGGTCAGCTTGCCCTTGTCCACGGCAAGGCGGCCGTTGACCAGCACATAGCGGACGCCCGTGCTTGGTATGTCGGGCCGGTCATAGGTGGCGCGTTCGGCGTAGCTGGCGGAATCGAGAATCGCGATGTCCGCGAACTTGCCGGGGGCGAGGATGCCGCGATCGGGCAGGCCGAGGATCGCGGCAGTCTGTGCCGACGAGCGCTGCACGAAGCGTTCGGGGGTCATCAGCTTCTTGTCGCGGACGAACAGGCGCCAGCCGCGGGCGAAGCTGCCCATGCGCCGCGGGTGGCCGTTGGTGGCGTCCGAAGACGTGACGACCCAGGGTTGCCGAGCGAACGCGTCGATGTCCTGCTCGGTCATGTTGAAGCTGGCGATGCTGGCGCCGGGATCGGCGATCAGGATTCGCGCGGCGGCGTCGAGAGGGGCGAGCTTCCACCGCGTAGCGAGGGCGTCGAGCCGCAGGCCTTTGTACGGCCCGCGCACCAGCAGGATCGCGTTGGCGCCGCCGCGGATACGCAGTTGCTCGGCCATGCCGGTGCGCAAGCGGGGGGTGAGAGTCCTGAGGTTCGCGACCATCGCGGGCGCCCCGCCGTCCTGCGCCCAGCGGGGAACGAGCGCGGCGGCGAGCGAGGTGCTGGAGGCTTCCCAGGGATATTGGTCCGCAGTGATGGCGACGCCGGATTTCTGCGCCGTGGCGATATGGGCGATGACTTTCGGGGCCATGCCCTGGACGTCCGCGCCGAGCGCCTTGATGTGGGCGATGTGGAGCGGAAGCCCGCCATTGCGGGCGATGGCGATCGCTTCGTCGATTGCGGGGATCAGGCCGATGCTGGCGCTGCCCTCGTCGCGCAAATGGGTTTCGTAGATGCCGTCGTGGCGACCGGCGATTGCGGCGAGCGCGGCGACCTCTTGCGTCTGCGCAAAGCTTTGCGGCGCATAATAGAGTCCGGCGGACAGGCCGAGCGCACCATCGCACATGGCGCGGGCGGTGTGAGCCTTCATGGTTTCCAGCTCTGCGGCTGTGGGCGCGCGGTCGCGGTTGCCGACGACTTGCAGCCGGATCGTGCCGAAGCCGGTGAAGCTGGCGACATTGGGGCCGGTCGGGTTGGCGGTGAGGCGCGCGAACAGGCCGGCGATGTCAGCCTCTCCGCCGCCGTCATTGCCTATGGCGATGCTGGTCACGCCTTGCAGCAAATGGTTGGCGAGTTGGCGCCTTGCTGCATCGGGCGCGCGGGCGTCGGGGCCGCTATGCGTGTGCGGATCGATGAAGCCCGGGGTGACGGTGAGGCCCCGCGCATCGATGGTGCGCCGCGCGGTGATCCCGCGCGGACGCTGGCCGATATAGAGGATGCGGTCGCCGTCCACGCCGATCTCCGCCACCTCCGCAGGGGTGCCGGTTCCGTCGATGACCTGGCCATTGGTGATGACCAGATCGATCGTGCGGGGGGCGGTCGCCGGGTCCTGCCCAGCCCCAAGGGGGATGAGCAGGAGCGGCGCCGCCAGAACGCGGACGGCGAGGCGCATCAGAACTTCTTGGTCAGCTGGAAATACACCTGGCGACCGCGATTGCTGTAGAGGTCGCCGATATAGCCGTTGCTGCTGTCCGCGAGCGGCGCGAGGCGGTTGAAGATATTCCGTGCGCCGATCCGCAACCGGGTATTGTCGAGCAGGCCGCCCTCGGCATCGACCTGAAGATACAGGCTGTGGATCATGTGATCGTCGACGCGGAAGCGGGTGCCGTCAGCCAGTGAGGCGGAGGTGTCGTTCACGGGGCCGACATAGCTGGTGTACCAGCCCGCGCCGAACTGGCCATAGCGCCAGGTGAGGCTGGCGGTCCCGCGCCATTTGGGACGGCCATTCTCCTCGATCAGGTCTTCCGCGCCGACGATGTTGATCGTCGGGTCGATCGCGCCCGACGCCTGCCCGTCGAGCAGCGCTTGCTGAAGCGGGCCGGGGACCTGATAGAATTCCAGCAGCCGCGCGGCGTTCACGCGGAGCGTGAAATTGCCGATGCCGGTGTTGCGGAGCTGGTAATAGAGGCCGAGGTCGAAGCCGCGCACCGTGCGGGGCGTGAGGTTGGTGTAGTTGTCGATCACCTGGATGACGTCGCCCACCGGTTCGATGCCGGTCCCGGCAAAGTCGAGAATGTCCTGCGCCGACGGGGCGACGCGCTGGACGTTCGGGTTGGACGAGCCCTGGAGCCGGAGCAGATAGTCCAGGATCAGGGCGTTGCTGTCACCGAAGATGCCGATCACGTCCTTCTGACGGATTTCCCAATAATCGGCGGTCAGCGTCAGGCGGCCCGCGCCGCCCATGTTGAGCTGATAGGTGGCGCCGAGCGACAGGTTGTCGGATTCTTCAGGACGAAGATCCTGGCTGCCCGAACGGTTCGACACGATCGACTGGCCCTGGGCGCAATCGTCGAAGTTCGCGATGCGTCCGGCGCGCAGATCGGCTTCGCAGCGGATCCAGTCGGTGCGGCTGTTGGCGCGCTGAATGCCGTTTTCGAACAGCTGCGGCAGGTTCGGCGCGCGGAAGCCCTGCGACCAGCTGCCGCGCAGCTGGAAGTTGGCAAAGGGATACCAGGACAGCGCCACCTTCGGCTTGGCGACGGTGTTGAAGCCCTGATACGCCTCCATCCGGCCGGCAAGCTGCAGGTCGAGCGAGCGGATCAGCGGCACGTTCATGTCGGGCGCGACCAAAGGCACCGCAAACTCCAGATAGGCCGACACGGTGTTGCGCGCGCCGGAGCTGTCGGGTGTCGGGCTGGCGCCCATGACGTCGGAGCCGTTGCTCGACCCGTCCAGAGCGGTGAAGAACACGGTGCCGTCGAGCCGGTCATCGCGGTCGTCGGCAAAGGTTTCGCGGCGGAACTCGACGCCCGTCGCCATGCCGACGCGACCGCCGGGCAGGGTGAAGAGGTCGTTCTTGGACAGTTTCAGATCCGCCATCATCAGCTCGGTCGTACTGATGCGGGAGACATCGACCATGAACTCGTCGATCACGCTCTGCGGATTGCCCGTGCTGTCATAACGGCCCGGGTTGAGGGGATCGCCGCCGTTGAACGGGTTATAGGCGCTGGCGTCGGTGCGCGAGAGCACTTCCTGGAACAGCGTCATGCTCGGCTGGTACATGGTGTCGTTGGTGCGCGCGCGCGAATAGAGCAGCGCCGAATCGAAATCGATGCCCAGCAACTCGCCGCGCGCGCCGCCGACGAAGCGGAGCGTGTCGTTGCGCACATTGATCCGCATCGGCCCGGCATCGACGGGACGATAGTCATTGAGTTCGATCGGCACTCCGCTGTCGGACACGCCGGTCAGGCCGGGGATGCGGTTGGGGCTGCCGACCGGGCCGAACGGGTTCCAATAGCCATTCGCCGGGATGATCAGCCGCTGGTTGGAGAGCGGCGTTTCCTGGTCGCGATAGGTTTCGAAGTCCGCGCGATACCAGCCGGCCTCCGCGAACAGTTCGATGCCGGTGCCGAAATCATGGTTGAAGAAACCGAACAGGTTGATGCGATCGTTGCGGCCCAGGATCGAGCGTTCGGTATTGACGTCATATTTTAGATTGTTGTCGGTCGACAGCGTGGACAACGTGCTGTTGTCCCAGCAGGTCCCGGCATATTGGGTGGGTGCGATGCAGCCGTCATTGGTGTCCGGCTGAATGTGGAAGGCGCCGCTGCTGGTCAGCGCGGTGCCGTTGACGCGCGCGACGGTGGTCGAGCGGGCATAGCTGTTGGTCAGGCGATAGAATTCGCCCCACATGCCGTCGACCGAGGTGTTGTCGAAATCGCTGTCGCCTTCCCATTGGGTCCCGGCGAACAGCGGGCGCATGTCGGCCGAGCGCGAATTGCGGCGCTCGCGCGCGAACAGCGGGTCGCGGTGGTTGTACGAGCCGAACAGCGAGATGTTCGACATGCCACCGTTGAAGCTGTGGCCCGCCTCGAACGCGAACTCATATTCGAGCTGGCCCGAATTGTCGGTGAAGCTGAGTTCGCCGGTGGTGCGCACCCCCTTCACATTGTCCTTGAGCACGGTGTTGATGACGCCCGCGACGGCGTCCGAGCCGTAAATCGCGGCGGCGCCGTCGAGCAGCACTTCGAGACGGCGGACGCCCATCACCGGGATGGCATTCGTGTTGACGCTCTGCACCGGCACCAGATTCTCGCTCTGGGTGCCGGGGTGCAGGACCATGCGACGGCCGTTGAGCAGAACCAGCGTGTTGCCGGTGCCCAGCGCGCGCAGGTTGATCGATGCGGTATCGCCGCGCGCATCGTTGATGCCGCCCGCATCGCGGCTTTCGTTGAAGGCGACGTCGCCCGCCTGGGGAATGGCGCGAAACAGGTCGTCACCGCTGGTCGCGGCGACCGCGGCGATATCCTCCTCATTGAGGACGACGGTAGGCAGTGCCCCCGCGACGTCGGCGCCCTTGATCTGCGAGCCGATGATGACGACTTCTTCCTCGGCCGGTGGCTGGGCGGAGTCCGCAGTCTGCGGCAAGTCCTGCGCCATGGCGGCGGTGGCGGTGGCTAGGAGCGAGATGCTCCCCATCAAGCTGGCAATCCGGATTGTTTTCATGTGTCTACCCTTCCCTGAAGTCCCAGTTGTATTTGGCCGGACGTCTGTGCGCCTTCAGCCTCTCTCCTCGACCAGTTCGGCGACGCGCTCTGCCGAGCCCGCGGCATAGGTCCAGCCCAGCGCACCATGGCCGCTGTTCGCGATCACGCCGGGCGCGATGGTCCGCGTGATCGGCAGCGAATCGGGCGTCATCGGGCGCAGACCCGCCCAGCTCGATTCGATCGCGTCATAATCTGCCGCATCGGGCAGTGCAGCGCGCGCGCTTTCGACCAACGCCCCGAGCCGCTTGGGATCGACGCGCGTGTCCCGATTGCCCAATTCTGCAAGGCCCGCAATCCGCATCCGGTTGCCCAGCCGGGCGAAGACGACGCGGTTGGCAACATCGGTGATGCTGACGCTGGGCGCCGCAGCGCCGGGCGGCGCGGTGATCGAATAGCCCTTCATCGGCTGCACCGGCAGCCGCACGCCCAGCTGGCGTGACAGGCGCGGCGCATCGACCCCGGCGGCAATCACGATCCGGTCGGCAGCAATCCGGCTGCCGTCGCGCGTAACGATCGCCGGACGCGCACCATTGGCCGAAAGCGTCGCGACCTCAGTGTCGAAACAGGCGCTGCCGCCTGCGCGCATCAGTGCTTCATGCGCGCTTACGCAGAAGCGGTGCGGATCGCCCACCTCCTCGCCCGCAGTGTGGAGCGCGCCGACGATCGCACCGCGCACCGGCGCCAGCATCGGTTCGAGCGCGACCGCGCCATCGGGGTCGAGCAAGGTCTGGGCGATGCCGTTCGATTGTTTGAGCGCCATCATCTCGCGCGCCATCGTTAACGAGGCGTGCGAGCGGTAGAGGTGAATCTTGCCGGGAACGCCATGGCCGTAGTCGAGGCCGTGGCGCGCCGTCAGCGCCTGAAGCGCAACCCGCGACCGGGCGGCAAGTTCGAGGCCAGCGATCGTGTTGCGGCGGAACCGTGCTGCCGATCCGTTGCGCAGAAAGGCGAGGCTCCACATCAGGAAATCGGGATCGAGACGCAGGTGAAAGCGCAACGCGTTGTCGAGACCGAGCAAAAGGCGCGGCACTTGCGCCACGGTGGCGGGGCTCGCCAGCGCATCGGTATAGGCATAGCTGAGCTGCGCGCCATTGGCGAAGGAGGTGCCGAGGCCGGGTCCCTGCGCCGCATCGATCACCGTCACGCGATGACCGCGATCGGCAAGCGTCAGCGCGGTCGCCATGCCGACCACGCCAGCGCCCAGCACGATCACGTCCTGAGACGCGGTCATGTCCGGTCCTTCGCAATAGTGCGGCGCGTAATCAGAACCTGTCTCCCCCGACGCGCGGTGCACGAGAATGTCAATCGCGGCGCGTTCGGAGAAGCTATCGTGCGCCGGGCGCAAGAAAATCGTCGAATCCGTCGATGGGTATAACTTCAGTCTATGCTTTTTCGCGATTCTCGACCAGAACCTGCTCGAGCGTGCGCAGGAACTGGCGCGCGGCGCGAGACGGCTGGCGCTCCTCCAGCGTCGCCCAGGAAATGGTGAAGCGCAGCGGCGGGTTGGTGGGCAGCGCGGTAAAGCCTGGTGCGCGCCAGGCGCGGGCGGTGAATTCGTCGATCACGGTAATCCCGCGCTCAAGCTGGGCGAGCCGCGCAGCGATGAAGAACGTCTGTACCGACACCGATTCACGGAACGCGATGCCGCGCGTGCGCGCCGCCTCGGTCAGCACGGCGCCGATCGGCCCGGCGGCGGCGACGCCGATCACGTCGCGGTCGGCGAGCAGCTCCAGCGGGAAGCGCGGACCGGGGTTGGGAAATTCGCCTTCCGGGAATTGAACCACCAGTTCGCCCTCGGCCAGCACCTGACGGGTCAGACGCGGATGCGGGGGCGGGGTATAGGCGATGGCGAGATCGAGTTCGCGCTCGATCAGCGATCGGACGAGATCGTCGTGATGATGGGTATGCACCTCGAACGTCACGCGCGGCCAGTCGCGGCGGAACTGCGCCATCGCCTGGGGCACGATGTCGAGCGCGAGGCTGGGGACGATACCGAGCCGGATATGCCCGCCGCCCGAATGCGAGAGGTTGCGCGCGGTTTGTTGCAGCGTATTCAGCCGGTCGAACACGTCGCCCGCCTCGCGCATCAGTGCATGTGCCTCGTCGGTCGGGACCAGTCGCCCGCGTGACAGCTGGAACAGGCGAAAGCCGAGATTGTCCTCGGCATGGTGCAGCGTCTTCGACACCGATGGCTGCGACACGCCGAGCGCGCGCGCCGCCGCGCTGATCGTCCCATGGACATAGACCGCGTGGAAAATCTCGAACTGGCGCAGGCGCATCGCGCTATGCCGATTTAGCAAGGCGGTACCGGCCCGCTCCCCCATCCGGCCACCCAACGACAGTGTATTCTATGGGTGGCCGGGTGGGGGAGCGGGCCGGTGCCGCTTCAGCGCAGCTGAGCGCGATTCTAAACATAATGCGGTTCGGGATTTTCGTGCAGCGCCTCGTAATGGACCAGCACGGGCTCCGGGCCGAGCGGGACCGGCTTGCCGTCGCGGAATGCCCATTCGCCGCGGTCGCAATCCTGCGCGCGGACATAGCCGTTGATGTAGAGGCGGCGTTGGTGATCGGCACTGTTCCGACCCGATCCATGGACCAGATAGGGGTTCCACATCGCGATATCGCCCGGTTCCATCTCCAGATCGATCACATCGGCGGGGTCGATCCCGGCGTCGCGCAGCCAGTCGTCGCTCATCTCGGTCCCCAGCACCTCGGTCGAGGTGTCGAGCGCGAGCGGACCGGCGCGGTGGCTGTTGGGGATCATCCGCATCGCCCCGCTCGCCCGGGTGTGTTGATCGATCGCGAGGCCGGTCTGGATGTAGGACTCCCCCAGGTTGCGATAGGCCGCATCGGGTTTGCGGAAACGCGAATCCTGATGCCAGGCGAAATCTCCCTTCGACCCCGGCGCCTTCCAGTGAAGCTGGTTGATGATCTGCTTGAGGTCGGTCCCGATCAGCGGGGCGAGCAGGTCGAGCCAGCGCGGGTCGAGGCGCACCGAATCGAGCACCCGGTTGTGATAGGACGGCCATTGTACCATCGGCACGATCGGCGTGCCGTCCTCGCCAGCGCGGACGTTGTAGAACAGGTTGCCGTGGCGGAACGGGCGGCCATGCGCGACCCCCTCGGCATGGACGGCATCGATTGCTTCGCCGATCCGTTTGATTTCGTCTTTTGAGAAAACGCCCCGAACGATGGCATAGCCCCGATCGCGATACGCAGCGACTTGGTTCATCACGGCCTCCGGACGCGCACAACGCGCACGCACGAGGCTTTCACCGCCCGCGAGCGTCGTCAAGCGGGTCCGGCGCGTCCCGTCATTCGGGCGTGGAGTCGGCGTCCTGCGGATCCGGATCGGTGGCGTTGATGTCGAGCGTGTCGGCGGCCTGGTTGAGTTCGGCGGCTTCCCCGGCGGTGACGCCGGTCGTGTCGTCGGTGGCATTGCAGGCCGCAAGCGCGAGCAGCGGCAGCATCAGATAAGCGCGCATGGCCCCCCCAGGGCTGGTCGGGGCCGCCCGGCGGGCGACCCCGGCCGGATTTACTTGTCGAGTTCGTCCTCGGCGGCGTCGGCGGCGTTGCCGACATCCGACGCCTCTTGCTCGATCGCATCGCCGGTGCTGTCGGCGGCGTTTTCGGCGGCGCCCAGCGCGCTGTCGGTCGCGGCTTCGACGTCGTCGGCGGCCTCGCTCATCGTCGCATTCGCATCGGCGCCAATCGCTTCGGCGGCCTCGGCAGTCTCGTTTTGCGCCTTGTCGCTACATGCGGCGAGGCCGAGCGCCGCAACTGCGGCGAGGGGAAGAAAGACTCGTTTCATGAATGCTCCTCTCTGAAACTCTTCGGTTGGTGCGCGTCAGGACGCCCGAGCCGAGTCTAGGTTCCCTTGCCGGGCAGGGCAACCGGCGGCGGCGATGGGGCCAAAAGGCTTGCCTCGCGACCCCCATGCGCGTAAATCACGTGCTGTGATCGGCCGCCCGGTGAGGGCGGCCCTTATTGTTTCTGGAGACTTTGACGTGGCCCAGCCGCTGATGCCGCACGCGACCGCTTCCTGGCTGGTCGACAATACCGCGCTCTCGTTCGATCAGATCGCCGAATTCTGTGGCCTTCACATTCTGGAGGTTCAGGCGATCGCGGACGACACCGCCGCGACCAAGCTGACCGGGCGCGATCCGGTCCGCGCGCATGAGCTGACGATGGAGGAAATCGAAAAGGGCCAGGCAGACCCCGATTACCGCCTGAAGATGAGCAAGGGCCCCGATCAGGTGCGCCGCACAAAGGGGCCGCGCTACACGCCGGTAAGCAAGCGTCAGGACAAGCCCGACGGCATCGCCTGGATCATCCGCAACCATCCCGAGATCAGCGACGGCGCGATCGGCAAGCTGATCGGCACCACCCGCACGACCATCGCCGCGATCCGCGACCGCACCCATTGGAACATCGCCAACATCGTGCCGAAGGATCCGGTGACGCTGGGCCTGACCAGCCAGCGCGAACTGGACGCGGCGGTGGCGAAGGCGGCGAAGGCCGCAGGGATCGAGGCGCCAGTCGTCGACGCACGGCTGGAGGGCGACCGCGAGGCGCTGCTCGAGCAGTTGCGTGCCGAGCGCGAGGCGGCGTCGCGCGAGGGCGGACCGGCGGTCGATTACGATCGCGACACCCTGTTCAAGAGCTGACCGCACACCGATTTTCGGTGTTACGGTATCCCAACGGCGCGTGGACTCGACAAGCGGGTCCCGCGCCGTCAATGGTTCGGGTATGGCCGAACCCGCATTTTCACCCGATGCTTCGCTGAGCCAGGACGAGAGCTTCGTCGCGACCAGCCATCGCGGGCTGACCTATCCGCTGGGTGGACGTACCCCCGCTGTCGGGGAAGCGATTTCGGTGGCGCGTGGAGTGGACTGGGTTCGCATCCCGATGGCGGGGCCGCTCGACCATATCAATTGTTGGCTGCTCGCCGATGGCGATACGACGACGATCGTCGATACCGGCCTCAACGTCGATCCATCGGTCGATGCATGGCGCGCGCTTTTCGACGCGCAGCCGCTCGCGAAGCGGCCGCCGGGGCGGGTGATCTGTACCCATTTCCATCCCGATCACACCGGGCTAGCCGGATGGCTGGCGCGCAAGTTCGACGCCCGGATCTGGATGACGCGCGGCGAATGGCTGACCATCCGCGTGCTGACCGCCGATGCCCGCGACGCTGTGCCGGACGAGCAGATCGCATTCTGGCGTGCCGCCGGGTGGGACGGTGCACAGATCGCCGAGGCGTCCGGCAAGGGCTTTGGACGGATGCGGCGGATGATCGCGCCGCTGCCTTTGGGCTATCGCCGGATCGTCGATGGCGATCGGCTCGCGATCGGCGACGCGACATGGCAGGTGGTGGTGGGATCGGGGCATTGCCCGGAGCACGCTTGTCTGTGGAACGCTGCCGACGGCGTGCTGATCGCCGGGGATCAGGTGCTGCCGCGGATCAGCTCCAACGTATCGCTGGGGGTGAGCGAGCCCGAAGCCGATCCGCTGGGCGAATGGCTGGCATCGATCGACCGGCTGATGGAGTTGCCCGCAGATCTGCTGGTGCTGCCCGCCCATGGCGAGCCGTTCACCGGCCTGCATGTCCGCCTCGCCGCGCTGCGCGACGAGCATCTGAAGCGGCTCGACATTCTCCATGCGCATCTCACCGAACCGCGCCGCGCGGTCGATTGTTTCGGGCGGATGTTCCGGCGCAGGATCGAGGGCGACATGCTCGGCCTCGCCAGCGGCGAGACGCTGGCCCATCTGCGGCGGCTGGAGGTCGAGGGACGGGCGACGCGCGACGTGCGCGACGGAGTGTGGTGGTTTCGCGCGAAGACCTAGTGTTCGGCTTCGCCGAAGCGGCACCGGCCCGCTCCCCCACCCGGCCACCCATCTAGGATACTCTGCTTGGGTGGCCGGGTGGGGGAGCGGGCCGGTGCCGCGCGGTTTCAGTGTAACTGAAACTGACTCTGGGATAGCGTTGCGCCGCCGGGGACGCGATTCTGGAGAGCGACGCGATGTGCGATGATCTGACCAACGCCGATAACGAGAAGTTCCTGAAGGGCGTGACCCGGCGCGAGTTCGGCGCGATGGCCGGCGCGGCCGGGCTTGCCGCCCTGCTGCCCGCGCCCGCCAACGCCAAGGAGGTTAAGGGCCGCGATGTAACGTTCGCGACGCCCCATGGCACCGCAGACGGCTATTTCGCCGCCCCGAGCAGTGGCAAGCATCCGGCGGTTCTGGTGTGGCCCGACGTGATGGGAATTCGCCCCGCCTTCCGCCAGATGGGCGAGCGGCTGGCGCAATCGGGCTATGCGGTGCTGACGGTCAATCCCTTTTACCGGTCGGTGAAGGGTCAGTTTCTCCAGCCGGGCGAAAGCTATGCCGACCCCGCAGTGCGCGCGAAGATCGGGCCATGGCGGGCGCTGCTGACGCCCGAGGCGGTGGTCAGCGACGCGGCGGCCTATATCGGCTGGCTCGATGAACAGGCCGAGGTCGATGTGAAGCGCGGCGTCGGAACCACCGGCTATTGCATGGGCGGCCCGTTCACGATGCGCACCGCGGCGGCGCTGCCCGGCCGGGTGAAGGGCGGGGCGTCCTTCCATGGCGGCGGGCTGGCCACTGACAAGCCGGATAGCCCGCATTTGCTGGTGCCCAAGATGAAGGCACGCTTCCTGGTCGCGGTCGCGGAGAATGACGACAAGCGCAATCCGCAGGAGAAGGAGCTGGTGCGCAAGGCATTCGCCGATGCCGGGCTTCCCGCCGAGATCGAGGTCTATGAGGGCGCGATGCACGGCTGGTGCCCCCCTGACAGCCAGGTGTACAATCAGGTCCAGGCCGAGAAGGCGTGGAACCGGTTGCTGGAGACATTCAAGACGCTGTGATGCGGGGTTGACCCGCGCAGGGCAATCGTTCCTACTCTGTTCCTGCCCGACTCGGAGGGAAGACCATGACGCTCACGCTCTATACCAACCCCATGTCGCGCGGGCGGATCGCCCGCTGGATGCTGGAGGAAAGCGGCGCCGATTATGAAACAGTCGTCGTAGATTGGGCGAACAAATCGCCCGAATTTCTGGCGGTGAACCCGATGGGGAAGGTGCCGACAATCGACCATGACGGGGTCGTCGTCACCGAATGCGCGGCGATCTGCGCCTATCTCGCCGATGCCTTTCCCGCCGCAAGGCTGGCGCCGCCGGTCGAGGCGCGGGGCGCCTATTATCGCTGGCTGTTCTTCGCCGCCGGGCCGCTTGAACAGGCGGTGACGAGCAAGGCGATGGGTTGGGACGCGGGCGCCGACCCGCAGAAACAGGGGATGCTGGGCTTCGGCAATTTCGACCGGACGATCGATACGCTGGAGGCGGCGGTGAAGGCGGCGGGCGACGGCTGGCTGGCGGCGGATCACTTCACCGCGGCGGACCTGTATGTCGGCGCGCATCTCTCCTGGGGAACGCAGTTCGGCACGATTCCCAAGCGCGACGCGTTCGTGGCGTTTGTCGCGCGGGTGCAGGGCCGCGAGGCGGCGCAGCGGGCCAATGCGAAGGACGATGCGCTGATGCCCGCGGCGGAAGCAGGCTGACTCTGGCCCCGCAGACGCGGTAAGTCCCGACTTATCGATCGGCCGGGGGTATCTTGGAATGGCGCGGGCGATGGGGACGGACGAGCGGAGCGGAGCATGTTTGTGCGGTGCCGTTTCCGTTCGTCTGCCGCGCGCGATGTGCGATGTCGGTGTCTGTCACTGCGCGAGTTGCCTGAGGTGGAATAGCGGACCGTGGATGTCGCTCCAGGCTCCCGGAGCGACCGTCAGCGGCGATGCGCTCGTCGTCTATCGGTCGTCCGCCTTTGCCGAGCGCGGCTTTTGCGGACGGTGCGGAACCCACATCTTTCACCGCCCCCAGGACGGACCCGAGATTGCCGTGTCCGCCGGGCTGTTCCAGCATGTGGAACTTCATATCGCGCGCGAGATTTTTTTCGATGCGAAGCCGCCATTCTATCGGTTCGTCGCGGACAGCGAAAAGCGCTCTTCCGCGAGCATGGCCCGGGAATGGCTTCCCCGACTGCTGATCCGACGTATGCGGCGCTGGCTTCGACGCCTCAGGTGAAGCCTGGCCTGTGTGATGCGGATCGGTGCGAAGAAGTCCCGGCGCTATCGTTCGCTGGACCGCTCCGGGCCGGAGGCGTGTAGGTTCCCCGGTGCGGACGCGGTCACAGCGATCGAACAGTCGCGGGCTATGCCCCGCCCGGAAACCGCTCGAACTCCGGAAGGCCGTGCGCATCCTTCATCCAGCCGACGCGATCGGCGACCTGGATATGGGCGGCGGCCGGGACCGCATCGGGATCGTCAAGGGTCGATGCCTGGATATCGACGAGTCCGGGCAGGTTCACGGCATTGCGATAAAACAGGCCGGTGCCGCAGGTCTCACAGAACCAGCGGCGGCCGGTTTCGGACGAGGCATATTCGCGCGGCGTCCCTTGCGTCACGCTCAGCGCATCTTCGGGATACATCGCCCAGCCGACCATCGGGGCACCCGCGCAGCGGCGGCAATCGGTGCAATGGCACAGCGCCTGCCCGCCATGCATCGGCTCGCCCTCGATCTGGTAGCGCACCGCGCCGCAATGGCATCCACCGGTCAGGGTCATCGCTGGTCTCCTAAGGTGTCGCTACGCCCTTCGACAGGCTCAGGGCAAACGGCTGGCGTTGGCCCTTGCCCCCCCACCCCTCCCCCAAAGGGAGGGGCTATCGCTCGCCTCAGTACCGCCGCAGCAGGCCGGCCAGCCGGCCCTGCACGCGCACCTGATCGGGGCGGTAGCGCTGGGGGTCGTAGCTGCGGTTCGCCGGATCGAGGCGGACCATGCTGCCTTCGGTGCGGAAATATTTCAGCGTCGCTTCCATATCCTCGATCAGCGCGACCACGATCTCGCCATCGCGCGCCGTGTCCTGGCGGCGGATCAGCGCATAGTCGCCGTCGAAAATCCCGGCCTCGACCATCGAATCCCCCGCGACTTCCAGCGCATAATGTTCGCCCGAGCCAAGCAGGGCTGCCGGGACGGGGAGCATCGTCGATCCCTCCAGCGCCTCGATCGGCACGCCGGCGGCGATGCGGCCATGGAGCGGGATTTCGACCACATCATTGGCGGGCTGCGGCGCCGGGCGCGGCATTGCGACCACGTTGGACTTGGTAGCGGGCTTCTTCGCATCGCCACGCTCGGGCATCTTGACCACTTCGAGCGCGCGCGCGCGATTGGGCAGGCGGCGCAGAAAGCCGCGCTCCTCCAATGCGGAGATCAGGCGGTGGACGCCGGACTTCGACTTCAGGTCGAGCGCGTCCTTCATCTCCTCGAATGAGGGCGAGACGCCGGTCTCGGCCAGCCGGTCGGCGATGAAGCAGATCAGCTCATGCTGCTTCTTCGTAAGCATAGGACGTCCTCCATCCAGAACAGACATGGAACGTTTACGCCTTGTTCCACGCCCCGTCAAGCGACCGCTTCAGAAAAGATCGAGGATTTCCACCGAGTCGCCCGCGCTGGACGCGGGAACATGTGGAGGACGCACGATCAGGCAGTCGGATGCGGCGAGCGTGCGGAGCATCGAGCTGTCCTGAACCTGTGCCACGTGAACGCGTCCGTCGCGATGAACGGCGCGCAGATGATCGGCCCGCGGGCCACCCGGCGGGAGATCATGACCAAGCGTCGCGCTACGCGTGCGGGGCAGCGGATCGGCGGCGCCTGACAGATGCGCGACCATCGGGAGGACAAAGAGCAGGGCGGTGACATGCGCGGAGACCGGATTGCCGGGCAGGCCGATCACGACGGTGTCGCGCATCCTGCCAGCCATGATCGGTTTGCCCGGCCGCACCGCGACGCGCCAGAAATCAATTTTCGCGCCCGTCGCTTCAAGCGCGGGGCGGACGAGATCGTGATCGCCGACCGACGCCCCGCCGGTTGTGACCAGCAGATCGGCATCGACCGCAGCAAAGGCGGCGGTCAGCGCGTCGATCCGATCGGGCAGGATGCCGAGGTCGATCAGATCGACCGGAAGCGGCGCCAGCATCGCGGCGAGCATCGCGCCGTTGCTTTCGGGAAGCTGGCCGGGGGCGAGCGGGGCGCCGGGCGGGCGCAACTCGTCCCCCGTCGCGGCGATGGCGACCCGGATGCGGCGGTGGACCGGAAGGATGGCATGGCCCGCGATGGCAGCGAGCGCGATGCGCGCGGGGGTGAGGTGTTCGCCGGGCGCGATCAGCGGGTCCCCGTCGCGGAAATCCAGTCCGGCCACGCGGACATGTGCCCCCGCGACAGGCGGTCCTGCGCCGTCGCGCAACAGCCGCGTGCCGTCGCGTCGCGCCTCTTCCTGGATCAGGATCGTATCCGCACCATCGGGCAGGGCGGCGCCGGTGAAGATGCGCGCCGCGTCCCCCGGGCGGATCACTCCTGCAAAGGGGCGCCCCGCCGCGCTTTCGCCGATCAGCCGCCACGGGCCGGGCAGATCGGCGAAGCGGATCGCATAGCCGTCCATCGCCGAAAGCGGCAGTTCGGGCTGGGTGCGCAGCGCCGCGACAGGCTCGGCCGCCCAGCGCCCTGCGGCCTCGCGCAGCGGGACCTGCTCCACCGCGACCGGATCGGCCAGCGCGAACAGGCGTTGTTGCGCTTGCGCGATAGAAATCAGTTCTGCCATCACTTTCCGATTAGCGGCGGTACCGCGTCGGGTCGAGCATCAGCGCGGACGTGCAACCTCGCTCAGCCGCGCCATTTCATGCGGACGCAGGGGCAGGCGGAATTCGGCGACATGGCGTGTCCCGTGGCATTCGATCACCCGGATCGGCCAGCCGCCAATCTCGGGCAGCGACAACCACAGGCCGGAGAGCGGGGCGAATTCGGTATCGCTTTCGAATTCGACCAGCGCGTTGCTGAGGGAGAGGACCTGCGCGTTCCACCAGCTGCTTCCCGACCGGACATGGCTCGCCACCTCCAGCTTGAGCGCATTCTTGACGGCGCCGAGCGGCGAGGGCGACGTGTAGGAATCGCGCGTGGCGGGCGGGCGGCGATCGGCGACCTGACGCAGCCAGGGCATCAGCACCTGCCAGCCAATCTCCTCGAAAAAGGCGATGCCTGCCTGTCCCTGCTCGGTCCAGCGGATTTCACCCTGAATCGGGCGCAGTCCGTCCAGCGTCAGTTCAACCGCCTCGCCGACATGCAGCTGCGTGCGCGTCTCGACGCCCAGCCCGGCGGGGGAGAGGTTGCGCGTCCAGGCAAAATCCACCTGCCCGGCGTGACGGATACACAGCCGCTGGCGCAATTCGATCCGCGGCATCTGGCGGCGCTCGGCGGGCAGGGCGGCGAGGCAGCGGGCAAGCGCTCCCACCACATCCATCGGCGCGTCGAAGCGAAATGCGAGGGCGGCGGGATCATCGCCGACGATCGCGCCTTCCACCGCGAGCCCGAACGGCAATTCGATCGTGGCCCGATCGCCATGCGCCACCGGACCGTTCACCGACAGCATCGCGCCTTCGGAGGTCAGGCGGTGGACGAAGCAATCGCGTTCCCCCGCTTCGCCACCGATAAGCCGGGCGCGCGATGACTCCTCGGGCTTGCCAACGGGCACGGAATCGAGCCCGCCCGAGAGCGAGAAAATGGTTGAACGTGCCGAAACCGACATAATGCCCCACAACTGAACGGGACAGGATTGCGCCCCGTGCAATCAAGATTCGCTAAGCGATTGAGGTGGACAGGAAATTAACCCTCGCCCTCGGGCTTATCCGCGTGCCAGTCGCCGGACTTGCCCCCGCGCTTCTCGATCAGGCGGATGCCGCCGATCTCCATGCTCCGGTCGATCGCCTTGGCCATGTCATAGACAGTGAGCAAGGCAACGGACACGGCGGTGAGTGCCTCCATCTCCACCCCGGTCCGGCCGGTCAGCGCGACGGTGGCAGTGGCGGTAACGCCGCTCTCATCCGGCACAAGGTCGAGCGTCACCTTGGTCAGCGCGAGCGGGTGGCAGAGCGGGATCAGGTCGCTGGTCTTCTTCGCGGCCATGATCCCCGCGATCCGCGCGGTGGCGAGCACGTCGCCTTTCTTCACCAGCCCGTCACGGATCGCGGCGGCGGCCTCCATCGACATTGCGATGCGGCCCGTGGCGACGGCTTCACGCTGCGTCTCCACCTTGCCTCCGACATCGACCATGCGCGCCGCACCGGCTTCGTCGATATGGGTGAGGTCGCTCACCCCACCATCGCCCGGGTCGCCGCTTCGATATCCGCTTGGCGCATCAGCGCTTCGCCGATCAGGAAGCAGCGGACGCCGCGTTCGGCCATCGCATCGAGATCCTCGCGACTGGTGAGGCCGCTCTCGGCGACAAAGGTGCAGCCCTGCGGCGCGCGGCCGACCAGCTCGTAGGTGCGATCGAACGAGACGCTGAAATCCTTGAGGTTGCGGTTGTTGACGCCGATCAAGCGCGACTGGAGCGCCAGCGCCCGTTCCATTTCGGCTTCGTCATGCACCTCGACCAGCACATCCATGTCCAGGCCGATCGCCGCATCCTCGATCTCCGCCATCTGCGCATCTTCCAGCGCGGCGACGATGATTAGGATCGCGTCGGCCCCGATCGCGCGCGATTCCAGCACCTGCCAGGGATCGACCATGAAATCCTTGCGAATCACCGGGAGAGTAACCGCGGCGCGCGCGGCGACGAGATAGGATTCATGGCCCTGGAAATAGGTCAGGTCGGTCAGCACCGACAGGCACGCGGCGCCCCCGGCCTGATAGTCGCGGGCATGGGAAACGGGATTGAAATCGGTTCGGATCAGCCCGCGCGACGGGGACGCCTTCTTGACCTCGGCGATCAGGCCGTAGCCGCTCGCCGCCTTGGCATCCAGCGCGGCGCGGAAGCCGCGCGGCGGAGTCTGCGCCATCGCCAGCGCCTGAACGTCGCTCAGCGAATTGGCGGCCTTGCGCGCGGCGACCTCGTCGCGCTTGGTTTCCAGGATCGTGTCCAGCATCGTGCTCATGCCGCAGCGATCCAGCAGTCGAGCAGCGTCTTGGCAAGCCCCTTTTCGATCACTTCGGCGGCTTCCTCGGCGCCTTCGCGCAAATCGGCGGTCTCGCCTGCGACGACCAAGGCGGCAGCGGCGTTAAGCAGCACGGCGTCGCGATAGGCCCCGTGCTCGCCATCGAGGAGGCGGCGCAGCGCCGCTGCATTCTCGCGCGCCTCGCCCCCACGCAGCGCGGTGAGGGGATGAGCCTGCAATCCGGCATCGGCGGGGGTGATGCGCGCGGGCAGGCTGACATCGCCGATGCTCACGATTCTGCTCGCTCCCTCGGGCGACAATTCGTCCAGTCCTTCCTCGCCCGCAACGATCGCCGCGCCCTTGATGCCGAGCTGCTGCAGCGCCTCGGCATAGACCGGGGCGTAGTCGGGCCGGGCGATGCCGATCAGCTGGCGCTGCACCCCCGCCGGATTGGCGAGCGGACCCATCAGGTTGAAGATCGTCCGCCGCCCGATGCGTTTGCGGATCG
This sequence comes from Sphingomonas suaedae, assembly GCF_007833215.1. Lineage (NCBI taxonomy): Bacteria > Pseudomonadati > Pseudomonadota > Alphaproteobacteria > Sphingomonadales > Sphingomonadaceae > Sphingomonas > Sphingomonas suaedae. The sequence continues at coordinate 3,988,434 of NZ_CP042239.1, forward strand.
GGGCGACGCGCGCCCATCGCCGGATGGTGCCTGGCGGCGAAGAGAAAGGCGATGCCGAGATCGCCCAGATGTGCCTCGGCATTCGCGGCGGCGCGGTCGAGGTCGAGGCCGAGCGCTTCGAGCGTATCGGCTGCGCCCGATCTGGAGGAGGCGGCGCGATTGCCATGTTTGGCAACCGGCACGCCCGCCGCCGCGACGACGATCGCGACCGCGGTGGACACGTTGAGCGTATGGTGTCCGTCGCCGCCAGTGCCGCAGACATCGATCGCATTGGCGGGGGCGCTGACGGGGATTACCCGTGCCCGCATCGCCCGTGCCGGCCTCGGCGATCTCGATGCTCGTCTCGCCGCGATCGGACAGCGCGATCAGGAAGGCCTCGATCTCTTCCTCGGCTGCGCTGCCGTCAAGGATATCGGCGAACGCCTGTGCTGCGGATTCGCGCGCAAGCGGGGTGGCGGGGTCGGGGAGGAGGCTGAAGCTGGTCACCGCGCCTCTATTCCGGGGCCGGGCCGGGGAGTCGAGCAAATCCTGCTACCCCGCCGCCAAGCGTGACGCTCACGCCTTGGCTGTGGCCCCGCCCGCGAACCGCTCCGCCAGGGCGTGGTAGAGCCGTTCCTTGCACACCAGCTGCGCCGCAAAATCGGCGATCAGCGCGGTGGCGAGCAGCGGCATCATCAGCCCCCGGCTGGCCGTCGTCTCGGAAATGATGATGACCGCGGTAAGCGGCGCGCGGACCACGCCGGTGAAATAGGCGACCATGCCGAGCAGCACGATCGCGCCGGGCGGATAGCTCGGGAACACGCTGCGCAGCATGTCGCCGATCCCGGCGCCGACCGATAGCGAGGGCGCGAAGATGCCGCCGGGCAGACCGGAAACTGCGGTGGCGAGCGTCGTCACGAACTTGGCGGCGCCAAACCAGAGCGGGACGTCGTCGCCCGCGATCACCGCATTGGCGGTTTCATACCCGGTGCCCCAGGTCAGCCCGCTGACGACGCCGACCAGTGCGACCAACATGCCGCATACGGTCGCCAGCACCACTGGCCGCGCGCGAAGCGTTGCGAACGGGCGCCACAGCGTCGTCCCGGCCCCCAGCATCAGCCGCGCGAACAGCCCGCCCATGATCCCGCCGAACACGCCTGCGACCGGTGCGGCGACCAGCGCCTGGCTGATGTGCAGCGTCTGCCGCATCACGCCGAAATAGACATAGTCCCCCGCAATGCCGAGACTCACCATGCCTGCGATCAGCACCGCCGCCATCACCAGCAGGGTCATCCGCTGCTCATAGGCGGCGGCGAGTTCCTCGATCGCGAAGGCGACCCCGGCCAGCGGCGTGTTGAACGCCGCCGCGACCCCCGCCGCGCCACCCGCGATGAACACCGATGCGCGCAGCGGTATGCCCATCAGGCGATGCGCATAGCCCATGATGCTCGCCGCGATCTGGACCGTCGGCCCCTCGCGTCCGACCGATGCGCCGAAGGTCAGCGTGCCGATGGTCAGGAAGAATTTGACGATGGCAGTACGCGCCGAGACGAGGCCGCGCATCCCGCGCTCGGGATCGCGCGCGGCGGCGATCACCTGCGGAATGCCCGATCCGCGCGCGAGCGGCGCGAAGCGGCTGGTCGCCCAGGCAAAGCCCGCGAAGCCCGCGGGGGTGATCAGCAGCGGGATCCACCATGCCGTCTGCACCATCGCGTGGAACAGGTTCGCCGCCGCATCCGCAAGGCTGGCGAAGAGCAGGGCGACCAGCCCGATCAGGATCGCGCCGCCCAGAATGGCGATGCGCCGCCGCCAGATCATGTCCCGATCGCCATAGCGGCGGGCGAGGACGTTGAGTCTCCGAAGTAATCGGGGCGCGCGCCGCATCCCTCAGGCGGGAACCGCGGCGTCGATGCCGGCGATCTTCAGGAAATTCGCCAGCATCGCGTGGCCGTGTTCGGTGGCGATGCTCTCGGGGTGGAACTGGACCGAGTGAATCGGCAGCTCGCGGTGGCGGAAGGCCATGACGCTGCCATCTTCTGCGGTCGCGTTGACCAGCAAAGCGTCGGGAATGTCGGTGACGATCAGCGAATGGTATCGGGTAGCGGTGAAGGGGCTGGGCAGCCCTTCGAACAGGCCGGTGCCGTCATGGCTGACCGGGCTGGTCTTGCCGTGCATCAGCCCGCCGCGCACGACCTTTCCGCCGAAATGCTGGCCGATCGACTGGTGGCCCAGGCACACGCCGAGCAAAGGCTTGCCCGCATCGGCACAGGCGGCGACGAGATCGAGGCTGATTCCCGCCTCGTTCGGGGTGCAGGGACCGGGGGAGAGCAGGAAGGCCTGTGCGTTGCTGGCGATTGCCTCCTGCGCGGTCAGGGCGTCGTTGCGAACGACCTTCACCTCTGCGCCCAGCTCCATCAGGTAATGGACGAGGTTCCAGGTGAAGCTGTCGTAATTGTCGATGACGAGGATCATGATGCGGCGGGCTTAGCCGGGTCAGTACCCTGCGTCGAGATCGACGACATTCTTCATCGGCGCGCCCGCCACGAACGCCCTCGCATTCTCCAGGAACAGTGAAGCGGCGCGCATGAACATCTTCGTCTGCGAGCGGCCGGAGAGGTGCATCGAGTGGATGACATTGGGCGCGGTCCAGAGCGGGTGATCGGCGGGGAGCGGTTCGGGCGTCACCACGTCGAGGAAGGCGCCGGCGATGCGGCGCTGTTCCAGCGCTTCGATGAGCGCGGGCTGGTCGACCATGTCGCCGCGCGCGATGTTGACCAGCCAGGCGCCGGGCTTCATCGCTGCCAGTTCATCCGCGCCGATCATCGCTGCGGTGGCGTCGGTCGACGGGGCGGCGAGAATGATCCAGTCAAAGTCGCCGAGTCGCGCGCGCCACTGATCGGGGGTCAGCGTGGCGCTGCGGCCGGAGCGGGTGACGCCGGTCACCGCGACCCCGAACGCCGCCAGCCGATCGCCGACCATCCGCCCGATCGTGCCATAGCCGATCACCAGCGCGCGGGTTTCGAACAGCTCGACCTTGCCTGGCGCATCGCCCGGCCATTCGCGGCGGTCGGCCATGCGGACGACCTGGTCGAACCGCTTGGCGGCGGCGAGCATTCCCATCACCGCATATTCGGCGACCGCGATGGCGTTGATGCCGGTGCCGTTGGTCAGGATCGTGCCACGCTCGCGCAGCAGCGCCGTGTCGAAACCGTCGATCCCGGCATAGATGGTCGAGAGCCATTTGAGCCGCGTTCCCGCCGCCGCGATCTCCCCGGTCCAGCCGGGGCGCTGCATATCGACCCAGCCGATATCGGCATCGGCGATCAGCGCCATTGCCTCCTCGCGGCTCGCGAACCAATGCGGCTCGATCCCATCGGGCAGGCCGGATTCGATCAGCGGGCGGGCCAGCGCGGGGAGAACGGCCTTCAAAGTTCGACCTTCCAGTCCCATCCCAGCGGGTCGCCGTCCATCACCTCGACGCCCGCGCCGAGCAGCTCGTCGCGGATCGCGTCGGATCGGGCGAAATCCTTTGCAGCGCGCGCTTCCTTGCGTTGCGCGAGGCGGGTTTCGATCTCTGCCTCTGTCACCATCGCGTCGCTGGGCCGGACGCGCAGGTCGGCGCGCGAAAGGTGGAGCAGGTCCAGCCCCAGCACTTCATCGAACTGGGCGAGCGTCATCAGCCGCGCTTCCTGCCCTAGCTTCTTGTCGGCCAGCAATTCTTCCAGCAACGGTAGTGCCCGGGGGGTGTTGAGGTCGTCCGACACCGCCGTATCGAGGCGTTCGAGATAGGTTCCGGCATCGCCGCCGCCCTTGCCGTCCGCCGCCCGAAACTTTTCGGCGGCAAGGACGAGACGACGCAGGCGAACCAGCGCAGCGACCAGGTTCTCGCCGCTGAATTCTAGCTCGGACCGGTAGTGCGCCGACAGGCACATCAGGCGATAGGCGAGGGGGTGGACGCCCTTCGCCACCAATGCGTCGAGCGTGGCGATCCCGCCCTTCGACTTCGACATCTTGCCGCCGCGATCGACCAGGAAATTATTGTGCATCCAGATCTTCGCGCCGGAATCGCCGCAGCGGCAATGCGCCTGGTTCTGCGCGATCTCGTTGACGTGATGGATTTCGCGATGGTCGATCCCGCCGGTGTGGATGTCGAAGGGCAGGCCGAGCAGCTCGGCGCTCATCACCGAACATTCGAGGTGCCAGCCCGGCGCGCCGCGGCCCCAGGGCGAATCCCACTCCATCTGGCGGCTCTCGCCCGGCGGGGTGGTGCGCCAGATCGCGAAATCCTGCGGGTGGCGCTTGCCCTCGACGTTCTCGATCCGGCCTTCTCCGGCATCGTCCTGCCCGCCCGACAGCTTTCCGTAATCCGGCACGGTCGAGCTGTCGAAATACAGGCCGCTGTCGAGCTGGTAGCAGTTCGCTTCGGCAAAGCCCTTGGCGAAGTCGATCATCTTCTCGACGTAATCGGTGGCCAGCGGCATGTGATCGGGCGTGCGGATGTTAAGGTCGCGCAGGTTGCGGCGAAACACATCGGCATAATGGCGGGAGATGTCCCACGCGCTCATCCCGCGCTTCTTCGCAGCCGCTTCCATCTTGTCCTCGCCTTCATCCGCGTCCGACGTCAGATGGCCGACATCGGTGATGTTGAGGACGTGAGTAAGGCGGTGTCCCTTCCACCGCAGCACGCGGCTGAGCGTGTCGGTAAAGACATAGGCGCGCAGATTGCCGAGATGCGGGTCGCTATAGACGGTCGGCCCGCACGAATAGACGCGCACGCCCCTCGCGGGGTCGATCGGCACGAACGGTTCGAGCGTGCGGGTGAGCGAATTATAGAAAGTGAGCGGGGCCGATGTCATGGCCCCGCCATAGCGCGGCGGTGACGGGGGTCAAAGCGCCTGCCGCCCGTTACGCCGCGAGCGGCTTGGCTTTCTCGCTGACCCGGAACGATCCGGCGCCAAAGCTGCCGCCATTGTTGATCGGCAGCGCCGTGGCGCAAAAGGCGCATTCGGCCGTCATTCGCCCGATCGACCAGTGCGACTGGCCGCATCCGGGGCAGACATTCTGTTCGCCCGGGCGAAAGGCAATGCGATAGCCGCTATTGGCCGCGGTGAAGGGGGTCGTGTCGTAAAACATCGTTTCGTCTCCAGACTTGACCGGTTCGACGCTCGGAATCCGGATTTGGTTCCGGACTCGGCACGAAGCGGTTTGCCCGTGTTGCGATTGTGCAACGGTCGGGCGGTCAGTCCAACGGACGGATTCGGTCGAGCACGGTATAGGCCATCACGGCGGTCGCGACGGCGGCGTTGAGGCTGTCGGCCTTGCCCAGCATCGGAATTTTGACGCGCAGATCGCACGCCTGCGCATAGGCGGGGGGCAGCCCCTGCGCCTCGTTTCCGGTCAGCAGGAACACAGGCGCGGCGAAATCGGGCGCGCGATAATCGACCGCGCCTTCCAGCGCCAGGCCGACCAACTGCCCGGGGCCGCCGCGCAGCCAGTCATGAAATTCCTCCCACGGCGCGCGGGCGATCGGAATCGTGAACAGCGCCCCCATGCTGGCGCGTACCGCCTCGACGCTGAACGGATCGACGCACTTGTCGATCAGGATCAATCCGCCGGCGCCGACCGCATCGGCGGTGCGCAATATGGTGCCGAGATTGCCTGGATCGCGCAGCCGCTCCGCGACGAGCCAGATCGGCGCTGCGGTGCGATCGATGCGGGCGAGATCGGTGGGCAGTTCGGCATAGACACCTACCACCGCGCCCGGATTGTCCTTGCCCGACAATTTGGAGAGGATGTCGCTGTCGGTCTGGATCACCTCGCCGCCTGCGACCTCCGTCGCGGCGATCAGTTGCTGTGCCAGCGGGTGCGTGTCATGCCCCTTGGCGAAGAACAGATAGGCGGGCAGATGCCCCGCCTCGCGCGCCTCGGTCAGGATGCGCAGCCCCTCGGCCAGAAACAGCCCCTCGTCGCGGCGATGCTTCTTGTCGCGTAAGGATCGGACCCGCTTGACCAGCGGATTGGAAAAGGCGGTTATTTCGCGCACCGACTCAATCCTCGCCGAAGCGATCCTCGACCAGTTCGACCAGCTTGAGCACCGCGTTCTCGGCGCCGTCGCCCGCCGCGCTGATCGTGATCGTATCGCCCATCGCGGCGCCCAGCATCATCAGCCCCATGATCGATGTGCCGGTGACGCAATTGCCGTCTTTCTCGACCGTCAGCTCGACCGGCTGGGTCGAGGCGAGGGTGACGAACTTGGCGCTGGCACGCGCGTGCAGCCCGCGGCGGTTACCGATCAGGACGGTCCGGCTGACGCGGCTCAAGCGGCAGCCTCGCCCAGCACTTCGGATGCGACGGTGATGTATTTGCGCCCCGCCTCGCGCGCAGCGGCGACCGCCTCGGTCACCTTCATCGTCTTGCGCGCCCCGCCCAGGCGAATCAGCATCGGCAGGTTGATGCCCGCAATCACCTCGACCTTGCCCGCTTCCATCAGCGAGATGGCGAGGTTCGACGGCGTTCCGCCGAACAGGTCGGTCAGCACGATGACGCCGCGGCCGCCATCGACCGCGATGATCGCCTTGGCGATGTCGGCGCGGCGGCCCTCCATATCGTCATCGGGGCCGATCGCGATCGTGGCGATCCGCTCCTGCCGTCCGACGACATGCTCCATCGCGACGACGAACTCCTCCGCGAGCCGCCCGTGCGTCACGAGTACCAGTCCAATCATGTCTTTACGCTTGTCCCATGCGGTTCATCTTGCACCTGGCGGGCCTTCTAGCGAGTCCTGCGGCGCGGTCTGCAAGTCACGATGCGTCACCGTGGGCGAAAATCCTGCCGCGTGCAACCGGGCAGCGACCCGTTCGGCGACGTGAACCGACCGGTGTCTCCCCCCGGTACAGCCGAAGGCGATGGTAACATAGGATTTTCCCTCCGCCTGATAGCGCGGAAGCAGCAATTCGATCAGTCCCTCGATCCGCTCCAGCGCCTCATCATAGGCGGGGTCGCCCGCGACATAGGCGGCCACATCCGGGTCCTTCCCGGTCCCCGGGCGCAGCGACTCGACCCAGTGTGGATTACGCAAAAACCGCATGTCGAAGACAAGGTCGGCGCCCGCCGGGATGCTGCGCGCAAAGCCGAACGACATGATGGACAGGACCGTTTCGCCAAGGCCGGGACCGGAGAACGTCTTGCGAATTTGCTGGGCGAGGTCGTTGGACGAGAGGTTGCTGGTGTCGATCACGCGGTTCGCCCAGCGGCGCAGCGGCTGGAGCAGGTCGCGCTCCCGGGTAATGCCGTCGCTCGCCGGGCGGTCGAGCGCGAGAGGATGGCGACGGCGCGTTTCCGAATAGCGCCGTTCCAGTTCAGCGCCCGAACAGTCGAGGAACAATGTTCCCATGTCATAGCCGCGCTCGTCGCGCAGCTTCTTGATGCGGCGCACGATGCTGTCGGCGTCGAAGGCGCGGGTGCGGGTGCCGATGCCGAAGGCGAGCGGGCGGTCGTCGCCGTCGCTGCCCTCGGGCGGCTCGGTGTCGAGCAGGCGATTGAGGAGGAGAAGGGGCAGGTTGTCGACCACCTCCCAGCCCAGATCCTCCAGCGTGCGCAACACGGTCGACTTGCCCGCACCCGACATGCCGGTGACGAGCAAAATCTGCTTGGGTCGCCGCTTGCTCATGTGGAGGGCGCCACAAGGTGCCGCAGCGCCAGCTCGACCTTGATCGGCGCGGAAGGCTCGAGCGCGGGAAGGACGACTTCGGGCACATCCACGCCGGCGATCCGGCGGGTGCGTGGCGCCTCGGGCATACGTGGTGGCGTTTCGACGATCGAGACGATCAGCGCGACCGGTGTGCGATCGGCATGGGGCATCGGGACGACGCCGATCCCGCGCACCTCGATCTTCCCCGCGATGGTCGCCGGGGCGCAGGCATGGAGCACGCCGTCGGTGCGCGCGCAGATCGTGTAATCGTCCGCGACGAGCAGCGCGCCGCGATCGATCAGGCGCAGCGCCAGATCGGACTTGCCCTCGCCCGAGCGGCCCTCGATCAGCACGGCGCGGCCATCGATCGCGACGCTGGTCGCATGGAGCGTTTCGGAGGAAAGGATCGCCACGGGTCTCTTATAGCCTCCGATAAGTCACGCAGGTTGCACCAGCGGCAAGCGCACCACGAATCGCGCGCCGTGCATCCGGTCCTCGCGCGATTCCACCCCGAGCGAGCCCTGATGGCCTTCGACGATGGTCCGCGCGATCGCAAGCCCTAGTCCCGAATGCTTGCCGAATTCCTCGCTTTCGGGACGGACCGAGTGGAAGCGGCGGAAGATCGCCTCGCGCGCCTCTTCCGGTACGCCGGGGCCTTCGTCCTCGACTCGCGCCTCCAGCATGTCGCCGCGCACTGCGAGCGAGAGCGCGACCGTTCCGCCTTCGGGCGAGAAGGAGATGGCGTTGTCGATCAGATTTTCGAACACCCGCTCCAGCCGCGCACCTTCGCCCATCACCATCGGCAGCATATCGACCGGACGGTCGAAGCGAAGCCGCACGCCGCGTTCGACCCCGCGCGTCTCATGCTGCGCGATCAGTCCGGCGATCATTGCGGCGAGATCGATGGGATCGAATTTGGCGCGGGAGAGCTGCGCGTCGAGCCGCGACGCTTCGGAAATGTCGCTGATGAGCCGGTCGAGCCGCAGCACATCGTCGCGCACCACCGCCAGCAATTGCTCCTGAAGTGCGGGGTCGCGGATAGCGGCAAGGCTGTCCACCGCGGAGCGCAGCGAGGCGAGCGGGTTTTTCAGCTCGTGCGTCAGATCGGCGGCAAAGGCTTCGGTCGCGTCGATCCGCGCGCGCAGCGCGAGGCTCATGTCGGAGAGCGAGCGCGCGAGATGGCCGATCTCGTCGCGGCGTTCGGGCAGGCGCGGCACCACCACTTCGCGCGCGCGGCCAAGGCGTACCCGCACTGCTGCGCGCGCAAGCCGACGCAGTGGCCGCACGATGGTCCGCGCCAGGAACAACGACAGGAAGATCGACAGGCCGACCGCGACCCCCAGCACCACGCCGAGGCGGAACCGCTCGACCCGCACCGTCTGGGTGATGTCGCGCGCATTGACGGTGGTGAACACCGCGCCGTCGGGGCCGAACGGGGCGGCAGCGGTAATGACCGGGGTGCGGTCGGGCGCGCGCCACACGCTCGCGGTCGTTGCGCCGGTATCGAAAGCGGTGCGCAGGTCCGGCCACTCCAGCCCCTTGTCGGGAGCGCGTTCGCGGAATTGCGAGACGCGGTCGGCGCCCGCCACCTTGTCGATCACCGCGTCGAGGAAGCGCGCGGCGGTCTGGTTCCACGGGTCCTTGTCGGGATCGCGCAGCACGACATTGGCAAGCCCCATCGCGCGCGTATCGAGCTGTACGCGACCGGCGCGGTCATAGATGCGAATGCGGCTGCCGCTGGTCCGCGCAAGGCGCAGGATCAGCGCGTCGCGATCGATCTTTGGCGTAGAGGCGATCGCCTGCGCGATCAGCGTCGCCTCGCGGCTCGCCTGGGCGACGCGGCTGTCGACGATCCGCGCGCGATAGCTGTCGAGATAGAAGAACCCTCCGGCCAGCATCGCCAGCGCGAAGATGTTGACCGCCAGGATGCGCGGCGTGAGGCTGAGCCGCGCCGACCAGCGCAGCGCCAGATCCCGCTCGTCGCGCGAGGCGGCGGGCTTATTCGTCGGAGAAGCGATATCCGGCGCCATAAAGGGTCTCGATCGCGTCGAATTCGGGATCGACCTGCCGGAATTTGCGCCGCACCCGCTTGATATGGCTGTCGATGGTGCGGTCATCGACATAGATGTCGTCCTGATAGGCCGCGTCCATCAGCTGGTTGCGCGTCTTGACGATGCCGGGCCGTTGGGCGAGCGTTTCGAGGATCATGAACTCGGTGACGGTGAGCGTCACAGTGTCGCCCTTCCACGTCACCTTGTGCCGCGCCGGGTCCATCGTCAGCGGCCCGCGTTCGAGCACCGGCTGGACCTCCTGCGCCGGCTCCTCGCCGACGGGCGCGGCGAGCGCCTCGGTGCGGCGCAGGATCGCGCGGATACGGGCGATCAGCAGCCGCTGGCTGAACGGCTTGGCGATATAGTCGTCCGCCCCCATCGCCAACCCCAGCGCCTCGTCCAGCTCGTCGTCCTTGCTGGTGAGGAAGATCACCGGGATCTGGCTCTTTTCGCGCAGCCGGCGCAGCAGCTCCAGCCCGTCCATCTTCGGCATCTTGACGTCGAGCACCGCCAAATCGGGCGGATTATCGACCAGCGCCTTCAGCGCCGCCTCGCCATCGGAGTAAACGCGCGTCACAAAGCCCTCGGCCTGTAGCGCGATCGACACGGAGGTCAGGATGTTCCGGTCGTCATCGACGAGCGCGATCGTTGCGGTCATGGCGTGTGACTAGCGGAATGCGGGGCGGGGCTCAACGGGGCGCAGAAATGGGGCTGTGTCGGGTCCGCGCCGCATGTCGGCAACAGGTCAGCGTTGTCAGCCAAAAATAGAGGGTTAGCCTCCATTTGACACCGGTTACTGTTGTTGACCCCCCTTTTCGCCGCTGCCTATGCGCGACTCAATGCATAGGAATGCGGCCGCTGCGGCGGACTGCGACGAGGAGAGAGACGTGACGGATCGCACGCCGAAAATCGGCCTCGACGCGCTGGGCGTCGGGGCAGGGGCCACCATTCACTGGAACCTGCTGCCTGCGCAATTGGTCGAACATGCGGTGAAGCGGGACGAGGGCAGGCTCGCCAAGGACGGGCCGCTGGTCGTCGAAACCGGCAAGCACACCGGTCGCAGCGCCAAGGACAAGTTCATCGTCCGCGATGCCGAGACCGAGAATAGCGTGTGGTGGGGCAGCACCAATGTCGGGATGACGCCCGAGCATTTCGCGGCGCTCAAGGCTGATTTCCTCGCGTACCTTGGCACCAAGGACATTTTGTTCGTCCAGGACCTCTATGGCGGGTCGCAGCCCGAGCATCGCGTCAAGGTGCGGGTGGTTACCGAATATGCCTGGCACAGCCAGTTCATCCGCACCCTGTTGGTCCGCCCCGAGGCGCATGAGCTGAAGGATTTCGTCGCCGAATACACCATCATCGACCTGCCGAGCTTCCGCGCCGATCCGGCCAAACATGGCTGCCGCAGCGAGACGGTGATCGCGGTCAATTTGACCGAAAAGCTGATCCTGATCGGCGGCACCGCCTATGCCGGCGAGATGAAGAAGAGCGTGTTCGGCCTGCTCAACTATCTGCTCCCGCCAAAGGGCATCATGCCGATGCATTGTTCGGCCAATATCGGCCCGAACGGGGACACGGCGGTGTTCTTCGGCCTGTCGGGGACGGGCAAGACGACGCTGAGCGCCGATGCCAGCCGCACGCTGATCGGCGATGACGAACATGGCTGGTCCGATACCGCGGTCTTCAATTTCGAGGGCGGCTGCTACGCCAAGATGATCAACCTGTCGGCCGAGGCTGAGCCGGAGATTTTCGCGACCACCAAGCGCTTCGGCACGATTCTCGAAAATGTCGTGATGGAGGAGGAGACGCGCGAACTCGACTTCGACGACAACAGCCTGGCGGAGAATAGCCGAGGTTCCTACCCGCTCGATTTCATTCCCAATGCGTCGAAGGACAATCTGGGACCGGTACCCCGCAACATCATCTTCCTCACCGCCGACGCCTATGGTGTGCTGCCGCCGATCGCGAAGCTGACGCCGGAACAGGCGATGTATCACTTCCTCTCGGGCTATACCGCGCGTGTCGCCGGGACCGAGATCGGCGTGACCGAGCCGACCGCGACCTTCTCGACCTGTTTCGGCGCGCCGTTCATGCCGCGCCACCCGTCGGTCTATGGCAATTTGCTCAAGGAGCGGATCGCCAAGGGCGGCGTCGATTGCTGGCTGGTCAACACCGGCTGGAGCGGCGGCAAGGCGACGATGCCGGGGATCAAGCGGATGCCGATCCGCGTCACCCGCGCGCTGCTCAATGCTGCGCTCGACGGCAGCCTGAAATCGGCTGCGTTCCGTGAGGATCCCAATTTCGGCTTCATGGTTCCGGTCGAGGTGGCGGGAGTCGATCCCAACATGCTCGATCCGCGCGCGGCCTGGGCGGACAAGACCGCTTATGACGCGACCGCAGCGAAACTGGTCGATGAATTCGTTGCCAATTTCGCGCAGTTCGAAAGCCATGTCGATGAAGGGGTGCGGCAGGCTGCGCCCCGGGCGACCGAACCCGCCTGACCGGGCCGTGCGCATCCGCCGACGGACAGGTCGGCGGATGCGGCCATGGTTATTTCGCGCCGCGACCCTATATGGAAATGATCGTCGGCACATCGTTCCGTAGGCGCCGGCGACTGAGAGATTCTACGCGCTCCCGCTTACGATTCGGGGCGCTTGCACAATGGACCTCAACTACCTTCTTTATCGCCATCAGGTATCGCTGATGCGCGCCGAGGCTGCCGATTGCCTGTGTGCGCGACGCTCGCACCGCGATCTCGCGCGGGGCTATGCCCAGCGGATCGGCGCGCTTCGTGCCGCGCATGGCGCGGACACGATGCTGATGAGTGCGGCGTTTTGACCCCCGCAACCGCAGCCCCCACGCCAGAGACCGAGAAACCCCGTACCCGTCAGTTCCGGCGGCACAGTGACAAGCCGCGCCTGTCTCCGGAGGCCGCCGCGCGGCAGGGGCGGGCCGCGACGCTCGCATGGGAGCGGCTGCGCGACAGCGAGGCGGTCGTCGCCTTTCTCAACACGCATGACGACCGGCTTGGCGGGCGCCCGATCGACCTCGCGATCGCCGGTGACGATGGCCTCGCGGCGGTGGTGGCGCATCTCGACGCCCTCTATCCCCTCGGCTAGCCTGTCCGTCGGGCTTTCCCCTCAAGGAGTGGCGGACATGAGCATTTTCGACAGCATTCTGGGCCAAATCACTGGAAATGAGGGCGTCGCCAATCTGGCGGCCAAGGTCGGCCTCTCCCCCGAACATGTCGAATCGGCGATTCAGGCGCTGGCGAAACATCACCAGATGCAGGGCGACACCGCTGAGGGGGCCGCTGCCGCGACCGGGCTTCCCGTCGACAAGCTGCAGGAAATCATCGCCCAGATCGGCGGCGAAGGTTCGCTCGGCCGTTTCGCGACGATGCTGCAGCAGGATGGTGCGGGCGGGATCATGGGAATGCTGGATCGCGATGGCGACGGCAATCCGCTCAACGACCTGACGGGCATGGCTTCGGGCATTTTCGGAAAGAAATAACCCAAAGCCAGATTCCCCCGCATGACCGCCAACGCGATTCCGCTGCGTGAGGCTGTGCGGGTGTGGCTGCGCTCTCGTTCGGCGGACCGGTCGGGCAACCCAACGGCCTCTTCGCGCTGCGCGGGCAGGGCGAGGCGATCGTGCAGAAGGGCGCCGTCGAACGTGCCAAGGAGAATTTCGCCCGGGTGAAGACGCTGTGCGGCACCTTGCGCCGACGCCACCCGCCTCGCCGTCGCAATCGCCAAGGACCCGCCCGCGACCGCCACCGCGCAGGTCGTCCCGCCGCCCAAGGCCGAAGAGAAGAAAAACTAGCAAAAATCCTCCCCGGAACGGGGAGGGGGACCAGCCGCAGGCTGGTGGAGGGGGCCCGAGGCAAGGGATTCCACGGCCTCGCGCCCCCTGCACCACGCCGCTTCGCGTCGCGGTCCCCCTCCCCGTTCCGGGGAGGATTTAGTTTGACAGTGCCCGCGCCAGGCGCACAAACTCCGCGACGCTCACCGTCTCCGCGCGGCGGGTCGGATCGATGCCCAGCGCTTCCGCCGTCTCGACCGCGCCCGGAACGCCCTTCAAACTCTGCCGCAGCATCTTGCGCCGCTGGCCGAATGCGGCGGCGGTCAGTTTTTCCAGCACGCGGAATTGCACACCAGGCGGCTCGTCGCCCGGAACGATATGGACCACCGCCGACATCACCTTGGGCGGCGGGGTGAAGGCGCTGCGGTGGACCGGCATCGCGATCCGCGCGCTGCTGCGCCACTGGGCGAGGACGGCGAGGCGGCCATAATGATCGGTGCCCGGCGCCGCGACGATCCGCTCGGCGACTTCCTTCTGGAACATCAGCGTCAGGCTCGCCCACCACGGCTCCCAGTCCGCCGACAGCCAGCCGACCAGCAATGCGGTGCCGACATTATAGGGCAGGTTGGACGCGATGTGCGGCTTGCCTGCGAACAGCGCCGGGGCGTCCACCTCCAGCGCATCCCCCTCGATCACCCGTAACTGGCCGGGAAAGGCGTCGCCCAGTTCCGCCAGCGCGGGGATGCAGCGCCGGTCGCGCTCCACTGCGGTTACCTGTGCCCCCGCGCCGAGCAACGCGCGGGTGAGTCCGCCGGGGCCGGGGCCGACCTCGAACACCTCCTGCCCACTCAGGTCGCCGGGAACGCGTGCGATCCGATCGAGCAACTGCGAATCGAACAGGAAATTCTGACCCAGTGCCTTGCTGGCGGAGAGACCGTGCCTGCGGATGACCTCACGCAGCGGGGGAAGGGAGGTCACGCCGAAGTCGCGTCGTACTGAGCGCGATATTCCGCCGCCTGCGCGGCCATGCGGATCGCCGCGATCATCGCCCCCGGCTCGGCCTGATCGGTCCCGGCGATGCCGAATGCGGTGCCGTGATCGGGGGAGGTGCGGACGATCGGCAATCCCAGGGTCAGGTTAACGCCCTCGTCGAAATGCAGCGTCTTGAGCGGTACCAGCGCCTGATCGTGATAGAGGCAGATCGCCGCGTCATAGGTGGCGCGCGCGCGGGCGTGGAACATCGTGTCGGCGGCGAACGGCCCGGCGGCGTCGATCCCCTCGCTGCGCAGTTGTTCGATCGCGGGGATCAGGATGTCGATCTCCTCGCGTCCGATTGCGCCACCTTCGCCGGCATGGGGATTGAGGCCTGCAAAGGCGAGGCGTGGCGCGGCGATGCCGAAGTTGCGGGCGAGACCACGCGCGGTTGCCCGCGCCTTGGCCAGCACCAGACCGACGCTGATCGATGGCGCCACCTCGATCAGCGGGATGTGCGTCGTCACCGGCACCACCCGCAGCGTGGGCCCGGCGAGCATCATCACCGCATTGGCATGAGCGATTCCGCAGCGTTCGGCGACGAATTCGGTCTGGCCCGGATGGGTGAAGCCGATCCGGTACAGCTGCGCCTTGGATACCGGGCCGGTCACCAACCCGCCCGCCGCGCCCGACCGGGCAAGACCGGTGGCAAGCTCCAGGCTGTCGAGTGCGCAGCGCGCGCCTTCGATGTCAGGCGTACCGGGGACGATGTCGCCCGAACAGGCGACGGTCAGGACGGGCAGCGCCGTCTCGAATGCCCGGGCCGCCTCGTCCGGGCTGTCGATCCGCGCGACCGGCCCATTCCATACGCGCTCGACGGCCGCAGGATCCCCGACCGCGAAGAAGGGGGCGAGCGTGTGGAGCGCGCGGTTTGCCCATGCCTTGCCGACGATCTCCGGACCGATGCCGGCAGGATCGCCCATCGCGACCGCGAGCGGGCGCAGGGCGTTGCTCATCGCTCAGCGATACTCGATGATCGCGTCGCGGCGCAGATCGCGCAGCAAGCGCTGGGCGCGCAAATTGGTGCGCCGCTCCTCGATCTCGTCGCGTACCGCATCGGGCGAAGGCTGGTTCGATGCCTGCGCCTCGTCGCGACCGCACAGCACCAGCGCGCGTACCCCTTCGGTCGGCGATCCGAACGGTGGGGTCGCCTGGCCGATCTGAAGGCCGAGCACGATGTCCTGGAGCTGGGGCGGAAGATCGCGTGCGCGAACCGAGTCATTATCGACCACTTCGGCGCCCAGCGTCTCGGCCGCCTCGCCCACCGCGCCGCACCCGTTGGTGGATTTGAGCACGCCGGCGAACTCGGCGACCCGTGCCTGCGCCTGCGCCGGGGTAATCCCCGGCGGGAATTTGACGGTGATCTGACGCAGGCTGAGCTGCGCGTCGCGCGGGTCCGCCATCAGAACCTGGCGCTTGTCGACGAGATACAGGATCGAAAAGCCGCCCGGAACCTCGACCGGCCCGGCGACCTGACCGACCTGCATCTGCTGCGCCGCCTGAGCGAGGGGGGCAGGGAGCATTTCGGCGCGCACCCAGCCAAGGTCGCCGCCCTGGGCGCGCGTGGTCGCTTCGGAGAATTGCGCGAAATATTCGAACGGGCGACCCTGCTGCATCTGCTGGATCATCTGCTGCATCGCCTGGAACACCTCACCCGCGCGTTCGGGCGTGGCGGAGATATAGATCTCGCGCAGCTGGAATTCCTCGGTGCCCTTGGCGGCTTCGAGGCGTGCGATGATCGCATTCACTTCCTCGTCGCCGACATTGACGAACGGGCCGATGGTGCGGCGGATCAGGCTCTGCCACGCCAGTTCGCCCTCGATCTGCCGCTTGAACGAGCGTTCCGACGATCCGATCTCGCGCAGCCAGGTGCGCATCTCGTCAGGCGAGCGATTGTAGCGCCGCGCGATGCCCGCGAAGCTGCGCTCGATCTGTTCGGCGGGGATGCTGACATCCTTCGCCTTGGCTTCCTGGATCTGGATCGTTTCGTCGGTCAGCAGCCGAAGCACCTGAAGGCGCAGCTGATTCTGCTCTTCCGGTGTCAGCTTGAGCTGATTCAACGCCATGAACAGGTTGACGCGATGCTCCACATCGGTGCGCGTGATGACATAGCCATTCACGATCGCTGTGGGCTTGCGGATATTGGGATCGGCCTTGGCGAACAGCTGCAAATTCTGCGGCAGATTCAAATTGGCGGTCGACGGCACTTCGCTGTCGGCCACCGTCTGGGCGCCGATCGCGGTGCTGGCTGCGATACCGAATAAGAGAGCCGAGTAACGGCCGAAACGCGCGACTTTCGAGGTCATCTTCACCTGTGCCTGAAACGAATCCGATTTTGCGAACGGACGCCGTCTAATCGTCAATTGTGCCTGAACTGGGGCTTACATGAATTTCGTGGCCGCACCAGTGCGCCGGTACCCTGACCGAAACTAGCGTCCCAAATTCTTGAGCGCCAGCGTGAACAGGTACGAACTGCCCCGCCGCGCGTCGCCGGTCGACTGATAGTCGCGACGCCAGGTGAGACCCAGGCGGATACAGTCATCCTCATATTCCACGCCCAGCCGGTGGCGGATCGGCTCGAAGCCGTCGGCAAGCGAGGTTGGGTCTTCCTCCTTGTCGGTGAGGTCGATCACGGCGGAGCCAAAGGCGGACCAAAAGCGCGAAATCTGCACCCGCGCGCCGACCCGCGCCTCTTCCCGATCCTGCAAATCCTCCAGCGCGAAGCTGATATTGCGGTTGAGGCGCAGATAGCCGAGTGTGACGAAAGTTTCGCGCGATCCGACCGTGGCGTCGATCTCGTTGCGCCGGATCGCCAGATTGTCCTTGTCCAGCCGGTAACGATGGGTGAACGCGACAAAGTCGCGATACCGTACAACCGTGCGGCCGACGATGTCGGACAGCCGCCCGTCAAGTCCGGTCCCGTCGGGAAGGATCGCGGGGCGCGAGGTAAGGCGATAGCTCTGCCCGACATTGGCCTCGACCGACAGGCCGGGCAGGTACAGCGCATAATCGAGGCCGAAGGTGAAGCGGGTCGAATCCTCGAATCGGTCATATCCGGGGAATCGGTTGAGCGCGAAGAGGTTCGAATCCTCCAGATCGACCGAGCGTGCGTCCTCGTTGGGAACGTCGAAATTCTCAAGCTTCGGCGCGGCGACGATCTGGAAGCGCGGGGTGACCCGCTGGGTGCCGCCGAACGCCTCGCCGATCAGCGGCCATTTAAGGTCGAGCGCGAGCGCGCCGATCGCACGGGCGCGAAACCCCTCCAGCCCGCGATAGCTCGCGACCGTCGTCGCGAGCGTGTCCTGCGTGTTGTAGAGGTCGCCGCGGCCATAGGCGGTCAGCGTGACCTCCTGTCCCCAGGAGGTCAGCTTGCGCAGATCGTAGCGCAGCGACGTGAAGGCGCGCTGCGTATCCTGCCCCTGTCCCCGGCTGATGGCGAGGCTGTTCGCCTGAAGCTCGAACCGGCCGCCGGGGATCAGATTCTGGCCGAAGCGCAGGCGATAGTCGATCTCGGGCAGCGCGACCGGCTGAAGCCCCTGATTTTCGGTGGGGCGCAGCGTCTGGACGAACCAGCCATTGATCGAGAAATAGGAATCGCGATCGATCCGCTCGACGCGGACATTGTTGCGCAGCCGGTCGTCGCTCGAAATATCATAGCGGCGCAGGAAGGTGCGGTCGCTGGCAAGGCGAACCGACCCGCTCGCGCTCCAGTTCGGATCGAACTGGAAGCGTCCGGCGGCGTCGATATAACCGCGAAACGCATTCTCGCTCGATACGTCCGGGGTGGGCGAAACGAAATCGTCGCTGCGGCGGCTATAGGTGCCGTATCCGGTGATGCGAAACGCCCCCCGCTCCAGCAACTGCCGATATTCGGCCTGCACCATCGGCAGCGCGCCGGTGAAGATATGCGGGGTGACCGTCAGACCCTTGCTGGCGCCAAGGTCGAAATAATAGGGCAGCGCCACTTCGAATCCGTTGACCGAGTCATAGCGAATTTCGGGCGCGAGCAGGCCGCTGGCATTGTCGGTGCCAACCGAATGCGAGAAGACCGGCAGCGGCAGCGACGCGATCCCGAACAGCGAGACGCGCGCGCCGGTATAGCGGATGCGCTGCTTCGCCGGATCATAGACCACACGCACCGCAGTGATCTTCCACGACGGTTCCTTGGGACAATTGCCTGAATCGACGACGGCGCAGGGCGTGTACGCAGCGCGATCGACGCGGATCACGCCGCCATCGTCGCGCGTGCCGCGCTCGGCGGCGATCCGCCCGCCCTGTTCGAGCACGACGAGCATATTGTCGATCATGCCATCTCTGAGCGAATCGGTCAGTTCGATCCGGTCGCCATAGGCGGTGTCGCCCTCCGGATTGGTCACCGCAATGTCGCCCTCAGCGATCACCTGCCCGGTCTTGCGGTTCCACACCACCTTGTCGGCGCGCAGGCGGTTGCCGTCGCGGAACAGGCGGACATCGCCGGTGACTGTCACGACATCGCCGCTGGAATCATATTCGGCGAGATCGGCGGAGAACTGGATCTGGTTGGGATCGTCGGGCAACGGGGTTTCGGAGGGCGGCGGCGGCTCGACCGCACGGTCCTGCAAATCCTGCGCCCCCAGCGCGGCGGCGCCGGGCGCGAGGCACAGCGCGAGCGGCACGATCCCGGCGAGCAGCAGAGCCTTGCGCGTCACGACGTCCTTCTACCCCTTGTACAAACACTGCCCCGCGCAGGGCCGAACCAATCCGTTCCTTGGCCCTATCGCACCGCACGCGTCGCTTCGCAATCGCCACCCGCCGCTGCCGGGCTTTGCCCCATCGCATCCGCTTCCCTAGATAGGGCCGACTCGCCATAAGCGGTGATCCACAGGAACAGGAAGCTTCATGCAGGTAACATTTTCCGCCGCCCGCCCCGCCGATGCCGCGGTGCTCGCGCTCCCGGTCGAAAAGGACGGGCTGGACCGGATGCCCGGCGGCACGCTCGACGATGCCACGCTCGCGCTGGTGCGCGATGCCGCGCGTTCGGGCCGGTTCGAGGGCGAGGTCGGGTCGATCGCCGAAATATTCGTGCCGGGGAAGGATGGCGCGGATCGCGTGTTGCTGCTCGGCGTCGGTGCCGGGGGCGAGGCCGATTACGAGCGCGCGGGCGGTGCGCTGACCGCGCGCTTCCTGACTTCCGGCGTCACCGCGATCACGGTCGATTTCGCTGCGCTGGGCGGTGCCCCCACCGTGCGCGCCGTGGCTCGCTTCGCGGCCGCCGCAAAGCAGCGCGGCTGGCGCCATGATGCCTATCGCACCAAATTGACCGAAAAGCAGAAGCGGACGCTCGATACGCTGGTGCTCGCTGGCGCGCCCGAAGGCAGCGAGGATGCCTGGACGGCGCTCGCGGCGGTGACCGAGGGCATGGAACTGACCCGCACGCTCGTGTCTGAGCCGCCCAACATCCTCTACCCCGAGAGCTTCGTCGAGCGTTGCCGCCACCTCGCCGATCTCGGGGTCGAGATCACCGTGCTCGACCGCGCGGACATGGAGAAGCTGGGCATGGGCGCGCTGCTCGGCGTGGCGCAGGGTTCGCGTCGCGACGGCCGTCTGCTGGCGATGCGCTGGAACGGCAAGGATGCGGGTGACGTCGATGTCGCATTCGTCGGCAAGGGCGTGACGTTCGACACCGGCGGCATCTCGATCAAGCCGGCCGCCGGCATGGAAGACATGAAGTGGGACATGGGCGGCGCCGGTGCCGTCGCCGGCGCGATGAAGGCGCTCGCGCTGCGCAAGGCCAAGGTCAACGTGATCGGCGTGTGCGGCCTCGTCGAGAATATGCCCGACGGCAATGCCCAGCGTCCGGGCGACGTCGTCACGTCAATGTCGGGCCAGACGATCGAGGTCATCAACACCGACGCGGAGGGACGCCTCGTCCTGTGTGACGCGATCACCTGGGTTCAGAAAACCCACGGTCCCAAGACGATCGTCGATCTCGCGACGCTGACCGGGGCGATGATCATCGCGCTGGGCAACGAGCATGGCGGCCTGTTCTCGAACGACGATGGCCTTGCCGAACAATTGCTGACGGCGGGCCGCGCGACCGGCGATCATCTGTGGCGGTTCCCGCTCGGCGACGCCTACAACAAGCTGATCGACAGCCAGATCGCCGACATGAAGAATGTCGGACCCCGCGGCGCGGGGTCGATTACGGCCGCGCAGTTCATCCAGCGCTTCGTGGAACCCGGCATACGCTGGGCGCATCTCGACATCGCGGGCATGGTCTGGGCCGACAAGGCGGGGCCGAACTATGACAAGGGCGCAACCGGCTATGGCGTGCGCCTGCTCGACCGCTTCGTCCGCGACAATTTCGAGGGCTGAGCGGCGCTTATGCAGGTCGATTTCTACCACCTCACCGCGACCCCGCTGGAGCGTGCGCTCCCGGGGATCGCGGTGAAGGTGGTGGAAAGCGGCCAGCGGCTGCTGATCGTATCGGCCGACGCCGAGCAGCGCCGCCGGATCGACCAGCTGCTGTGGAGCTTTCGTCCCGAAAGCTTCCTGCCGCACGCCCAGGCCGGGGCCGGGAATGACAGCCTTCAGCCCGTCCTGATCGGCGAAGCGGTGGCCCCCGCCAATGGCGCGCGCCACGTCGCGCTGATCGACGGCGAATGGCGCGACGCGGCGCTCGCCTTCGACCGCGCCTTCCACTTTTTCGGCGAAGACAGCATCGGTGCGGCGCGGATCGCGTGGAAGGGACTCGCCGACCGCGACAGCGTCGAGCGCCGCTACTGGAAACAGGACGAAAACGGCCGCTGGGCACAGGCGGCGTGAAAAATCCTCCCCGGAACGGGGAGGGGGACCGCCGCCGCAGGCGGTGGTGGAGGGGCCCGAGGCAAGGGAGTCCGTTGCCTCGGGCCCCCTCCGTCAGCGCTACGCGCTGCCACCTCCCCGTGCCGGGGAGGATTGAACGGCCTTGCCACCACGCCCGCACCCGACTAGAGGCGCGCGCAATCCCATTCCCCATATGACAGGAGCCGCATGGCCATGGCCGTGACCCGTACCTTTTCGATCATCAAGCCCGATGCCACCCGCCGCAACCTGACCGGCGCGGTCACCAAGATGCTTGAGGAGGCCGGCCTGCGAGTCGTCGCCAGCAAGCGCATCCACATGACCCGCGAACAGGCCGAGGGCTTCTACGCGGTGCACAAGGAGCGCCCCTTCTTCGGCGAGCTGGTCGAATTCATGATCTCCGGCCCGGTCGTCGTGCAGGTGCTCGAGGGCGAGAACGCCATGCAGCGCAACCGCGACATCATGGGCGCGACCAACCCGGCCAATGCCGAGCCGGGCACGATCCGCGCCGAGCTGGCCGAATCGATCGAAGCAAACACCGTCCACGGTTCGGACAGCGAAGAAAATGCCGCGATCGAAATCGCCTATTTCTTCAAGCCGGAAGAAATCGTCGGCTGATCGATCCGATCATCTGACCAGACGAAACGGGCCGGGGGAAACCCCGGCCCGTTTTGGTTTTTAAGCAGGCCGGTGCCGCTTCGGCGCAGCCGACATGTTAATGCCACACCGCCGAGAGCGGATAGAGCGCGATCAGCCAGAGCAGGCACGCGATCACCACCGGCCGCTTGCGCACGAAAATCGCGATCAGGCTGACCGGGAAGAACGACAGGCTCAGGATCGCACTGCGCAGATCCAGCGCCGGGGACAGCAGCCAGAACACCAGCCCGATCAGCACCGCATTGCAGAACAGCAGCGCCCCCATCACCGTGCGGTAATTGCGCTCGAAATGCGCGTCGAGGTCGCTGTCGCGATCGACCGCATCGGGGAACACCAACGACGCCGCGACATAATAGACCGCCGTCACCAGAAACCCGCCGAACATCACCGGCCAGCTCAGCGGCAACTGGTCGCGCATCGCCCAGCCATACATCCAGAACGTCACGACATCGCACGACACGAACAGGCCCAGCAGCCCGGTCGACCAGCCGATCGTCCGGATCCCCCGCGCCTTGATCGCCCGCGTCAACCCGCCCAGCCCCTCGGCCAGGGCGAGGCCCAGGATCAGCCCGAACAGCGAAAAGATGAACTCAAACCCGCTCACGCCATGTCCCCCTGATGCCGTTCGTCAGGCGCGGGCGCGGGCCTGTCAATCCAAAGCTGAAAACCACCCGTGAGTTCAAGGCGATGCTATGCCGCCCGATCTACCCGCCCGGCTGCGCCCCCGGCTTCGCCCATAGCGCATTCAGCCGGGCACCCGCATCCTTGCCGACCCGATCCTCGCGCAGGATCAGCCCGCGCAGTTTCAGGGATCGGCCGAACACGCCCGGTTCGATCTCCCACACCAGATCGTAAATCGCCCGTTCCACCCGCGGGCCGCCCGCCCCGTCACAGCGACTTTCGATCAGGACGGGCAGGCGACCGCGCCGCCGATCGGGGCCGCCATCGGTCAGCGCCAATAAGGGCTTGGCAATCCAGGCGGCCTGGAAGACATGCACCGTCACCGTAAATTGCGATTCGACTCCCAGCGCAGGGGGAAAGCGGATGTCGGTCGCCTGCAGCGCGCATTCGACCCCCTTGAACGCCAGCGTATCGCCGCCGGCATCGGTCGCGATCAGCCCGACGCGGCGGCGGGTCGCCTCGGCCTCCGCCCGCGCCGCCGCCTGTTCGGCAGCGCGCGTAGCGGCGGCATCGCGGCGTTCGGACCAGCCATTCCACAAGGTCAGCCCCGCGATCACCACGCCCGCGACCGCAACCAGTTCGCCGATCGTCAGCCAGCGGCGACGCATCGCCTGTCGCTCGGCCTTTTCGGCCTGATCTTCACGTGTTTCGGGTAGAGTCTCGGTCATGCCGTCGACTTACCCTGTCGAGCAGGCGGCGTCACCGCCCCGGCAGCATGATCGTCGCGCACAGCCCGCCGCCCTCGCGGTTCGCCAGCGTGATGTCGCCTCCCGCCTCGCGCACGATCGCTCGCGCCAGCGTCAGGCCCAGGCCCACGCCGCCGGTGGTGCGGTTGCGCGATGGATCAAGCCGGGTGAAGGGGTCGAACACCGCCGCAATCTGCTCCGCCGGAATGCCCGGGCCGCGATCGGCGACCTCGATCCGCACGCCGACCGCGTCGTGGCGCAGCGTCACTTCGGCGCCATCGGCATATTTCACCGCATTCTCGATCAGGTTGCGCACCGCGCGGCGCATCAGCGAAGGGCGGATGCGCAGGATGAGGCGGTTGCCGTCCTCATAGTCGACGGGATGGCCGAGGTCGCGGAAATCGTCCACAACCGCATCGATCAGCGCCGACAGGTCGGTCTCGGTCGGCGCCTCGCTCGGTCGGCCCAGCCGCGCGAGGCTAAGAATGTCGTCGAGCGTGCGGTTCATCTCGTCGATCGTGTCGGCCATGCGCGCACGATCCTCGTCATCCTCGACCGACTCGATCCGCACGCGCAGCGCGGCCAGCGGGGTGCGCAGGTCATGTCCGATCGCGCCCAGCATCTGGTCCTTTTCGTCCAGCATCGCGGTGACGCGGCTGCTCATCAGATTGTAGGCAGCGATCACCGCGCGCACATCCCCCGGCCCGCGTTCCTCGATCGGGGACGAGGCGGTGGCGGGGCTGAAATCGCGCGCCGCAGCGGCGAGCGAGCGTAGCGGTCGCGCGACACGGTGGCCGAGCCACAACACCGGCACCAGCACAATCGCGTAGATGATCAGGGTCTGAAGGATCAGGCGCCAGATGATGTCGCGGTCGCTGAACGGCCAGCCTGACTTGAGCACCAGCCAGCCCCGCCCGGGCAGTTCGACGGCGACGATCAGTTCACCGCCCAGTCGCTTCATCCGCTGTGCGCGCAACGCGTTCATCCGGACGAACCGCGGGTCGGTTTCGGAGATGCGGTCGAGCCCGGTCACGATCGCACCGGCCTGAATGCCCGCTTCCGCCAGTGCCTGCCGTATTCCGTCCTCAACGTCGGGCTTGCGGCGCAGCCCGGGCGGGATCGGGTTGCGAGGCTCGAGCCGCAGCCGCGCCCGGCGCTGGTCGGGCGGTTCGCGGAAGCGGCCGTCGCGGATTCGCTCAGCGGCATCCACCACCCGCGTGATGGCGGGGGCGGTCACCTGCTCGAACCGCAGCGACCGCCGCTCGCGCAGCAACAACGCAAAGTTGATCGCCTGCGCGACGAACAGCGCCAGCGCGACCATCAGCGCGATCTGCCCGGTCAGGCTGCGGGGCAGGAACCGCCTCATCGCCGCGTCACAGCCGCGTCACGTCGCTCGCCAGCGTGTAGCCGCCGCCCCACACGGTTTTGATGAGGCTGGGGTTCTTGGCATCCGGCTCGATCTTCTTGCGCAACCGGCTGACCTGATTGTCGATCGCGCGGTCGAACGCCGCCGCCTCGCGCCCTTGGGTCAGGTCGAGCAGCTGGTCGCGGGTAAGCACCGCGCGCGGCCGCATCACCAGCGCGAGCAGAAGGTTATACTCACCGGTCGACAGCGGTACCGACACGCCGTCGCGATCCACGAGCGCGCGCTCGCCGGTCTTGAGCACCCAGCCCGAAAAAGCATAGCTGCCGCTTTCGGGCGCGTGCTGGCGTGTGCCACCCGCCTGCATCCGGCGCAGCACCACCTTGATCCGCGCGGCGAGTTCGCGGGGGGAGAAGGGCTTCACGACATAATCGTCCGCGCCCATTTCCAGCCCGACGATGCGGTCGGTTTCCTCGCTCTTCGCGGTGAGCAGGATAACCGGCGTTTCGCTGGTCGCGCGGATATGGCGGCACAGGCTCAGGCCATCTTCGCCCGGCATCATGATGTCGAGCACGACCAGGTCGATCGAATAGGCCGAAAGGCGCGCGCGCGCCGCCTCCGCATCGCCGACCTGGGTTACGCGAAACCCCTGTTTGGTGAGATATTGCGCGAGCGGCTCGCGGATCGAGCGCTCGTCATCGACGAGCAGCAAATGCGGGGTCTCGGCAGTCATCTCGCCGGAATTAGCAGATTCCGCCCGCGCGGGAAGTGCCGGGCGGGCACGGAGGAGGTCGTCGGTCCCGCCCGGCATCGCCGTCACTCGCCCTGGGGGGAGGGCGGGGGCGGCGTGTTTCCGCGACGCTCGCGCATCGTCTTCATCTTCTCGCGCGCCTTGTCGCGTTGCGCTTGCATCTCGGCGGCGTCGATCCGGCCGTCGCTATTGGTGTCGAGCTTGGCGAAGCGCTGGGCCGACATCGCGTCGAATTCGGCGCGGGTGATGACCCCGTCCTTGTTGGCGTCGGCCATCATCATGCCGCCGCCGCGCCCGCCGCGCATCGCTCTGGGCTTGCCGCGACCTTCGCCGCGCTTGCCCCAACCGACTTTACCCATGGCCTTGCGGCCTTCGCCCGCCTCGATTGTGCCATCCTTGTCGGCGTCCATCCGGGCAAAGCGCGCCTCGACCATTGCACGGTTTTCGGCCTTGCTGATCAGCCCGTCGCCATTGGTGTCGACGCGCGTCATCATCCGTTCGCCCATATCGCCGCCGCCGCGACGGCCGCCGGGCATGAAGTCCTGCAACTCGCCGCCCTTGCGCTCGGCCATAGCCTTGCGTGCGGCGGCCATTCCGGCCTTGCGCTCTTCGGCGCTCAACTGGCCATCCTTGTTGGTGTCGAGACGATCGAACCGCGCATCGGCGCGCGCCAGCATTTGCGCCTTGGTGATCGGCGCCTTGGGCGGGGCGGGGGTCTGGGTCTGGGTCGCGATCGCGACGCCTGCGGTCAGCATGGCGCCGATCGCCGCTGCAGTAAGAAACTGTTTCATCGGTGGCTCCTGTCAGGCGGCAAGGGGCAGCCGCTATGTGCCCCTTCTGAACGCCGCCTGTCGCAGCCATTTGTCAGCGCGACAGGAAGTTGTCGCAAAGTGTGTCGTGGGGCACGCTATTCCTCCCCTGAGCTCGCTCAGGAGAGGGGGACCGCCCGCGAAGCGGGTGGTGGAGGGGCGGCTGCGCAGACAGCCGTGAGCAGCTCGGCAAAATTCCGCCGTCTTCGCGGCGGCCCCTCCGCCATTGCTGCGCAATGCCACCTCCCCTGCTGGGCAGGGGAGGAATTGAAAGCTACCCGAAAATCGCCACTCCCTGCATCCCCTCCGCCACCAGCGTCCCGTCCGCCGCCCACATCCGCATCGTCTGGCTCGAATAGCCACCGCGCGCGCTGTCGGTTTCCGCCGCCAGCAGCCACCAGCCATCCTGCGTCACCGGCGCAGGCTGAAGGATATTGACCTGCCAGGTCAGCGACGACAGCGGCGTCATCTTCGCGAACAGCTTGAACGCTGCGGGGGGCAGCGCATCGCCCATCGCCATCAGTTCGATTTCCGGGTCCAGCCCGGCGCGGTCGATCAGCCGCCCCCAGCGCAGCCACTGCGTCGGCCCGGCCTCGGCCTTCAGGTCGAAAAAGTTGAAATTGCCGGTGAAAAACTCCTTGGGACCGGTGTAGAGTTCGGCATCGGCGGGCGGCGGCGCATGGCGCGCGGAGGCGGTGCCGTCATGATCGATCGCAGACGGAAGCTGCGCCATGAACACGAAGGTCGTGCGCAGCCCCAGCCCCGCCTCGCTCACGATGTCCGCCTGGACAAATGCCGCATTGCGCCCCCGCCGCAGCTTGGTCGCGGTCACGCTCACCGGCCCCGCCAGCGGTCCGACAAACGCCACCTGCGCCGACCGCAGCGGCGGCAGGTCCGGCTCGACCTGCTTCGCAGCCGCCAGCGCCAGCGCCGACGACAGCCCGCCATAGGCCGTCCGCCCCTGCAACCAGTTGGACGGAATCTTGGTGGTAAAGCCGCTCTCGGTCGGCACCGCATCGGCCAGCAATTGCGGAAGCGAAGTCATGCCGGGGTCTTCTCCACATAAAGGTCGCGCAATTCGCGTTTCAGCACCTTGCCGATCGCGCTGCGCGGCAAGTCGTCGATCGCGACCAGATCGGCCAGCCGTTGGGTCTTGCCCAAGGTCGCATTGACCGCCGCCAGGATCTCACCCGCCGGGGTCGCGTCGGCGGGGACATAGAAGCCGACCGGCGTCTCCCCCCATTGCTCCGACGGCACCCCCACCACCGCGCAATCGCGCACGCCGGGATGCTGGCGCAACTCCGCCTCCAGATCGCTCGGATAGATGTTGAACCCCCCGGAGATGATCAGGTCCTTCTTGCGGTCCATCAGAATCAGGAAGCCGTCCGCGTCGAACCGTCCGACATCGCCATGGCGGATGAAGCGATTACCCTGCGCATCGAACCATTCCGCCTCCGACGTCGCCCGTTTGCGTCCGTGATAGCCCGACATCATCGCCCCGCTACGCCCGACGACTTCGCCCATCTCGCCCCGCGCCACCTCGCGCCCGTCCTCGTCGATCAGGCGGATGTCATGCCCCGGCGCGGGCTGGCCCACCGTGTGCAGCTTGTCGGGATGCGCGCTCGCATTGAGGATGCAGGTGCCGCCCCCCTCCGTCATCCCATAATATTCGACCAGCAGCCCCGGCCAGCGCGCCACGACATCGGCCTTCAGCGCGGCGGAAAAGGGCGCGCTGGTGCAGGTCTTCAGCCGAAAGCTCGACAGGTCGAACGCATCGAAATCGGGCAGCGCCATGATCCGTTGATATTGCACCGGCACCAGCATCGCGTGCGTGGCCTGATGCCGCTCCGCCGCTTCCAGAAAGCCGCGCGCGTCGAACTTGCCCAGCAGCACGACAGTGCCGCCCCAGGCAAGCGTCGGGATAAAGCTGACCAAGGTCGTGTTGGAATAGAGCGGCGTCGCGATCATCGTCACCGCATCGGCAAAGCCGGCCGCATCGCCGCGCGCGATATGTTCCCAACGCATCGCATGGGGCTGGACGATCCCTTTGGGCGTGCCCGTCGTTCCGCTAGAATAGATGATGTTGAACGGATCCTCGGGCAGCAGTTCGACGGGGGAGGGCGCACCGACATCCGCGAGCCACGCACCCAACGCCTCAGCGTCCAGCAGCACCCGCCGCGCCGCCACCGTGCGGTCGCCCAGCGTTGCCACAGCATCGGCATCGAGGAACACCACCCCCGCGCCGCTATCCGCGATCATCGCCGCCATCTGATCCCCGGTAGAGGAGGGCGCAATCGGCGCAGGAGCCCCGCCCGCACGGATCGCGCCCAGAAACACCGCAGCATAGTCGACGCTCATCGCCCCGACGATCGCTACTGCTTGCCCCTTGGCTAGCCCATCGCGCTGCAACGCCGCCGCAATCGCGTCCATCCGCGCGTCGATCTGCGCATAGCTTAGTGCCTCGTCGCCATGCACTACCGCCAGCTTGTTCGCTTGGTTGCGCGCATGGGCGGCGATAAGCTCGGGTAAGGTCCCGAACGACCGGGCCAGGATCTCCGTCGCTGTCTGCATCCCAACTCCTCGATTCGGATCAACTGCTATGCGAAACCGCCATTGGCTGCCATACGCGATCTTCGAAAAGTGATGAGGAGAGGTTGATGCTGTTTTATGATTCGGCGATGCCCGCCCCCAATCCCCGCCGCGTCCGCATCTTTGCCGCCGAAAAGGGGATCGACCTGCCGACGCGGGATGTCTCGATCCTGAAGGGCGAGCACAAGAGCGAAGAGTTCAAGGGCGTAAACCCGCTCGGCCAGACCCCCGCGCTCAAGCTGGATGACGGGACCTGCCTGTCCGAAAGCGTCGCGATCTGTCGCTATCTTGAGGCGCTGCACCCCGAACCCCCCTTGTTCGGGACTACCCCGACCGAAATCGCGCAGATCGAGATGTGGAGCCGCCGCGTCGAACTGCGGCTGATGGTCCCCACCGGCATGATCTGGGTCCACACCCACCCCTTCACCGCGCGGGTCGTGCCCCACCAGTATAAGGGCTTCGGCGAAAGCAACCGCACGCTCGTCGCCCGCGCGCACGCGCTGTTCGACGACGCGCTCGGCGAAACCCCGTTCGTCGCGGGCGAACGCTACACCATGGCCGACATTCTCCTGCTCACCACCATCGATTTCGGCACGTTCATCGGCCTGACGATCGCCGAGGAACATGCCCGCCTCAACGACTGGCACCGCCGCGTCACCGCCCGGGAAAGCGCAAAAGCATGAGCATGGAGGGGATGGCCGCCATCGTCACCGGCGGCGGCACCGGGATCGGCGCGGCGGTGGTGCGGCGGCTGGCGGAGCGCGGCGTGCGCTGCGTCATCAACTACGCCACCAGCCGCGACGCGGCGGAGGCGCTGGCGGCGGAAGTCGGAAACGGGTCGATCGCGGTTCAGGCCGACATTGCCGATGACGCTCAGTGTCGCGCGCTCGCCGCTGCCGCGCACGACGCGTTCGGCCGCATCGACCTGTTGGTCAACAACGCCGGCAAGACCAAATTCGCCAATCACGAAGACTTGGAAGCGCTGTCGGCGGACGATTTCCTCGACATCTACCGTCTCAACACCGTCGCCCCGTTCCAGATGATCCGCGCCTGCGCCCCCGCCATGCGCACCGGGCCAGCGAGCGCGGTGGTCAACATCGCCTCGGTCGCGGGCGTGTTCGGCAACGGCTCCTCGGTCGCCTATGCCGCGTCAAAGGGCGCGCTGGCGACCATGACCAAGAGCCTCGCCCGCGTCCTCGCCCCCGCGATCCGCGTCAACGCCGTCGCGCCGGGCTATGTCGGCACCGGCTGGTTCAGCGAGCGCATGGCCCCCGAAGCCTTCGACAAGTTCGAGGCGTTGATCGCCAGCCAGACGCCGATGGCGATGGCCGCCCATGCCGAGGATATCGCCGGCCCGATCGTCAATCTGCTCGACCCCGCCAGCCGCGTGATTACCGGCGAGGTGCTGCTACTGGACGCCGGCGCGCACCTGGATGTCGGACTATCGCGAAGGCCTGGGAAGAGCTGAGGCAGCAAATCTCCCCTCCCTTCCAGGGAGTGGAGAGGAGAACGCCGTGAACGAGGCCCTTTAACCGCGACCGACCAAGGCGCTTACCCCTTCGTCACCGCCGCAGTCTGTCCGAACAACACCTTCTTCTGTTCGTCGGTCATTGCCGGATTGCCCGGGCGCACCTCTTCGCCCTTGGCATAGGCCCGCACCGTCCCCGGCCGCGCGCCGACCGCCTCGAACCAGCGCTTCACATGCGCGAAATCATCCAGGTTCTGACCCTGCGCCTCATACGGGACGATCCACGGATAGATCGCCATGTCCGCGATCGAATACGCCTCGCCTCCGACAAACGGCTTGCCTGCCAGCTGCCGGTCGAGCACGCCGTACAGCCGGTTGGTCTCGTCGATATAGCGCTTCTGGGCGTACGGAATCTGCTCGGGCGCATAGCGGTTGAAATGGTGGTTCTGCCCCGCCATCGGCCCCAGCCCGCCCATCTGCCACATCAGCCATTGCATCTGGACGATCTTGTCGCGCTGTTCGGGACCGAAAAAGCGGCCGATCTTGTTGGCGAGATAGAGCAGGATCGCCCCGCTCTCGAACACGCTGATCGGCTCGCCGCCATCTGCGGGTTCGTGATCGACGATCGCGGGCATCCGGTTGTTGGGCGCGATCTTCAGGAAATCGGGCTTGAACTGCTCGCCCTGGCCCATGTTAACCGGATGGATGGTGTAGGGGAGGCCAGCCTCCTCCAGAAACAGCGTGATCTTGTGGCCATTCGGCGTCGGCCAATAGTGCAGGTCGATCATGATCGGCATCTCCGTCAGGTTGGCGCCACAAATGGGGTGCGCCCGCTGACGCGCAACCGGGGAGCGATCGCACCGGATGCGCCGGGGCACGCCACCACATGACGCGCTTGACGTGATGCGATGCATACCGCAAGTTCGAAATCGACCGCGCGAGACGGTCGAGGAGGATGAGGATGGCGACAACGCTCCATGAAGCCGGGTCGGTGACCGGCACGTCTGCAGCAGGAGCGACGGGCGTTCCGCCGATCACGCTGCGTACCCGGGTCAGCTATGGGTCGGGCGCGATCGCCAACGGCATCAAGAACGCTGCCTTCACCACCTATCTGCTGTTCTTCTACAGCCAGATCATCGGCGTGCCTGCGGGTATCGTTTCCGCCGCGGTCGCGCTGACCCTGCTGGTCGATGCGGTCGCCGATCCGCTGATCGGCCGCTGGTCGGACATGACGCGCAGCCGCTGGGGACGGCGTCACCCGTTCATCTATGGCGCGGCGTTCCCCACCGCCTTTTTCTTCCTGCTCGCCTGGTTCCCGCCGCAGGGGATGAGCGATTTCCAGATGGGCATATGGATCTTCGCTACCGCCTCGCTCACCCGCGTGTCGATCAGCGCGTTCGAGATCAACACTTCGGCGATGACGCCGGAACTGACCCAGGATTATCGCGAACGCACCCGGCTGTTCTCGCTGCGCTGGTGGTTCGGCTATGCGGGCACCTATCTGTTTACCGCGATCTGTCTCACCACCTTCTTCGCCGCGACTCCCGAATATCCGCGCGGCCAGCTCAATCCGGCGGGCTATCCGGGCTTTGCCATGGCGGGCGGAGTGACGATTCTTGCCGCGATCCTGATCTGTGGGATCGGCACCCATAACCGCATCCCCTATCTCCGCCAGGCGCCCGTCCGGGCCGAGCCGCTCAAGCTGATGGGGCATCTGCGCGAGATGGGATCGGCGCTGCGCAACCGCGCATTCCTCTCGATCTTCGGCTTTGGCGTGCTCAAATATTCGGCGATCGGACTGTACAGCGCGACGACGCTGTTTTTCCTCACCTATCTCTACGAATTGGGCGCAACGCAGGTCGCGATCCTGACCATCGACAGCTTCGTCGCCGCGACCATCGCCGCGCCGCTCGCGCCGGTCATGTCCGCATGGCTCGGCAAGCGGACCAGCTCGATGCTCTTTGCGGTGGTGGGCGTGTCGATCGGCCTGACCCCGTTGTTCCTTGCCTATAATGGCTGGTTCTTCGCCCCGGGCGATCCGTGGCTGGTGCCGACATTGTTCGCGATCGGCGCGCTCTATGGCGCAATGGTCGCGATCTCGCTCATCAACACCAGTTCGATGCTGGCCGACGTGGTCGAGGACAGCGCGCTCAAGACCGGGCGGCACGAGGCGGGGATCTTCTTCTCGGCCGCCAGCTTCATGCAGCAATGTTCGACCGCGATCGGCATCTTCCTTGCCGGGCGGTTGCTGGTCTGGTCCGATTTCCCCGCCAAACCTGCGCCCGGGACGGTGAGCGACGAGGCGATCCGCAGCCTCGTCATCCATTACATCCCATGTTCGATCGGGCTGTGGACGCTCGGCGCGCTGATCCTGCTCTTTTACCCGATTACCAAGGCGAAGCACGAAGCCAATGTCGCGGCGCTGCAGGCGCGCGAAGCGGAGGCCCGGGCGGTCGAGATGGACAATTCGGCGCTGCTCGGCCCGGCGCGCTGAACAGGGATTGACGCGACTCGGTCCATACCGCACATTCAAAATATGATAGCGCCGCTGGCGCTGGTTGAGGAGTATTTTTGATGGCAACGCTGGCCGAGCCCGAAACCGGGGCAGACTCGCTCGAGGCGTTCCGGGCGGAAGTGCGCGAGTGGCTCGCGGCGAACTTCCCGGCTTCGCTCAAGGGCAAGGACAATTCGATGTCCGCGGTAGAGGGGCCGACGCAGGAGGCCCCCGAACAGGCCGCCTGGCGCAAGGCGATGGGCGAGAAGGGGTGGGGCGTCCCGACCTGGCCCGCCGAATATGGCGGCGGTGGCCTTTCCCGCGCACAGGCAAAGGTCCTTCAGGAGGAAATGGCCCGCGCGGGTGCGTGGAACCCCATCGGCGGGATGGGCGTGATGATGTTCGGCCCGACGCTGCTGGAA
The DNA here is from genome assembly GCF_007833215.1 of Sphingomonas suaedae. Classification (NCBI taxonomy): domain Bacteria; kingdom Pseudomonadati; phylum Pseudomonadota; class Alphaproteobacteria; order Sphingomonadales; family Sphingomonadaceae; genus Sphingomonas; species Sphingomonas suaedae. Next base: position 4,021,732 of record NZ_CP042239.1, read on the forward strand.
TATGGCAATGAGGCGCAGAAGCGCGAGCATATCCCCGCGATTGCCAAGGGCGAAGTGCGCTGGTGCCAGGGCTATAGCGAGCCGAACGCAGGTTCCGACCTCGCCAACCTCCAGACCTTTGCCGAGGACAAGGGCGACCATTATCTGGTCAACGGGCAGAAGACCTGGACCAGCGGCGGGCAATGGGCGCACAAATGCTTCGCGATCGTCCGCACCGACAAGACGCAGAAACAGGGCGGCATCACCTTCCTGTTGATCGACATGGATTCGCCCGGGGTCGAGGTGAAGCCGATCCAGATGATCAGCGGCATGTCGCCCTTTTGCGAAACCTTCTTCACCAATGTGAAGGTGCCCAAGGAAAACCGCGTCGGCGAGGAAGGGCAGGGCTGGACGATCGGCAAGCGCCTGCTCCAGCATGAGCGCACCAATTTGTCGGGTGGCGGTTCCGCCTTCCGCGTGTCCGGGCCATCTTTGGCCGACATCGCCAAGAAATATGTCGGCGCGGACGATCAGGGCCGCGTCGCCGACCCCGATCTGCGCGCGCGGATCGCCAAGTTCGAGATGGACTGGCGCGCCTTCCTGCTCACCGCGATGCGCGTGCAGGCGGAGAGCAAGGCGGTGGGCGGCGTGTCCGAAGTCTCGTCGATCCTCAAGACCGTCGGCACCAAGCTGGGGCAGGAGCGCGCCGAGCTGATGATCGAGATCCAGGGGCTTCAGGGTCTGGGCTGGGAGGGTGAAGGCTTCACCCCGCAGGAGATTCAGGGCGTGCGCGCGTGGCTCTTCGGCAAGGCGACGACCATTTATGGCGGGTCGACCGAAATCCAGAACAATGTGATCGCCAAGCGCATCCTGGGGATGCTGGATCATCAGTAACATAGCCCTCTCCCCTTCAGGGGAGAGGGTTGGGAGAGGGGCAGTCCGTAACCACAAATGCAAGGGCCGGCGATGAGAGACTGCCCCTCTCCCCGGCCCTCTCCCCTGAAGGGGAGAGGGAGTTTGAGATGGCCGTTCTGACCGAAGAACAGACGATGCTGCGCGACATGGCGCGCGACTGGGCGAGCAACGAGAGCCCGGTCACCGCGTGGCGCAAGATCCGCGATGCCAATACCGCGACGGGTTACGACCCCGCCGCCTATGCGACGATGGCCGAAATGGGCTGGACCGGGGTGATCATCCCCGAGGCGCACGGTGGCAGCGATTTCGGCTGGCTGAGCCTGGGGCTGGTGATCGAGGAACTGGGCAAGACCATGGCCGCCAGCCCGATCGCGGCATCCGCAGTCGCGGCGTCGGCGATCCTGCTGGGCGGGAACGACGCGCAAAAGGACGCCTATCTGCCCCGCATCGCGAGTGGCGAACTGGTCGCGACGCTCGCCGTTGACGAAGGGCCGCGCCATGATCCTTCGGTGATCACGGCCAAGGTTGAGGACGGAAAGCTGAGCGGTACGAAGGCATTCGTTGCCGAGGGCGACAGCGCAGGACTGTTCGTGGTGGCCGCGACCGATGGCCTCTATCTTGTCGCGGCGGGGGAGGGCGTGTCTGTGGATCGCCGCCATCTCGTCGATTTCCGCAGCCATGCGCAGATGACGTTCGACGGCGCGCCTGCCGACAAGCTCGCTTCCGGAGGTGCCGATCTGCTGGAGGCGGTGCTCGATCGCGCTGCGGTGCTCGCCGCGGCCGAGATGCTCGGCATGGCCGGGCAGGCGTTCGACACCACGCTGGCCTATCTCAAACAGCGGGTGCAGTTTGGACAGGTACTCGCGACCTTTCAGGCGCTGCAGCATCGCATGGCCAATTTGTTCAGCGACATCGAACTCATGCGTTCCGCCGTCGAGGCGGGGTTGTCCGCAATCGATCGCGGGGGGGACACCCGCCAGGCGGCCTCGCTCGCCAAGGCCAAGGCGAACGAGGTAGGTCATCTGATGAGCCGGGAGCTGATCCAGCTGCATGGCGGCATCGGCATGACCGACGAATATGATGCTGGCTTTTACCTCAAGCGGATGCGGGTGCTGGAACAACTCTGGGGCAATACCGCCTTTCACCGCGAACGGTTCGCGCGGCTGAGCGGGTTTTAGGGTCGTTCCCCATTCCTCCCCTGAGCTTGCTCAGGGGAGGGGGACCGCTCGCGAAGCGAGTGGTGGAGGGGCGGCCGCGTAGACGGCCGGGGCAGTTCGGCAAAATTCAGCATCTCGACAAAAATCCGCCGTCTGCGCGGCGGCCCCTCCGTCATCGCTGCGCGATGCCACCTCCCCTGCGGGGCAGGGGAGGAATGCGCGGCAGAGTCTGATCGGAAGCCATGTCCTACTTCCCCCTTGCGGGGAAGGATTATTGGTACTGATCGAGCCTTTCTCGCATCTGCGGCAGATAATCGCACAGTTTAGAATAATGGTTTAGCATACCCGCTAACGATTGCCTCGCCTTCAAACCAGGCGTGACTTCCATGTTACAGCTACGGATAGGTGGCGTTTCGCAACGGTTTTGTCCTCTTGACCCAAGCTATGAGAATCGATCTATTCGAGTTTACGGTATGGAACCGCAGAGCGTTTCGGCCGAACGGGAGTGGGATCTATGAAGAAGCAGCTTTTGGTGGCGTGCGGTGTCTCCGCGCTGGCGATCGGGGGGCTTTCGCCAGCCTTTGCGCAGGACTCCGAAGAAACCGAAATCGTCATCACCGGATCGTTGATCGCCGGTACGCCCGAGGATGCGGCGCTGCCGGTCGATGTGATCGGCGCCGAGGAACTGGCCAAGCAGGGCAACCCTTCAACGCTCGATCTGGTCAAGGCGCTGCCAAGTTCGAGCGCGTCGCTGGGCGATGCCAACCAGTTCGACAGCCGCTCGCAGGGCGCAGAGGGTATCGCCACGGTGAATTTGCGCGGCCTCAGCCCGCAGCGCACGCTGGTGCTGCTCAACTCGAAGCGGCTCGCGACCTCGGGCAACGGCGTGCCGGCGGTCGATATCAACCTGTTGCCCCAGGCCGCGATCGGCCGCGTCGAAGTGCTCAAGGATGGCGCGGCGGCGACCTATGGGTCGGAGGCGATTGCGGGCGTGGTGAACTTCATCACCCGCACCAACCAGCGCGGGTTCAACGTCGCCGGCAGCTGGCGCTTCATCGACGGGTCGGACGGCGATGTCGACGCGTCGATCAGCTATGGCCATGTCGGTGACAATTTCCGCGTGCTGTTCGCGGCGGGCTTCCAGAAACGCGGCCAGCTGATGGCCAAGGAACGCGACTGGGCGATCCGTCCCTATGAAGAAAACCCCCAGGGCGGGTGGACCGGTGGCGGCAACCCCGCAAACTTCCTGTTCCTGGGCGCGACCGGATCGCCGGTGTCGGGGATCGTCGCCGACACCGCCTGCGCGCCGCTCGGCGGCTATGTCGGCGCCGATGCGCGCTGCTACAACCAATATTCGGTCTATGACAATCTGGTCGAGCTTGAAAAGCGCGGCCAGGCATTTGTCGATTTCGAATGGGACGTTGCGCCATCGACGACGTTCCAGGTCACCGCCCTTTATGGCCGGACGACCGTCCCGCATTACCTGACGTCGCCCTCCTATCTGCTGACCCAGCCGCCATCGTCGGTGGCGATAGCGGGCACGCCCTGGGCGCCGTTCGGGGCGCTGCTCAACGCCGGCTTTTTCGTGCCCAGCGCCAATCCGGGTCTCGCCGCCTATCGCGCGGCCAACCCAACTCCGGCGGGTGCGGGCGTGCTGTTCCCGACATTGTTGTTCCGCCCCTATCTGCTCGGCGGAAATCCTTCGACTTTGGGCGACGAATCCGAACCGGGTTCGGCGCGCGGTATGCGCAAGAGCGAGTCGACCCGCCTGACCGCCGAACTGCGTGGTGAGGTCGCCGATGGGCTGAACTACAACCTCAACCTGACCTATCACAATTACTACCGCTATATCGACGGCTACGACTCCTATGGCGATCGCGTCCAGCGGGCGCTGCTGGGCTTTGGCGGGCCGAACTGCACGGGATCGACGCCGGGCGCCAATGGCTGTCTGTGGTTCAACCCATTCGGCAATGCGGTGTCGGTGAACGCGGCTACGGGCGATACCAACCCGGTGGCGAACGGCCCGAGGAACACCGCCGAGCTGACCGATTGGTTTTTCGTCCGATCGAATACCAAGGTCGACACGAACCTGTTCGTTGCGGAAGGGTCGCTGAGCGGCGGCACCGGCATTTCGCTGCCCGGTGGGGAGGTGCAATTCGGTGTCGGCGCGCAATATCGCGATCAGTCCATCTCCGGCCGCTATGGTGCGAACAACAATCTGGCGCAGAATCCCTGCCGCGAATCGCCGCTGAACGGCAACACCGATCCGACGGCCTGTGCGGGCGGTCGCGCACCCGCCGGTGCGCTGGGCTTCCTCGGCACCAATCTCGACTATGATCTCCAGGGCGACGTCTGGGCGGTCTATGGTGAGTTGCAGCTGCCGGTGTTCGACACGCTCAACATCCAGGTGGCCGCACGGTTCGAGGATTATGGCGGCGCGACGGGATCCACCTTTGATCCGCAGATCCGCGCGCGCTGGCAGGTGACCGACTGGCTGGCGCTGCGCGGCGGCTTCGGAACGACGTTCCGCGCGCCGACGCTCAACCAGCTGGCACCGGGATCGATCACCGCGCTCCAGATCATCGATACGACCTTCCGCCCGATCGACGTGTTCGGCAACCCGAACCTGGTGCCGGAAAGTTCCAAAAACTATGGCGGCGGCATTTTGCTCAACGCCGGTGGCTTCAGCGCCAGCCTCGATTATTATCGCTACGATATCGAGGATGTGATCGTCAGCGATCCGCTGATCTCGATGGTCAACACCCTGTTCCCCAGCACCGGGGGCAATACCTGCGCCACGAATGCGGGCCTCGCGTCGCGCTTCACCTTCTCGACCGGCCCGTGCGACGCGACGACGACGCGTACTGCTATTTCGCGGGTCAAGACGTTCAACCAGAATGGCGCGTCGATCACCAATGAAGGCATCGATGCGGTGGTCGGCTATCGCTCGAACGATCTGTTCGGCAGCGATACGCGTTTCGGCATCGGCGGCAGCGTGACCTATACGTTGCAGAACCGGATCAGCGATATCTTCGTCGAAGGAACGCTGGTTCAGCCAGGCTATGACGGGGTCGGCCTGCTCAACTATCAGACCACGCTCTATCCGGTGCCGGAATGGAAGGGGCAGGCCTATCTGGAGCTGGGCACGGGTCCGGTCGATGCACGGCTGACCGCCACCTATATCGACGGGCTGTACGATCAGCGCGCCTATACGACCACGGCGGGCGTCTATGGCCCCAATCCGGCGCTGGGCGGCGCGCGGGTGACCGACGGGGCGAATATCGACAGCTTCACCACGGTGGATTTCACGATCCAGTTCGCGATTACCGAAAGCGTGACCCTGTCCGGCAGCGTTTACAATCTGTTCGACCAGGACCCGCCCTTCGCCCGCGAGGACTATAATTACGAGCCCTTTGTCGGGAACCCCTTGGGCCGCAGCTTCAAGGTGGGCGTTTCTGCCAAATTCTGAAGGCGGTCCTGACGGGGCCTCGCCGCGCGGGGAACGCGGCGAGGCCCCGCTTTTATGTGAACGGGCGCCCGCCCGCGTGATGGAGTGATGCGTATGGCGACGATCCCGGCCTCTTCCCCTGCCGATGCTCGCGCAATCGCCCGGCGCGGTCCGACGCTGTTCCTCCTCACCTGCGCCTATTTCTTCAGCTATATGGACCGGCAGATCCTCGCGATCCTTCAGGAGGACATCCGCGCGGAACTGTTGCTGTCGGATACCCAGCTGGGGCTGCTCGCGGGATTCGCCTTTGCGATCTTCTACGCAACGCTGGGCCTGCCGGTGGCGCGGCTCGCGGATCGGGGCAATCGCGTCAACATCATCGCGATCGCGCTGGCGCTGTGGAGCGCGATGACTGCGGTCTGCGGGCTGGCGCAGAATTTCGTCCAGCTGCTCCTCGCGCGCATCGGTGTCGGCATCGGCGAGGCGGGATCGAGCCCGCCCAGCCATTCGATCATCGCCGATCTCTACCCGCCCGAAAAGCGCGCGGGGGCGATGGGAATCTACTCGCTCGGTGTCGTGCTGGGCGCTGCGGGCGGGACGATGATCGGCGGCACGCTCGCCCATTTCTTCGGCTGGCGGGTCGCGATGTTCGCGGTCGGCGTTCCCGGCATTCTGCTCGCGATCATCATCAAGTTGTTCGTGGTCGAGCCGCGCCGCGGCCTCTCCGACCCCAGCCACGCCCCCGCCGCGCATGGCGCGATGCCCGGCTTTGCCGACGGATTCCGCTCGCTCTTTGCCAGCCGCGCAGCGGTGCATCTGGTGATGGGCGTCACCATCACCTCGCTGATCGGCTATGGCCATACCGCCTTTGGTCCCAGCTTCCTGATCCGCACCATCGGCCTCGACAAGCTTCAGATCGCGTCGATCGTGGCCCCCGTGGGTGCGGTGTGCGGTACGCTGTCGGCGGTGCTGGGCGGGTGGCTCGCGAACAGGGCGGCGGAGCGCTGGGGGCTGCACAGCCAGGCCTGGCTCGTGCTGGTGATGAAGGGGGTCGGGCTGCCGCTATCCTTCCTCTTTTTCGCTTCGTCGGATCCCTGGATCGCGATCCCGATCTACTGGCTCTCGCTGCTGCTCATCAATTCCTATCTCGGCCCCACTTTCGCGCTGATCCAGGGGCTCGCACCGCTGCGGATGCGCGCGCTCTGGGCGGCGGTGACGTTGCTGGTCATCAACCTGATCGGCCTTGGCCTTGGTCCGACGATGATCGGGGTGATCTCCGACGCGCTCAAGCCCGCTTATGGCGATGCCGAGGCGCTGCGTCTGGCGATGCTGACCTTCGCCGCGGCGACGCCATGGGCGCTGTTTCATTACTGGCGCGCGGGGGTGTGGCTGAAGCGGGGGGCGGCGGCCTAGGCTTGCCGGTCGCGCTTGGCGCACCGAATGGCCCGAGCTAGGACTGAGCCGTCAGCAACCGGCCGAGTGATCCCGATGCATCTAATGTCACGAGTCCTCGTTCCGACTCTGCTCTTCGTAACCCCCATGGCCGCCGCGCAGCAGGTGGCGCTGTCCGACTATGACCCGAAGATCGCCGCGCCTGCCTTTGCGGGAGAGGGGCCGGTCGTCGCGATCGATGGTGCGCATCAAAATTTCCATACGGTCGAAGGGCGTTATGCGCCGTTCGCGACGCTGGTGCGCGCCGATGGCTATCGCCCGCGCGCACTGACCGAAGCTGTCACGGCGACATCGCTCGCAGGCACGGCGATCCTCGTCATCGCCAATGCGCGCCAGCGCTACGCAACTGCGGAAATCGCTGCGATCCGGGGCTGGGTGGAGCAGGGCGGATCGTTGCTGCTGATCGCCGATCACGCGCCATTTGGAACCGCCACAACGCCGCTTGCCGCCGCGTTCGGTGTGGAGATGGGAAATGGCTATGTAGCGGTGCGTCAGGACGGCAAGGTCACGTCGCGGATCGCCTTTTCCGGTCGGCTGCTTGGCGCGCACCCGATCATCACTGGACCCGGGCCGGGCGGGCGCGTCCGGCGGGTCGAAACCTTTACCGGCCAGTCGCTTTCGGTGCCCGCAGGGGCGACAGCGCTGCTGACGTTGCCAGACGATGCGCTTGAGGTCGCGGGGCCACCCCAGGTCGATGCCCTGCGGCGCGGGGAAAGCGTGCCGGGACAGCGGGTGGGTGGGCGTGCCCAGGCCGTCGCACTGGAACTCGGCAAGGGGCGTGTCGTGATTGCGGGTGAGGCCGCGATGTTCACCGCGCAACAGATGCAGTCGGGCGCGAAGGTGGGACTCCAGGTCGCCGACGACCAGCGCTTCGTGCGTAACGTCATGGCCTGGCTGGCGCGCGCGACAATCTAGGCTCGGCTCAAAACTCCAGCACGCGATCGTCGAACAGGCCGAACACGATGGTGGAGGCGTAAAAGGCGATCGCCTTGTCGCGCGGCATCGTTCCTGCCCATTTGCGCATGTCGAACGCGGCGTTCTGCATCGCCATCATCGTCTGGCTGGCGACCAGCGGGTCGATCGGGCGGATCGACCCCTCGGCGATGCCGTCCGAAAGCATCCCGGCATAGCGGCGCGCGATGCGGTTCGACCGGTCGATCAGCGCATTGCGAACGCGCGGCGGCAGGCCGGTGAGCGCGGTGGTGCGCAGCAGCGGCCCGCGTTCGGAGAATTGCACCTCCAGCAAGGTCGCGACGATGCTGGTCAGCTTATGCCAGTGGTCGCCCGGCCCATCCTCGGCCAGCCGCTGGGCGTCGGCAATGATGTCGAAGCTGCGGCGATAGCATTCGATCACCAGCTCGTCCTTGGCGTCGAGATGGTGGTAGAAACTACCCTTGGTGACGTTGAGCTCGCTCGCGATCTTCTGAACCGATGCGCCGCGATAGCCGAGTTCGTTGATGAGGCGGGTGGCGGCGAGCAGGAACGCCTCGCGGCCCGGCTCCGCTTCTTCATGCGTCAGATCGAGCATCTGCGGCCGCCACGCCGCGCCATCGGCGGCGATCCCGTGCCGAAACACGTCCATCAACCGGCTTTCGACGCGCGGATATTCGTCAAGCTCGTACCGGACCAGCCAGGCGGGGAGCCAGAAGGTATTCTCGAGCAGCACATGCGCCCGCCCGCCGCGCAGGTCGGTCTGTGCGCGGCTCCCATCCGTGCCCCACAAGGCGCGGGTCTTGCGGAAGATCTGTTGCCAGCGCTGCATCAGCCGGGCACGCATCTCGCCCTCCATCGCGCGCAGGTCGGAGAGGATGGCGAATGCCTTTTCCTCGCCGCGATGGATGCGCGCGAGCCGCTCCATGTTGATCGACAGATAACGCGCGACACGCGTCTCGGGCGTGCCCTCCTGATGCGCCTCGTCGAGCATCGCGTCGAGTCGGTCGAGCGTGACCTCAAACGCAGCAGCAGCAAGGTCTTCCTTGCGCTTGAAATAATAGGTGACGCTGGTGGTGTTGAGTCCGACGCGCTGCGCGACATCGGCGAAGGTCATGCCCTTCGCGCTCTGTTCGTTGATCACGTCCGCTGCCGCCGCGAGGATCGCGTCGCGCTTCGCGCGGAACCGTTTCGTTTCCCCCCGTGCCTCTCCCGGCACCGCCTCTTCAAGCTCCATCGCCTCAGATTAGCAGCTTTGATTCGAAGAAACAGTCCTAAAGCGCCTGTGCGTCATCGGTCGGGAACCGTAACCGAAAAATGCGGCCGCCCCCACTTTACCGAATATCGGGTATGGCCTAATCCGAGTCGAAACCGGATTGAGAGGAGAGGCCGCATGGACTTCACGCTGACCGAGCGCGAAACCTATTTCCGCGACCGCGTGCGCGGGTTCATCGACCAGCATATCACGCCGCGCCAGGATGACTATCACCGCCAGGTGCGCGAGGGCGAGCGCTGGAAGGTGCTGCCGGTGATCGAGGAGCTGAAGCCGGTCGCACGCGCGCAGGGGCTGTGGAATTTCTTCATGCCGCCGCATTCGGGCCAGACCCATGTCGACGACAGCTTCGAATTTGAGGGGACGCAACTCACCAACCTTGAATATGCCCTGTGCGCCGAGGAAATGGGCCGCGCCGGATGGGCAAGCGAGGTATTCAACTGTTCCGCGCCCGACACCGGCAATATGGAGGTGCTGCATCGTTACGGCACGCGCGAACACAAGGATCGCTGGCTTAAACCCCTGATGGATGGCCAGATCCGGTCGGCCTTCCTGATGACCGAGCCGGACGTCGCCTCGTCCGACGCGACCAATATTCAGACGTCAATGGTCCGCGATGGTGATCATTATGTCATCAACGGTCGCAAATGGTGGTCCTCGGGTGTCGGCGATCCGCGCTGTGCCGTCGCGATCGTGATGGGCAAGACCAACCCCGATGCCTCCCGCCACGCGCAACAGAGCCAGATTCTGGTTCCGATGGATGCGCCGGGGGTCAAGATCGAACGGATGCTTTCGGTGTTTGGGTATGACCATGCCCCGCATGGCCATGGCGAGGTCGTGCTGGAGAATGTTCGGGTGCCGGTCGAGAATATCCTGCTGGGCGAAGGGCGCGGATTCGAGATCGCCCAGGGCCGCCTGGGGCCGGGGCGTATCCACCATTGCATGCGCTCGATCGGCGTCGCCGAGATGGCGCTGGAGCTGATGTGCAAGCGGCTGCTGAGCCGCATCGCCTTCGGCAAGCGCATCGCCGACCATTCGATCTGGGAACAGCGGGTGGCCGAAGCGCGCTCGAACCTCGAGATGATGCGCCTGCTGTGCCTGAAGGCTGCGGACATGATGGACAAGGCGGGCAACAAGTCGGCGCAGGGCGAGATCGCGATGATCAAGGCGATGGGGCCGCGCATGACGCTGCAGATCCTCGACGATGCGATCCAGGCGTTCGGCGGGGCCGGCGTGTCGGGCGATACGCCGCTGGCGAGCGCCTGGGCCTCGATGCGGACGCTGCGCTTTGCCGACGGGCCGGACGAGGTGCACAACCGCGCCATCGCGCGGTCGGAGTTCGGGAAATATGGCGAGTTCAAGGCCGACCGCCCGAGCAGCGGCGATATGGCGGTGACGCGGTAATCCTTAAAGCCCCTCCCCTTCAGGGGAGGGGTTGGGGGTGGGGCGTGTAAGTCTCACCGAGACCGGCGGCTGCGAGGATAGGCCCCACCCCAACCCCTCCCCTGAAGGGGAGGGGCTTAAAAGAGGGAGTTTCAGTGAAGGCAGCAGTGTTGTTCGAGGCGGGCAAGCCGCTCGAAATCCACGACATCCGCATCGACAGGCCCGGCCCGCGCGAGGTGCTGGTGCGGACCGCCGCGTGCGGCGTGTGCCGGTCGGACCTGCATTTCGTCGATGGCGCCTATCCGCACGCCATGCCGACTGTGCCGGGGCATGAGGCGGCGGGCGTGGTCGAGGCGGTGGGGAGCGAGGTCACGCGGCTCAAGCCCGGCGACCATGTCATCACTTTCTTCACCGTGTTCTGCGGCGCGTGCGAATTTTGCGTGTCGGGCCGTCCGTCGCTTTGTATAGACAATTCCACCCGTCGCCCCGCCGACGCGGCGCCCAAGCTGACCCTCGCCGACGGCACGCCGGTCAACCATTTCCTCAATCTGTCGGCATTCGCCGAACAGATGCTGATCCACGAACATGCCTGTGTCGCGATCAGCAAGGATATGCCGCTCGATCGTGCGGCGCTGCTCGGCTGTGCGGTGATGACCGGGGCGGGGTCGATCTTTCGCGACAGCAAGGTGACGCCGGGCGAGACGGTCGCGGTGATCGGCTGTGGCGGCATCGGGCTTGCCGCGATCAACGCCGCCAAGATTGCGGGCGCGGGCAAGATCATCGCGATCGATCCGGTGGCGGAGAAACGCGCGCTGGCGCGGAAAATGGGCGCGACGCATGATCTCGACGCCATGGCGCCCGATCTGGTCAAGCAGGTGCTCAAGCTCACCGATGGCGGCGTGAACTACGCGATCGAGGCGGTCGGGCGGCCGCAGACGGCGGAGACCGCGTGGCACGTGCTGCGCCGAGGGGGCACCGCGACGATCCTCGGCATGATCGCGCCGGGCCAGTCGGTCAGCATTCCCGGGCCGACCTTCCTGTCGGGCAAGAAGCTGCAGGGCTCGCTGGCCGGGTCGATGCAATTCCCGATCGATCTGCCGCGCCTGGTCCAGATGTATCTCGACGGGCTGCTCGACCTCGACACGATGGTCGCCGAGCGGATCAAGCTGGAGGACATCAACCATGCGTTCGACAATCTGCGCCAGGGGGACGCGGTCCGCTCCGTGATCGAGTTCGCATGAGCCCGCCGGCGGGACATCGCGGCGGGCAGCCGATGGAGCAGGTCGACGACCTTGACGTCGAGAGGCTCACCGCGTGGATGGAGGCCAATGTCGCGGGTTTCGAAGCCCCGCTGAGCTACGCCAAATTCCCCGGCGGGCAGAGCAATCCCACCTATCGCATCGACGCGGCGAGCGGCGCCTATGTCCTGCGCCGCAAGCCGTTCGGGCCGCTGCTGCCCTCGGCGCACGCGGTGGATCGCGAATATCGGTTGATCGCGGGGCTGCATCCCACCGGCTTCCCGGTCGCGCGTCCCTATGGGCTTTGCGAGGATGACGGGGTGGTCGGATCGGCCTTCTACATCATGGAGCTGGTCGAGGGGGCGACCTATTGGGACGGGGCGCTGCCCGACAAGACGCCGGAACAGCGCACCGCGATCTATTACGAGATTTGCGACCGATTGGCGCAGTTGCACGAGACGGATTACGTCGCGGCGGGGCTGGGGGATTACGGCAAGCCGGGCAGCTATTTCGAGCGGCAGGTGGGGCGCTGGACCAAGCAGTATCGGCTCGCCCAGACCGACGATCTGGAGGATGTCGAGAAGCTGATCGAATGGCTGCCGCGCACCTTGCCGCCGCAGACGCGGACGAGCATCGTCCATGGCGATTATCGCATCGACAATATGATCTTCGACGCCGAGCAGCCGCGCGTGAAGGCGGTGCTCGACTGGGAGCTGTCGACGCTGGGCGATCCGATGGCGGATTTTTCGTACCTGCTGATGAACTGGATGATCCCGGCCAATGGCGCGTCGGGCATCGGCGGCATTACTGGGGCGGAGACGGGCATTCCAACGGTGGAGGCGATGGTCGATCGCTACTGCGCCGCGACCGGGCGCGACGGTATTCCCGACCTCAATTGGTATTTCGCCTTCGGCCAGTTCCGGCTGATGAGCATCGTCCAGGGGATCAAGCGCCGCCTGCTCGACGGCAATGCCAGCAATGCACACGCCGAGGAGACTGCGGCGCGGGTGCCCGGGCTGGCGGCGAGTGCGTGGGACTTTGCGCGCAAGGCGGGGGCCTAATCAACAAAGCCCTCTCCCCTTCAGGGGAGAGGGTTCGGAGAGGGGCAGTAGGGCAAGGGCAGGGCGCAACGATATGCCCCTCTCCCCGGCCCTCTCCTCTGAAGGGGAGAGGGAGAAGTAGATGAGCCTGTTCGACCTGACCGGGAAGGTCGCCATCGTCACCGGATCCTCGCGCGGGATCGGAAGAGCAAGCGCCGAAGCGCTCGCCGATCAGGGGGCGCGGGTGGTGATCTCCAGCCGCAATCAGGATGCGTGCGACGAGGTTGCGGCGGCGATCAACGCGAAACATGGCGACGGCACCGCCATCGCCATTGCGGCGAGCATCTCGCACAAGGACGCGCTCCAGCATCTGGTGGATGAAACTCGCCGCGTGTTCGGGCGGATCGACATCCTCGTCTGCAACGCCGCGTCCAATCCCTATTACGGGCCGCTGGCGGACATTGCCGATGAGCAGTTTCGCAAGATCCTCGACAACAATGTCCTGTCCAACCACTGGCTGATCCAGATGGTCGCGCCCGAAATGCGCGCGCGCAAGGATGGCGCGATCGTCATCATTTCCTCGATCGGGGGCCTGCGCGGGTCGCCGGTGATCGGGGCGTATAATGTGTCCAAGGCGGCGGACTTCCAGCTCGCGCGCAACTATGCGGTCGAATATGGCCCCGACAATGTCCGCGTGAACTGCATCGCGCCGGGGCTGATCAAGACCGACTTTGCCCGCGCGCTGTGGGAGAACCCGGAGGCCGAGGCACGGGTGAACAAACAGACCCCGCTGCGGCGCCTGGGCGAGCCGGAGGATATTGCCGGCGGCGTCGTGTTCCTTGCTTCGGCAGCGGGGCGCTACACCACCGGACAGGCGTTGGTGATCGATGGCGGGGTGACGATCTGATGGCACGCTTCACCGACAAATCGATCATCGTCACCGGCGCGGGCAGCGGTATCGGGCGTGCCGCCGCGATCCTGTTCGCCGCTGAAGGGGGGCGGGTGATCGTCGCCGACAATAGCGAGGGCGCGGACGAGACCGTCGCGCGGATCGCTGCGGCCGGCGGGACGGCCAAGGCGATCCGCATGGATGCGGGCAGCGAGCCCGACGTGATCGCGACGGTCGATCTGGCGGTCGCCGAATATGGCGGGCTCGACATCCTCTTCGCCAATGCCGGGATTTCGGGCGGGATGGCGAACATCTTCGACACCACGCCCGAACTGATCGCGGAGGTGCTGCGCGTGAACCTGATCGGACCGCTGCTGGCGATCAAGCACGGTGCACCGCGCATCGCCGAGCGGGGCAAGGGCGCGATCGTCCTCACCGCCAGCGTCGCGGGCATCCGGTCGGGCGCGGGCAGTCCGGCTTATTCGGCGTCCAAGGCGGGGGTCATCAACCTCGCCGCGGTCGCCGCGCAGCAACTGTCGGGGTCGAATGTCCGCGTCAACGCGCTCTGCCCGGGCCTCACCGAGACCGGCATGACCAAGCCGACCTTCGATTACGCGCGCGAGGCGGGGAAGATGGACCGCGTCGGCCGGTTGAACCCGCTGCGTCGCGGTGCGCAGGCGGAGGAACTGGCCCGCGCCGCGCTGTTCCTCGCCTCCGACGACGCGAGCTACGTCAACGGCCAGGCGCTGGCGGTGGATGGCGGGCTGTCATCCAGCCACCCGGTGACGCGGCAAGAGTATGGCAAGACGGCGGTGTAATGTCTTGATCCGGTAACGCAAACGCGCGACGCTCCGCTCATGTTGAGCTATTTTGCCGCCGTCGCGGTGCAGGCTGTCGTCGCCCCGCCAGCGCCCCCCGCACCGCCACCGGTGGTCGTGGTTCCCGGGTCGTCGTCTCTCTATGGACCCCATCTCGTCGATTTCATCGCGGGAGAGGTGCGCTGCGGCGAGCGCGCGGTTGCGCCGCTCACCACCATCTCGCCCTTTACGGAAGTGGCGAGCATCGGTGCGAACCCGCCCCGCGCGGTCGAAATGCGCTTCACCATCGATCAGGATGGGCGCCCGACGGGGATCGTGCAACAGGCGGTGACCGGGGCACCCTATGCCTTCGTACCGGTCGGCGACCTCGCACCTGCGCTCAGCCTGTGGCGGTTTGCCGCAGGGCGGGCCGGGACGCAGTGCAGCCTGGTCTTCACACCACGCACCCAGCCGTTCGACAGGGCCGATGCCACGGATCTGTACCGTGTCGCCGCGTTACGTACCGCAGTCGACAGCGGTTCCGTATGGCCCACCCTGTTGGCGCGGGTCCGCAAGCTGAACTGCGATGGCGCGCGTCCGCCCCAGATTTTGCTGCGCGCCTTTCCGGACAAGAAGAGCCTGCCGCGCGAGCCGGGAGTGCGGGCCTATAGCGTCGTGGGGTTCGACATCGACGCCGAGGGCGTGCCGACCCGGCTGGCGATCCGCACCAGCAGCGGCAATGGCGCGCTGGACGCAGCGGCACTCGATGCGGCGCGCCGGACCCGTTTTGCCGGGGCCAATCCGCGCACTGGCTGTACGCTGCCCAGCGTGCTCGGGGCGACGGAGCCGGTTGCGGCGCCGGTTTCGCCCGGCACCGAGACGTTCCGTATGGATGACGCGACCTGCCCCGACACGGTCAAATGGACCCGTCCGCCCCGACTGACCTATCCGCGCCCATTCAGCCGCCGTGCGATCGAGGGCTGGGCAATTATCGGCTTCGACCTTGCCCCCTGGGGCGCCACCGGCAACGTCAAGGTGCTGGCGAGTGAGCCGGCGGAACAGTTCGGCGCGACTGCGCGCCACATCGTTGCGGCGGCACAGGCAGAGGGTTCGCCCGGCGGTGCGCGCGGCTGCGTGACCAAGGTCGTGTTCCGGATGCCCGACGCGAATGACGACGAACGCGAGTCTGACGACTCCTGACAGTGCGTTGACCCGAATGGCTGCCGGGGCAAGACTGCACGCACAGGGTTCATCGGAGGAAGCGATGCGAGCAGTTCGAGCATTCATGGCGGCGGCATTGATCGCCGGAATGGCGATGCCTGCCCCCGCGCAGGAGGTGGTGGTCAGCGCGTCGCGCGCATCGGCCAATCGCGACGGGTTTCAAGGCACTTCGCTTCCGATCATCACGCTGCGGCGCACTGCGGACTTCGCGGTCCAGCGGGTTGCGATCACCGGCGACACGCGCGACGAGGCGCTGCGGCGCAAGGAAATCTACGCGATGGTGAAGAGCGCGATCGAGCGCGCCAGACAATATGGCGTCGAACTGGCCACGGGCGATTATGTAGTCGAAGCGCTGACGCTGGAAAATTACGGCAACCTGACGCTGAGCAAGGACCGCCGCCCCGATTCCGAACGCACCAGCTTCATCGTGAAGGCAAAGCTGGAACCTGGTATCGATGCCAAGGCGGCGCTGGAGCGCATCTCCAAATTCATCAAGGCGGTACCGCCCACGGGCCGCGCCCAGATGGAGACAGTCGGCGATCTGACGCTGTCGGTGCTGAACCCCGATCAGTATCGCCAGAAGATCATCGAGATGATCGCCGCAGACGCGGCCGCCACCGCCGCCCGGTTCGGACCCGATTATGGCGTCGAGGTGCGCGGGCTGGACCGCCCCGTCGAATGGTCGCGGGCCAGCCTGAGCGAGGTATTCCTCTATCTCCCCGCAGCCTATGTGATCCGCCCGAAGGAGTGAGTGCTCCAATTCCTCCCCTGCGGAGCAGGGGAGGGGGACCGCCGAAGGCGGTGGAGGGGCGGCCGCGCAGACGGCCGTTGAACAGCTCGGCAAAATTCCGCCGCTTGCAGCGGCGGCCCCTCCGTCAGCGCTGCGCGCTGCCACCTCCCCCAGGCAAGCTGGGGGAGGAATAGCTCACCCCTCGCGCATCCGCATCAGCCCTTCCTGCGCGACGCTCGCCACCAGTCGCCCGTCACGGCTGTAGATGCGCCCGCGATTGAACCCGCGCGCATGGCCGGCCCAGGGGCTGTCGGTGGTGTAGAGCAGCCACTCGTCGGCGCGCAGCGGCTCGTGAAGCCACACCGCGTGGTCCAGGCTCGCGCTCTGCAACCCGCGCGTCATCCAGTTGACGCCGTGGGGCATCGTCGCGGTGCCGAGCAGCATCATGTCGCTGGCGTAGGACAGTACCGCGCGGTGCAGCGCGGGATCGTCGGGCAGGGCGGCGGCGGTGCGGAACCAGCTATGCTGCACCGGTTCGCGCTTTTCGGGCTTGAACCAGTTGCGCGGGGAGCAGGGGCGGATTTCGATCGGGCGCGGGCGCAGGAAGAAGGGGCGGAACTTCTCCGGCACATGGTCGCGGATTTCCTCGCGCAGGTCGAACTCGGACCGCAGGTCGTCGGGGCCTGGCACGTCGGGCATGTCGGCCTGATGCGACAGGCCATCCTCGGGCCGCTGGAACGACGCGATCATGTTGAGGATCGGTGCGCCCTGTTGCAGCGCGATCACGCGGCGATTGGCGAAACTGCCCCCGTCATAATCGCGCACGACGCGGTAGATGATCGGGAAATCCTCATTGCCCGGGCGCATGAAATAGGCGTGGAGCGAATGCGCGTCCTTGCCCTCGACCGATCGCTGCGCCGCCTGCAGCGCCTGTGCGATCACCTGCCCGCCGAACACGCGCCCGACCCCGCCGGGCTGGCGCGCGCCGCGATACAGGTCGACATCGATGGTTTCGACGTCGAGGAGGGTGACGAGTTGGGTCACCTGTTCGGCGGCGGTTTCGGCGCGTTGTTCGGTCATTCTTCCTCCTTAAGCCCCTCCCCTTCAGGGGAGGGGTTGGGGGTGGGGAGTCTCAATCTCATCGAGACCGGTGGCCAAGAGGAGAGGCCCCACCCCAACCCCTCCCCTGAAGGGGAGGGGCTATAGATCGTCAATACCCCGCCGCCCGCGCCAGGGCGTCGGCGTGATAGTTGGTATCCCCGAACAACTCCGCCAGCACGCGCCCGCGCTTCATGTAGAAGCCGATATCATATTCGTCGGTCATGCCGATGCCGCCATGCATCTGCACGCCTTCCTGCACCGCCAGCGTCGAGGCCATGCCGGCCATCGCCTTGGCGACCGACACCGCTTCGTCCGCCTTGGCGTCGCCCGCGTCGAGCAGTTGCTGTGCCTTGAGCACTGCGGCGCGGGCGACCTCCAGTTCGGAATAGAGGTGGGCGGCGCGATGCTGGAGCGCCTGGAAGCTGCCGATCAGCACGCCGAACTGCTTGCGCTCCTTGAGATACTGGACCGTCATGTCCATCGCGCCGCCGCCGACGCCGAGCATTTCCGCCGCAGCACCCGTGCGTCCCGCGCCGAGCAATGCGTTGAGCACCGCGCGGCCGCCATCGACTTCCCCGATCACCGCATCGGCATCGACCGCGACGCCGTCGAAGGTCATGCGCGCGGCGAGGCTGGCATCGGCGAGCCGCTGCGGGTCGGCGGTGAGGTTCGCCGCGTCCTTCGATACCGCGAACAACGTCACGCCATCATGATCC